>CAZSSY010000031.1:0-31858 GCA_964609565.1 uncultured Natronomonas sp.
GAAACCACCCCCCAGCGACGGGGTGGTGATATTGTACGGAGAGAGATAAGGGCTTCAATCGCCAGACGCGAAAGTACTGGTTATAGCAACGCAACCCACCAAAATCACGCTGTCATAAAACCCTGTGTCACCTGCCAGGCTACCAGGATATCGGTTTCGGATACTCCTGCTAGGTCCGGGTATAAATCCCTCCCCTGGCTTCACCACGATTGTCCAAAGCCAGAGCCATCGCCGGCTGACGGCGACTTTCTTGCAGGAGGTGTCGCCGCGTGACACCCGATACAGAGCAGCACGCCACTGAGCGAATCGTGCTCGTCCAGTGTACCGCCTCGAAGCGGGACGGCGAGCACCCAGCGCGAGACCTCTACGACGAGAGCGACTACTTCGTCAAACAGCGCGCCTACGCCGAAGCCAACGCCGACCGCTGGTACGTCCAGAGCGCCGAGTACGGCCTCCTGCACCCCGACGACGAGGTGGCGAGCTACAACACTCACGCGAAGGACCTCGACGACCCGGACGCCTGGGGCGAGGAGATCGCCGCGGACCTCGCCAGCCGCGTTCCGGCCGACGCTGTTGTTGAGATACTCGGTGGCGCGAAATATGCTGACCCGCTGACGCCCGCCCTGGAGCGCCGCGGCTTCGAGGTTAAGGAACCACTCCGCGGGCAGGGCATCGGCACCCGGAAGCGGTCGCTGATGGACATGACCAACCAGACGCTGGAGGGGTACGCATGAGGCTCTACCACGGCTGCCCGGGCGCGTCGGCGATCCCGGACTGCCGACGGCACGCTCCGTCGTTCGTTCACGGTGCCTGCTGGACCCCGGATAAGATGACGCCTCACGACTGGCCGTACTTCGTCGACAACGGGGCGTTCACCGATAGCTTCGATGCCAGCGAATGGCTCGCGCTGCTCGATGAAGTACCGGAGAAGATGCCGTTCCCGCCGGACTTCGTGGTCCTCCCGGACGAACTCAACGATGCCGAGACGACCCTGGAGCGCCACCGAGAGTACATCTACGAGGTCCGCGACCGGGGACTGCCCCCGGCGCCGGTCCTCCAGCCTGGGATGGCGGTCGACACGCAGCTCAGGCTCTACGAGCGCCTGGACGTCGACACCGTCTTCGTCGGTGGCGAAGGCCGCTGGCAGCGTGCCCACGGCCTCGAAATCATCGAGAGCGCCCACGAGCGTGGGATGCGAGTCCACGTCGGGAACCCTGGTGGCAAGAAGGAGTTCCTCTGGTGGGCGCGTGCCGGCGTCGACTCGATGGATACGACGACGATGATCCAGAACAAGTACTGGCACTGGCTGGAAGCCTTGGAGGGTTTAAATACGGGGTCCCTTAAAAAGGACCACCGCCAGTCGTCCTTCAACGAGTCCTTTGTTCCAGCCACGGACGGGGGCGAAACACCCGTTCCATCGAGCACGGGTACCGACCGGTCATGCGCTTACTGTGGACGGGAATTGAAAGATGATGTTCCGGTTAATCGGCCTATTCCAGTGACCGTTGGGCGTTCGACGGTCACGGTATGTGGAGGTTGCTGGCGTTCTATAGGACAAGAAACCGGGCGGCAGGAGGCGAAGCGCGATGCCTGAGGACGCTATAGACCGATATTCTCATGACCTGATGTTCGGTCTCGGTTGGTCAAGTGGCGTCGTCGCATTAATGGCGGTGGTGTTTTTCGCACACGGGACGCTACTATGGATTCTTCCTGCGTTGGCGTCTGTCTTCATCGTCGCAATGTACGTCACAGGGTATCGGTCTCTACACACGAACACCGACCGATCCGGGGAGGAGGTAACCGATGGCGAGTAACGCCCCATCGTTCGACATGGCCCGCTGCCGCGTCGACGACTGCGAGTGGTCCACCCTCACCACAGCGGGCATCTACGACGCCCTCCGCGACCACCTCCAAGCGGAACACGACTACACCGACGAGGAATGGCGCGAGGCCAGAACACGCCTCATGCGTTCGAAGGGAGGTGACGGGACGTGAGCGACCACGACTTCCCCTATCCTCGGCAACCCGACGGCTCGACATTCGAGCAATGCGTCGAATGCGGGACAGTGTTCGGCGCTGAAGACCGGAAGGCATCGAGAATCGGTGCCGGCGTCCACTACACCCACGGTCCGGTCTACACACCGGACGGAACCGAATACGACTGCGTGACCGCGTCACCACCCGGCAGCTACCTCCTACACGAAGACTGCTACAAGGAGTGGAAAACCGAGCAACGTCGCGAGGCGAACACGCAGCTCACTGCATTCTCCGGGGGGAGCGAGTGATGTCGGACGGGCCGACCATTTCCGAGAACGAGATCGAGAACCCGATCGACATCGAGTGCCCGGAGTGCGGCGAATCCGGCGCGGTCCCGGAGTGGTGGCTGGGGTTCGAGACGGAGTGTAGGAACTGCGACCATCGGTGGACGCCCATCTCGGGGGACAAATTGACTGGAGGTGACGACCCATGAGTCGCCTCGGCTTCATCGAATCCCGACGACTCAACCGCGTCGAAACACCCCACGAGCTCCACCAGCAGATCGGCCGCACCCTCACCCACGGGTGGACCATGGACAGCCTCGACTACGAACACCGCTACATCACAACCCACTACCCCACCCGACTCTGCCCGGCCTGCCGAGAGATCGCACGCCTCCAGGTCGTCATCAACACCGACACCAACACCCGCACCCGCTGCTGTCCCGAGTGCGACGCCATCCTCACCGACCAACACACCAGACCTGAACGACTCGAGACCGCGATCGAAGGTCGCGGACTCCCGAAAGGTATCGGACTGCAGGCAACCCCCGGAGGTGACGACGCGTGAGCGAGTTGATCACCGTCGTCGACCTCTTCGCCGGCGCCGGCGGCCTCTCCACCGGCGTTGCCCGCGCCTGTGAACGGCTCGGGAAGACCCCTGGGGAGGACGTCGAGCTCCATGCGGTCAACCACTGGGCGCCCGCCATCGAAACCCACGAGCAAAACCACCCGTGGGCCGAGCACTACCACGCGAAAATCGAGGAACTCCACCCACCTGACGTCGTCGAGCCCGACACCGTAACGCTACTCACCGGCGGCCCCGAATGCGTCCACTTCACCACGGCCCGCGGGGGCAAGCCGGTGAGCGAGCAGAAACGCGCGTCGGCGTGGCACGTCCTGGATTGGGTCGAGAAACTCCGCCCCGACCATGTGGTCCTCGAGAACGTTCGCGAGTTCCGGTCGTGGGGCCCGATCGAGGACGGCCAGCCGACGCGGGACGGCTCGATCTTCGAGCGCTGGGTCGGGATGTTCGAAGCCCTCGGCTACACCGTCGCCCATCAGGTCCTGAATGCGGCGGACTATGGCGACGCAACCGCCCGCAAACGATTGTTCATCGTTGCCTGCCGCGAGAAACAACCGACGTTCCCCGACCCCACCCACAGCGACCAGGACACCGAGCTCCCGGACCGCCGGCCGGCCGCCGAGATTATCGACTGGACCGACCCCGGCGAATCACTCTGGACGCGCGATCTCGACGACGGTCGGCGGAAGCCGTTGAAGAACACGACGATGCAGCGGATCGCCGAAGGAATCCGCCGCCACGGCCACCCGCGTCTCGAGCCGTTCGCCGACGCCATCCATGAGATCGGCCGTGACGACGTCCATCAGCTCCGCGAACGCGTCGTTCCCGCCTCGGATGCCCAGACGGTCGCCGAGGCCGTCAGCGAGCCGTTCCTCGTCAAATACTACGGCACCTCAACGAGCCGCCCCCTCGACGAGCCGCTCGATACCATCACATCGGGTGGCCAGAAGTTCGCGCTTTGTACCCCGTACGTGCTCGGCCAACAGTCCGGCAGCCGACCCCGGTCCACCCGACGGCCGTTACCGACGATCTCCACCGGGGGCGCCATCAGCACCATTACTCCCGACCCGTTCATCCTCCCGCGGAACGGCGCCCGCCGCGGCCTCCACAGCAACCCGGCCTACCGTCCGGACTCGAGGCCGTTGCATACGGTGACGGCGAAGAACCACGACGGCTATCTCGTCACTCCGTATCTCGTCCCGTTCTACGGCGAACGCGCCGGGCAGCGCCCCCGAACCCACGACATCGAGCGGCCGTTGCCAACGGTGCCGGCTTCGAAGGTCCCGGCAGCCATCGCGTCGCCGTTTCTCGTCGCGTACTACGGGAACGGCGGCAGCCAATCCATCGACCAGCCCCTCCCGACGGTCACCACGCGGGACCGATTCGGGCTCGTGGTTCCGGAGTGCTATCCGCTCGGGTTAGACATCCGGTTCCGGATGCTCAAACCCACAGAGTTGGCCGCCGCAATGGGGTTCCCCGACGGGTACCATTTGGCCGGCAACAAGACCGAGACCGTCGAGCAGATCGGGAACGCCGTCCCCGTCCACCTCGCCACCACACTCGTCGGCCACGTGCTCGCGAGCAACGACCCGAGTCTCGCCTCCTTCGGCGGCGGCATCACCGGCGAGGAAGACGTCGAGGTCCCCGAGTACGCGACCGTGTTGCCAGACGGGGGTGACGAGTCGTAGATGCCGTCCGAAAGCCAACCCGCCGCCCACAACTGCCACCACCCCACCTACCCCCACTACCGCGACCAGTTCGGGGAGGACCCCGCCAGGTTCCTCTACCACCTCGACCCCCGCCCCAGGATCCGCGGCATCACCCAGCCGGGGCTCGTCCGGGCGTATCTCGACGTCGAAACCGACCGCAGCGAGCCCCGCCGCAGCGTGATTGCGGCGTGTAACCAGCGGGTCGACCAGCTAACGCAGCGGGTCGCGGCCGACGGAGGAGAGGAGGCCCGAGATCGATGAGTGGGAACTCTATCGAGAGATTCGTGAACGATGTCCACCAGGGCGACGCTGTTGAGCAGCTCGCCTCGATGCCGGCCGACTCGGTACACTGCGTGGTCACCAGCCCGCCGTACTTCCAGCAGCGCGACTACGGCATCGACGGCCAGATCGGGCTCGAGGACTCCCTCGACGAGTTCATCGAGAACATCGTCGCCGTCGGCGAAGAGCTGCGCCGGGTCCTCCGCGACGACGGGTCCTGGTGGCTCAACCTCGGCGATACCTTCGCCCAGAAGTCGAAGCTCTTCGTCCCGCACCGCGTCGCTATCGCGCTACAGGACGCCGGCTGGGTTGCCCGGATGGACAACGTCTGGCAGAAGACCGATCCCATCCCGAACCCCGTGAAGGACCGCCACTCCGAGACCAAGGAGTTCGTCTTCCATCTCACCCCCAGGACGGATTACTGGTTCGACCTGGACGCGATCAGGACGGCACCGAAACCCGAGTCGCTGGACCGTGCCTCTCGCGGGTACAACGGCTCCAAGCAGCGCGACACCGACCGCTACCCGGACCGAGAAACCGAGAGCCGGCTGCACAACTTCGACCGGCCGATTCACCCGAACGGGAAGAACCCCGGCGATATCTGGGAGTTCGCAACCTGCAACTTCCCGGAGGCGCACTTCGCCGTCTTCCCGCCGGAGCTGCCGGAGACCCCCATCAAGGGGTCGTGCCCGCCAAAGACCTGCAAGGTCTGCGGCACCCCGTACGACCGCGAAGTCGAGGAGATTCCCGTCTGGGAACGTGACCGATCGACGATCGACCGCCCGCAATTGCAGCGAGCGCTCGACCGGTACGAGAAATCAGACCTCACCCAAGAGCACCTCGAAGCAGCCCGCGCGAAGGGCTTCTCCGATGCCGCCGCGGGCAAGCAGCAAACCGGCGCTGGTCGGAACACGAAGGACGTCGAGCAGCTCGCCCAGGAAGCGAAGGACGTCCTCGGCGGCTACTTCCGCGAGATAACCATGACCGCCTACAAGACGGGCGGATGGGATCAGGCCTGCGACTGCCCGGTTGTCGGCGACTACACCCAGCCGGGCATCGTTCTGGACCCGTTCGCCGGCGCCGGAACGACGCTGCTGGTCGCGAAGAACCTCGGCCGCCGCTTCGTCGGGATCGAATTGAACGAGGAGTACATCGCCATGGCGCAGCGCCGGGTCGGCATCGACGTCGACCAGCCGGAACTGCTCCTCCAGGATGAGGACCAGACGACGCTGGTTCAGACCGACGGCGGTACGGGGGCCAACGGGCGATGAGCGAGACGTGCGAGGAGTGCGAGGACCTACGCCAGCGCGTCGACGAGCTCGAAGACACCATCGAGCAACTCGTCGAATACCGCGGCGAGAACCACCTCCAAGACCTCTGGATTGACGGCCACCCGATCGGCCGCCTCGTCGATCAGGCCTTCACGCGGTCGAAAGACGCGATGAAGATCGCAGAAGCGGACGGGGACACGCCATCGATCGACCCTGATACGCGCGCCGCGATGCTCCCGGCCCACCGGATGTGGGCGGATAGTAAACTCGACGCGAAGGAACTCACGAAGCGCCAGCGCCGCGTCGCCACCATCTTCGGCGCCATCCTCCAACGAGCCTCAAATAAGGACACGAGCGAACACGACGCCCTCGAGTTCCACTACGTCCGCCAGAACAAGGTCAAGTACACCCTGAACTCAGGCGACGCCAAACAGCTTCTCGAGGGCGCCGACACGACCGAGAAGGACACGTTCTACTCCGCGGAGATCGCGCGTGTGTTCCGGGAGGTGCAACGGCTCACGAAGCGCAGGGACTGTGACTGTGACCACATCGAGAGCTGCGGGCACGGCCTCGTGATCTTCGACGGCTCCGGTGGTACGAACCGGGTCGGGGTGAACAAAGGCCGTCTCCACACGTACATGGAGTCGGTCGAAGAGACGGCCGTGGCGAACGCCGATGACGACGTAACTCCCACGAGTGGGGCGTCCGAGGACCCTGCGGACATCGAGACAGCCGACCCGGAAGGGGAGGCTGACCAACGACTTCGGCACCTGGTGAAGTCGCCCGCTTCTAACAGTGTTGTTAGCAGCGGGGAGGCGTCGGGTGTTAGGAGTAGCGGAGGTGGTTCACTCGACTCCTAAATCAGCCTACACGACCATAGAACGTTTCGTGCTGTGCGGTGTGTAAATTGTGGTTGGCTACGGTGTGGTGAACCTCCTTCGTCTTCTCTTCGTCAGTAGGACGAGAGAAACGAAGGTGTTTGCTTCCTGCTCGAATCTAACAGTCGCACCGACGCACTCCTAACAACACTGTTAGAAGCACCGGGAAACATATCCGATTTGGTGCCTCGATGTCTGACGGACCGTAAAAACTAGAATGCTCCAGCGCGTATCCCGATCTGGTCCGAATGTAGGAGCGTTCAGGCCGCTTGGAGGCATACAAGCCCGTGTAACCGCGCGGGTGATTCCATGATCCTGCCCCAGCGGTACAGCGACTCTGATCGCGACCAAACCATGCTTCGAGGGGGAACTGCCGGGACGCCCCAAAAACCATCCAAGAACCGGCACCGACACCTTGGCCTCGAAACATTGGAAATCGTCACTGCCGCTGTCACGTGCAGTAGGTCAAGCCCCCGATGTGGCGCTCCGCGGGGTCTCTCCGAACAAGGCGCGTGCGACCCAGTGATCCCGAAGGGCGACCGCATGGACATCTTCCGGGACAACAACGTCGTCATCGGGTCACGGGTCGCCGACGAGGGCCTTTCACTCGATAGCCTCGATCGCGTGATTGAGTTCGATTTCCACGGTGGCAGCCGGCGGCAGGAGCTTCAGCGCGCGGGTCGGGTGATGCACTCGGAGGGGCTCGGGCAGCATCTCGTGCAGATGACGGATGAGGAGTTCGACGATTACGGCCAGCGGCTGTATAGTCTCGAGGAGAAGGGGATCGACATCCGCGTCGAACGGAGGGCCTAACCGATGACGTCAAAAGATCATTGGGCCGTCGGGCTGTCTGACGACGAGGCTCGTGAACTGTCGATACTGCTTGGTGAGTTATCATCTGAACTGGATGGTCACGAGGAGGCAGACGTCTGGAGCGAGAGATTGTGGCAGCGTCGGCTTTTCAGAAATCCCTCTGGGCCTGAGGCAACCACTTCCGAGTAGGAGGGATGATGTGTGGTGTCCGGTTTGTGCCCGAGACCCGGACATGATGCGCCGTAAGTTTCTAGGAACTGGGACGTCTTTAAGTAACTAGGGTATTATAAATGGTTGACCCAGAGCGCGTCAAAGAAGAAAACCTCACCGTCGACGAACTCACCGAACAATGCTTCGTCAGCCCCGCCGACGACGGCACCACCGAAGCCATCCTCCCTGAGGCCCGCGAAGACGACCCCGACTACCGACTGACCGGAACCCACGGGAACCGGACACTCCACATCGACTACCGCGAGTTCACGATCCGAATCACCAACGAGGGCTTTACCGAGTGGCGCGTCCAGTTCGATGTTCCCGACGAGGTCGCCAAATGGCTCTACGGTCCGGGCGGCATCGAGCATCACGTCAAGGCCGCATTCAGTATCGGAATCGGCGACACACCTGAGGGCTACATCGACACAGTGCAGCGAGACGATGAAGCGACTCGGGGCGAGGACGGCGAGAACGTTCCTCCGACGACGATCGTCGCGTATACGGCGACGAATTACCAGCCGACTGTTGCGGCACAGTCACTTGTCGACGATATGTGGGAGTACGCCGAGGAGTCTGAGCGGGGGAAGGAGGAGATCGAGGAGGCGTTTCAGGCGGCCAGCTCGGAGTGAGCAGCTGTGGGACGACAGAATTGCGAGCGGTGTGGGTCGGCGATGCGGTACGAGGGGAAGTCGTCGGCGGCTCGAAACGGGCATCACGCGTCGGTGTTTTATTGCCCGGGGGGTGAGCGGCGTCGACTGCGAGGCTGACCTTTTCAGGTATGGGGGTATCCTAGAACCTCGCGATTACCGGTAGTCTGAACCCTAATCTTATCCAGCGAGTCTACACAGTGGGTTTCGGGACGCTACCCCGGGGGTTGACCCCTGGAGGACGGGTCTCCAGACACGCGGAACGCGGAGTACGACTGGTGAGGCGTGGATTCACCGCGATCACCACCAGTCTCTCTAAGCCATGACACTTTCCCGCGCTCTCGACGCAACGCCTCAGGCGAGAATTCTGACAGGTAATGGTCGCGAAAGGTTTTCCAGTCCTCCCACCCGCCCCACTCCATCACCACGCTCGGGAGGACGCCGTCCTCGAGGACGCGAACGCCCCACGAGCGACGGAGATCGTGCGGCCCGACGTACTGCCAGGCCTCGTCCCGTGCTTCGGCTCTACAGCGGCGTCTGGCGCGTCTGACCCAATCGTACAAGGTTGAGGGGTCACAGGTCACGAGGCGCTCGTCTGGCTCGCGGTTCATGCCGAGGGCGAGCTGCATCAACTCCGGCGGCGCCGGCACTTCCCGGTACTTGTCGCCCTTTCCGTGCCAGACGCGGACGACCTGCCCGGTCTCGTTTGTGACGAGATCGCTGGGTTGGATGCCGGGGTGGTCTGGGTCTTGGGGGTCGCCGGTGACTTCTTGGCGGCGGAGGCCGCAGCGGGCCATGAGGAGGAAGGCGACGTCCATCTCGGCGTGATTCTGGTCGGTGTTGTCGAGGAGGAGCTGGACTTCTTTTTCGCTGAGCCAGACGCGTTTGCCGTCTCGATCGTCGTAGTCCTTCAGTCTCATTTGTACCGTTGCTCCAAAAGGGTAGCAGCGCTGTATCCCTCTTCTCTCGCCGCTCGGGACTTTTGAATATACTCGTTGTCCTGATTTGGTAGGTCGGCTGGTGATTTCAGCTCTTCGTCCAATGCGTCTTCAAGAATCTGAATCGCCTCGTAGTATGCCCAGGCCGCGTCAGACCACGGCCGTCGTAACGCTTCGCCGTGGCTGACTTCTAAGAAGTGCAACACTGTTTCTACTTGATCTCTCGGCACGCATTCTTTGCCTTTTGAATTTGACATGGTTGATTAATGGAGGTATCAATCAATCTTCAGCGTCGACCACACTCAATTCCTCTTCGCCACCATAATCGCAGTCCTCGGCGGGGCAACTCTTTCGAGTCCGGCGTTTCACCGTATGATCGTTCTCGCATTCATACGTGCCTGTCGACCAATTCGGGTCGTGGTTGTGTCGTTTTCCTTCGTCGTCGTACCCGCGTGACCCCATTGCAAGCGTTGTCCGTGTCGCCCCTTGCCCGCTAATTAGTTCCGCCCCACATTTGGGGCAGGTCGGTCCTTCACCGGGTGGAAATGGTCTAAAGTTCATTGGTGTCGGTAAGTGGATTAATCTACGAATCTACCACCAACCCCGTTGTCTACCCTCGTCTTCAAGACAATCGGGGCAACAGCGGTGTCCATTCAGGTTGTCGTCTTTGACGACGGCAACCGCTTCGTCGGTACAGTCTGTTGTGTCGCATAGGTTCGACATCATGATTCAGTCTCGTTCATAATCTGGTTTATCGATGGTATCTCGGGGGCATTCCGCCCCGGACCGCCCACGATGTAAAACCGATTATCCACAGAACGGATAACCCGGTGACGACGTAATCTGGCGGATATTCGAAGATGTACGAGCCAGCCATTAGGAATGGCAACCCGAGCCCGTAAATCAGCAAGCCGAGTCCTTCTACCTCGATGCTGATTCTATCTGTGACTTTTTCGAATACGTTCTCATTCGCCCCGTTCCTCATATTCTCACTTTTAATCTGATAAACCTAGAAGGTTTCGACTGTTCACCCCGCTAATCGGGTCTTCAGAGTGGCGAAAGAGACGGGAAGTACGGAATCCCGGCGGTAGAACTAGGTACCTGGCGATCCAACACCCGGATGTCGCCGAGCAGGCGACACAGCCACCACTCCCCCTACCCGACCTCGACTCGCACCGCATCGCGTCCGCAGCCCAAACACTGCTCCGTCCCGATGGCAGGGTGGCGGGCTTTTCTCTCGCCACCCCACCTACCCTTACACGTAGCCGAGCGCCTCCAACTGCTCCTGCATCGCACCCACACCGTCAGCATACCCCGACTCGACCGAACCGCGACCCGACCGATTATCCGCAACCCAATCGTAAACGTCGACAACGTCATCAATGCACTCGTGAGCGGACGCGCTCCCGGTCGCCAACGTAGCATAGTCGGTGTGCGTGCCATCCTGGAGACCATGATCCGACACCGAAACAACGATAGCGTCGTCCGGAACCGCGCGACGGACGGTATCCGTGATCGCGGCGGCGAACTGATACGCCGGCTGCTCCAGACACACATCCATCGCCGGCTGGATATGCCCGACCGTATCCAGCAGCCCGAACCACGTCCAAACGACATCATGCTGTTCCTGGACGGCGGTCATCGTGTGTCCAAATCGCCGGCCCGCTTCCCTGGTGATCGTCTCCCACACCGTCGCTAAATCCACTTGCGGCCTGACTCCATCGTCAACAGTTCGATCCGGAACGATCTCACCCCACACATCGTTCCGAACCCCGTCAAGTCCGTGTCGACGGTCGTATCCGGTCTCGTAATTCGGAATCGAGATCGCACGCCCGCCGTCGTCGAACAACGTCGGTACGTCGACGCGCTGGTAGTAGCGTGCCGGTTTGCTGTCAAGATCACCGCCGCGTTCCCGAATCCGCTCACCGATGATGGTCCGAATATGCTGAGGAATAATGCCGCTTGAGAGTGTCGAGAGGGTGTCGATAATCGGGGAGTCCCAGTTGACGCCGTCGGTGTCGGTAACGGCGTGGACACCGTGCTCGTCAGGGTGCTGGCCGGTGATCATCGACGGCCACAATTCCAGCGTATGCGGTTCGTCGATCACCGGGTTACAAAACGTGGCAATTCGTTTTGCAGCGCCGAACTGGTCCTCGAGGCGGTAGTCCTGCAGCAACTCGGCATCGAGCGCGTCCCACCCAAGGACGACGACCGGCGGCATTAATCGGTCCCCCCGTGGGTGGTCGGGCGGTCCCCGCGGGTTGTTGAAGGCCGTGGGGCTGGCGGCTGGGCGAGTTCGTCGACGTCGATGCCGTCCCGGTAGCGACTCCATTGACGGCGGACGCTTCGTTCCAGCATCTCAAGCTCCTCAGTGGTGGGTTCGCGTCCGTGGACGGCAGCGAATTGCCCGATCGCGATGCAGACGTCGTCCATCAGCATCGTTGGCGGGGCGTAGTTGCCGCTGAGGTCGGCGGTGTCGCGTCGGACCTGGTTCCAAACGCCGCCTTCGGTGTAGAGGTAGATGTAGACGAGCCCGATAAGCACGCTGACGATGGCAAGGTAGGGGATGTATTGGCCGAGGCCGAACCCCTGAAGCATAATCGAGAATGTGCTGAAGGCGGTGACGGCGAGGCTGAACATCTGAACGTGGCCTTTGACGCCGTCGATGCGCGCGAGCCATCGGGCGGCGAGCTGCACCCACCAGCGGTCGGCGGTCATCGTTATTTGACCCCGACGCGCTGGGCAGCGTTCTTGAGTGGGATCCACACGCGTGGTGGTGTGGTTTGTTTGACGAGGTCGAAGACGTCAGCGGCGAGACTCTGCGTCGAAACGGCGGCCCAATCGGGGCGGCCGCCTGGCTGGATGTCGTGGACGCCCCATTTCTCCTCGAGGATGTCGAGATCGACGTGACTGTTCCCCCGTTCGGTTTCGCGGTACGACTCGTTGATGGTTCGGTTATGGATGATAGTCACGTGGGGGGTGCTGGCGAAGTCCCACTCGTCGAGTTGTTTGTGCGCCCAGAAAAAGTCGAAGTGTTCGCTGCTCTCCATGTCAGGGTCGTAGGTGTAATCGTCGTAGATCTCGGTGCGAAACAGGCCGGCTTGCGGGATAAAGTCGAATCTGATGAAGGGAACGCAGTCGGTGCCGCCGTCCCTGGGTCGAGTGTCGTCGGCTTCTTTGATCGCGATATCGTTATGCTTGTGGAGGTTGCGGGCGCCGGCGCGGACGGCGCGGTCTTCGAGGAGCCAGCCGGAGACGCCGCCGAGGTCGGGGTGGGTGTCGAGCACGCGGCGGAGCGTGCAGAGATCGTTCGGGCGGGCGAACTCCATGTCTGAGTCGCCGACCCACAGGTAGGGTTCGCGGCACGCCTGGGTGATGGCGTGGCGGCAGGCGCCGATGCCGGCGTCGTGCTCGAGCTCGAGGACGGTGAGTGTGAACGGCCAGTCTCTCGTGTAGGGGTCGCGGTCGCGCTGGTCGGGGGGGCCGTTGTCGGCGACGTACACCGTATCGACGTACCCGGGGATGGATTCGAGGAGTCGGGTGAGCGCGTGGGTGCGCGTGTAGATGGGGACGCCGATGGCAATATCGCTCATGGTATGCGTGCTGTACGCTGGTGGTAGGGTGGCTGTCCCTCTAGTCTTTACGGTACCCATGGCTGTCACGACTGGTTAGATGTCGATGGTGCGGAGGACGTATTCCATGAACCCCGCGGCGGCGATCGTGACGGCGCCGACGCCGAGGAACCAGATGAGTTGCTCGTTCAGATCTGCGAGGATCGGCTGGCAGACGTCGGGTTGCAGGAGAGGATTGCCGCAGGTGGTGTCGGCGACGGTGGTGATGCTCATGTAGTACCCGAGGGCGGCGCCGAGACAGAGGATGCCGGTGATGACGAGGAGGGTTTGGAGTGCGTGGGCGACTTCGAGCTGTCGTCTGATGTCGAATTCGTGGCTCATATCGTGGCTCCCGTGAAGTGGATGAGGATCGCGGCGGCGCCGATCGCGATCAGTGTGAGGACGAGCACGGCGATGAGTTTCTTGAGGCGGCGGTGGGCCATCGATGTGAGACTCATCTGTGGCGTCCCTCGCCTGCGGTCATGTTACTAGAAACGAGATGCGAGATAATAAAACAAGAGGGACCCCGGGGGATGCGTCTACCAGCCACCCGCCCCGACTGGTCGGAGCGCGCAATACACTAAACATATAGGCTACTGCTGTTTGTTGTAGTCGTGAGTCGACTCCCGTACTGCGATTCGAGACGAGATGATACTAGCCGCGATACGCGTCTTCGAAGTTCTCCGTGTTCATGAGCTGCGAGACGCGCTGCTGGGATAATCCTTCGACGTGCTCTGCTTTCTGCAGGATATCAGCCGTCCGCGTTTGACTAATCCCATCTTCAACCATCGCTTTCACGATGTGATACCTGCTTTTCTTTGTGGCTTTATTCCAGAAGTTCGTTTTGGCGTCTTCGAACTCGTCGCGATGAATATACGTGCGCTTGATGTCGCCTTCCATCCGCTTTCGCTTCATTCGCGTGAGTTTCTTGAACTCAGTATGCGCGTCGAGTACTGGCCAGGTCATCGTCTCGACGAACTCCGTGTAGCTCGCTCCCTTGTGTTCGTTGTTCTTCACACGGTAGACCTTTGCTTCGCCCTTCGGCTTTCCCTCGGGTGTTTCTTGGGCTTGAATCCAGTAATCTATCGCGTCATCGCTGAACCGGCGGTCCATCCAGGATTTCGACGGCAACGTATACACCGAAAACACCTGCCGGTACCGTTTCGTCGCGACCTGATGAGATGCTTCGACGTTCTCTTTCGTGTTCGAGCGTCGGGCGTCGACGGCCTGTTCCCACTCGTCGCCCAAGAGCCACGAGCCGGCTGGCAACTCATAGCGACAGAACCGACAGCGTTCGAAAGCGGCGACCGACACCTCGTCTTGGTCGGCGTGCTCATCGCAGTAGTCTTTGGCGTCGTACAGGTAGGCGTACTCGGCGGGATCGAGTGTCGCTTTGGCGACGCTCCACCCCTTATCACCTAATACACATAAGGCGTAGGCGAGGGTGGTTTTCCCGACGCCGGTTTCACTCGCCGCGGTAATTGCGGTGTGCATGTCCCGACCGCTTTCGAGCCGGTTAAAATACTCGTTCCAATACTGGCTGTTCCGCAGGCTTTCGGATTCACGAAAGACGTCGAGCCGAGGGCCTGCGGTGCTGGTTACAGGTTCTCGTTTTGCCATTCTTCGATCTCACTGATGTGCTCTTCTTCAATTTTGGTGCGGTGCTGGCTGGCGTCGAAGTCCGACAGCGCGCCGAGCTCGTCGGCGACGTCCGATAACTCCCTGGCTGCGCGAGTGAGTTTATCAATCGGGATGCGTTGACGTTCGACGGTTTCGGTCGTTTTATCGCTCATGAAGCCGCCGCGACGCTCGATGTTCCTGACGTACTTCGTTTCCCACTCGTCGAGGTGCCGGAGGCCTTTCTGGTACCGGTAGACGGTAATAAAGGCTTCGTCGCCGAGACCTCTCACTCCTGCCAGTCGTACGGCGTCGCTCACTTGGGGCAAGGCATCCGCCCAGTCTTTTAACGTCCATTCTTCGTCTGGCTCAATACCGTTTAACTCGACCGTGCGTGTCGCCTGTTGGACTTGCAGGATGCCCTTTCCGCGCTCGGGGTCGGGTGGTTCGTTGTCCTTGTAGTTGGGGAGTTTTCCGGTCCAGTAGTCGGTGACGCCGTCTTCGTGTTTGAGGTGTGGTCGGAGGAGTTCGTAGAATGTGAGGACGCTGGATTGAAGTTGGCCGTGGGCGTCGACCATCCCGCGTTGTTGTTGGGCGTCCTTGGCGGTGCGGTAGGTCTGGAGCGCCTGCTGCATCTCGATATACGTCTCGTGGATCGCGCGGGTTGGAATGCCGCTGTGCCCGTCGCTATCTGCAGATGCCATTATATACCGCCTCCTATCAGTCTGAATGTTTCGTCGTCGATATTTGTTTCCCACATGATACAGGCGAGCCTACCGATCATATACGGCAATATAGCGAATGACATTACGGCGGAACCAATGGCCAATGCAGTGGTGTCAGCCGCTACATAATGATTAATAAGAAGTGTTGCGGCAATTGGCGGAATATATAGTAAAAATACGATAATGACGGATAACGCAAAAACAAAAACACCGAATAGATACTGTAGTAATATCGGCGAATAATCGGGATCAAGATATATTCTAAGTTGTATCATCGTCTTCCCTTCCCGGGTCCGGGATTGATCCCCGTCCCACGGTTCAACAGGCCGGCTTTCTCGGATTCAATGTACCATCGAATGGTGAACGCGGGAGTGCCGAAGACGAGGATCGCGCCGAGACTCCCCAACAGCCAGGTGCGGCCGGTGATCAAGCCGCCGTCGCCGACCCACGGCATCACAGCGAGCATCAGGATGACGGCGAGCCCGGTGAGGCTCCAGAGGATACCTTCAACGATCTGCCAGGGGCTCGAGTAGAGGCTGCCGGTCTGTCGGTAGTTCCGAATCGCGCGTTGGGCTTTTTTGGTGTCTTGCTGTACCATCTGGTCCATGTCGTCGAAATCGTCTGGCATGGTTAGTCTCGGTATCGTCGGGCGCCTTTGCTTGGATGACTATGCCCCTCACTCGAGCTCCGGGCCAGCCCGCCACCGGCTGCCACGACGACCGCGATGATGGCGAGGATGACGACGGCGAACGCGGCGAGTCCGACAGCGCCGAAGAACATGTGCATGAGGTAGCCGCTGCCGGCGGTGACGGCGAGGGTGACGATGAGAAGTGCGAGTTGGGTGAGTGTGCGGATCATCTTAGTCGGTGTCTGTGAGGAGGTCGGCTGGTTGGATGATGATCGCTGGCTGCTGGACGATCACGGGTTTCGCGCCGACGCTGAAACTGTGGAGTGTTTGGGCGCTCTGCTCGGCGATATTCAACGTTTCGAGCCAGTCGGGATTGAGGCTACAATAATACCCGTTGTGTTGGTGACGTTGGATCGACCGTGGGTTTGTCTCGAGACTCACCCCGATTTCGTTGTTGCGGAGTAAGACGGCGTTACTCCGGAGTTTGGTGGGATTCCCCGCCATACGTGTATATGTAGCCGACTAGTGAAAAAACCACCTAGTATACTAGGCAGATATATACCTTTACTGTCGTGTTCTAAATAACTAGACGCCATACTGACTCGGTGTATGAGCTTCAAAGAGCTCCTCACGGCCGTCGTGGCATACTTCGCCGCGCTCTACACGCGCGTAGAGAACCTGGCCGTCCTCGGCGCCGCACAGCTCCACAACACCACGAAGCGCCTCGACGAACTCATTTGGGGTGAACAGCGAGCCTCGCTGTTCACCCAGACGGCACACAGCCGCGCCATCCGCGGCCAACTCGGCATCTTCATGGTGCTCGTGTTCGGCGCCGTCGCGCTCGTCGTCGTCTCGATCGTCCTCCTGTTCGGGATGGACATCGCCGGCGAGTTCGCCGACGGCATCGAAGTCGACAACGACTACTCGGATGAAGCGAACGACACGGTGAACTCCACCGGGAACGCGTTCCAGCTCTTCGGCACGTCCGTGCTGGTCATCCCGGCTGCAGCCGTCCTCGCCGTCCTCATCGGCGGCCTCATCGGAGCTGTCACCATGGTTGGTGGCGGCGCGCTCCCCGGCATGGGCGGCGGTGGCGGACGCGGCGGCCGCTAACCATCGTCTCGGGGACGCGATTGCGACGGCCACCCCCTGTTTTCTAGGAGCCTGTGGATCGTTGATACAGCCATGAGAATCCCCGCCTCGGGTCGCGGCCAAACCGATGGCCTCGGCGTCTTTCTTCTCCTCGTCTATGGGGCGGTGACGCTCGTCGTCGTGACCGTCATCCTGCTCATCGGGATGCAGTTTGTCGGCGCCACCGCCATCGACCTCGGCAGCGTCGAGTCACCCACCAACGACACCGCCTCACCCGACCCTATAACGGGGTCGGCGGTGTCGTTCGAGGATACCAGCGGCCCCACGGAGATCCTAGAGGTGTACCGGGTTGAGGATAGCACCGGGACCGCCATTCGGATGGATGGGAGCAGCGACAGCTTCTATCAATCCCAACAGGCGGTGACACTCGCCGAAGACGATACGTGGTCCGCGTCGACGTGGGCGCGCGTCCAGGACGGTGTCACGAGTGGGAATCGGACGGCGTTGTCGGTCCAGGGCCGCGTCCTCATCCAGCACAACGCGACGAGCGACGAGTGGGTCGGGTGGTATTACGATGACGGCACCGGGGACTCGTATCGACTAACGGCGGCGGCGCCGGATCAGCCGGGTAATTTGACGCTGGTGACGCTGACGGCGAACGCGACGCACGTCGTCTTGTATCGGAACGCGTCGAAGGTTGTCTCCAGGGATTTGTCGACGAGCGCCGTGGAGGATCCGGAACTGGGGGCGTCGAATTGGAACGGGACGGTCGATGAGACCCGGTTGTTCGACGATTATACGAGCACGAGTATGCAGTCGGTGCTGCATAGTAATCCCGTGGCGCCCCGTCCGCAGCGTGATCGAACGGCTCGGATTACGTTCGACGAGGGGAGTGGGGATTCGACCGCGATTTATTTCTCGTCAACGCGGGCTGACGTGAATAATATCGCGTGGGTGGCTGGGTTGGCGGGCCACGAGCTCTCGTCCGGCTCGGATTACACGCTCGACCAGAGCGCTGGGGAGATTACGGCGGTGGATGGCGGGCGGATCGATGGCGCGCCGGTGGTGTGGATCTCGTACCGGTATGAGGGGTTGAATGACGTCGGGGAGACCGGCCGCGTCTTAGGGGCTGCCTTCGGGTTGTTTGGGCGGAGTCTGCCGGTGGTGGCGGCGGTTGCGGTCTTGGCGACGATCGTCGTGTCGCTCGTTGGGGCGGTGGCGATGGTTCGACGCGAGGTGTTCGGGTGGCGTGATGATGGTGGGGGGAATCGGTAAGATTATTGATACTGGTTGTGGTGGGGGTAAGGGGAAACGACTAGGAGGGTCCACGTCAAATAGGCGGGTAGAACGATGGATGACGGCGCTGAGGAGTCCTCGAGTAACGTGTCGCGGCGATCGGTGCTTACGTTGCTTGGGGCGGCTGGCGCGGCTGGGGTTGCGGGTGCGTTGGCCGAGGACGGCGCTGGGAACATCTTTGGAGGCACCATGGCATTAGATCAAGCATACCAGGCGGGCGATCGGTTGTGGATCGGGCCGGATAGTGCGCGGACGACCGTTGACGCTAGGGATGGCCGGATCTACATCGGCGCGAGTGGGAACGGCTACACGTTGTACAACGGAGATGATGGCAGCTGGTCGAAGAAAGGACTCGGGGATTCAGACCATACGATCCCATCGATCGTTACAGAGAGTATAGGAGGTGATCGTCGCGTCGGGAACGGCGATACAATCCAAGGAGCGATCGACGAACTGACAGACGGCGGCCGGGTCGTTGTTACCCCGAACTACGACCCGACGGCGGAATCCCTGCCCATCCAAATCACGGATTGGCCCGGCATCGTGTGCGGTCCAGCAGCTTTATCGAGCCATACGGATGCGCCTGGGGCCCTTGATTTCTCCGGGGTGACCGCAGACAACGTGTTTGATATCGAATTTACGGGGACACGGGTCTCGAATGAAATGGATATGCTGGTCCTTGAGGGACTGGCAATTATCGGCGGCAACAACGGCCTTCGACTCGTCAGTGGCGTTAGTCACTCGATGTTCCGCGACCTTTATCTCCTCAACCAAGACAGCGACGGAATCCTCGTCGAGAACGGGTCGAACAGCCAAAACTCGAACACGTTCTCGAATGTCCGCGTTCGCGGGGCAGGCGGGAACGGCTGTTTCATCAATTCAGGGGCCGCGGCGCACACAACAGATTTCATCGGGTGTACGATGACGCACTGCGGCAACCGCGGCCTTCGAATTACCGGCGGAAAGGGATGCACTGTGTTCGGCGGGAACTACGGGGCAAATGGTAGCTACGGAATACATCTTGACGACCGGGCGAATGGCGTTATCGGGCCGTATCTAGAAGGCAATTCCGATTCGGACGTGGCGGATCTTAACATCTCGGCTGATGGGTGCTACGTCCTCGGCGGCCGGTTTCAAGGGTTGGGGAGCAACGACCGCGCCGTCAACATCTTAGCTGAGGGAGCGACGGTCGGGCTTATCCAATATATCGACTACGTAAGTGGCGCGGTTACCATGAGTTCAGACGCTGTCGACACCAATATACTGGCGACGACGATGTATGATCTGGACGGGTCAGGGCTCATCGCCACCGATGTCGGGACTCGAACCCGAGTGGATGGCATCATTGGCGGTGGCCCGCTCGGAGGCGTGGACCTCTCCTCGACGACGGGCCAGATAGACGGCGATCTCGCAGTTGCGGACGGGTCGAGTGCGGCCTCGGCGGGAGCATGGGCCCGATGGACAGCTGCGGCGAGCAACTGGCAGTACGCCGACCCGACAGGAACGATCTAATGACGGTAGCTCTTACAGCTGACCCATCGGTATCATCGTGAAAGAAACCCCCGCACAGATTAGCGGGAGTGGATCGCGTTCAGCTGCCGGGCCGTATTCATCCCATTCCGTGAGATGTACCGTTCAGCCGTCGCGGCCTGCGCCCATCCGAACAGCTGCATCAACTGCAAGATCCGCAAGCCGCGGCCGCCGTGGTAGGTCGCCGCCGTCGCCCCGCAACCCATGCGGATGCACCCCATCGGGGTCCAGCTCCGGCGCCAACCGAGCAGCATTCGTCACCCGACGTGAGATGCCAGTCGTCGAGGGCTCGTACCGCATGTACTCCGGGTTCTCGAAGTACCGCTCCAAATGGAGCTCGATCCGCGTCGAAAACCCGAAATAGATCTCGCGAGCTGCGGCCTCCGTCTTCGGCACCCACATCAAACCGAGCGCGTCCTCGAGGCTGAGGTTGCCGTTGGCGTACTCGACGCGCTGCTCGGCCAGTTGCCGACACGACCCACACACCCCGCCAGTCTCGCCCTTCGTGCAGGGCTCCGACGACGGAATCCTAATCATCGACTCACGCCAATCAATCCACTCCTCGCGCAGGTGGGCGAGCTCGCCGCGTCGGAGCCCAAGCCTGCCCAACAGGTATATCGTTAGTTCGGGGTCTGGGTCGTAGTAGTACGGCGACGTCGAGAGTTCCCGGGCGCCTTCGAGCAGGAGTTCGAACTCCCGTTCGTCGAGCGCGTTCTCTTTGCTGTGCTGTACGCTGCTTCCGGACCGCCCGTTTAAGTGGACGGGATTCGTTGTTGCCATCGGGGATCGTGTACTCCACGAAGCCCCAGGGTCGGCGCTTGGACGCCGGCCTTTTGTGGCGAATCGGGTTCCTGGGTGCTTCGTAGCAGTCACGTTAGATTCTAGAAATAAAAACCCCCGGAACCGTCAGACTCCCATTTATATCGACACCCAGCGCGCGCTCGGCCCCCGTTTACCCGAGCCAGACGGTCAGCGCAACGAGGTTACTCCCGGCATGCGCCAGCCACGACACCGACAAATTCCCCGTATACGCATACAGCCATCCCCACACAACCCCATCAACAATCAACACCACCATCGGCACAACGATCACGGCACTAAGCCCGCCGCCGTAGTGCGGAATATGCATCCCAGCAAACACGACAGCCGTCCCGACCACCGCCCCTTCGGCCCCAACATACGGCGTCAAGAGCCGTTGTAACAGCCCGCGGAACACGAACTCCTCAGCGAGCGGCCCCACGAGCACCACGGCAACAATCAGGATTCCGACGGCCACGACGCCTGGCGGCGCCGTCTCCGTGACGCTGTGTTGAGCGGACTCCTGGCCGGGTGCGACCAGCGCCTGCACCGTTCCAACCGCAATCCGACCCACCAGCCCCACAGCGACCGCGACCGCGGCCAGGAGCACGTGCATGGGGCGTGGCCGTCGAACATCAAGAATGAACCGTGCCAGCGCCCGTCTATCGTGGATCTCGCGGCGCTGAACCTCCACGTACAGTAGCACGAGGATTACGGCGGCGATGGTGTTGGCGGCCGCCGTCGCCCACACACTCCCCGTCGCAAGATACGTCGCCCCCGCGCCAGCCGCGACCGCCGCGGCGACAGCCACGTACAATCCCGGGCCTGCCTCGATCGACCACCGCATACCCTGCATTCGACCGCCGAATAGTTAAATGGAAGTGGCTAGATGGCCCTATGGCTTTTTTGCTCGGCAGCCCGACACAACAGGTATGGCGACGTTCCGGAGTGTCGTAATCGCGGCCGCCATCCTCACCGTCTTCACCGTCGGCGGCTTCACGATCTTCACCGTCGCCGACATCGCCCAAGACCACGCCCCCTCACAAAACGAGTCATTCACCCAAGACAACGAAACGCTCGTCGTCGAATACGACGCCTACCAGTACGTCAATAAAAGCCAAGAGGAGTTCACCACCGGCTTCAACAACACCACCGTCCGCGCCTTCGCCGACGGGAGCGAACTCACTCGCGGCACGGACTACGCGTGGAACACCACCGACGGCACCATCATCTTCCACAACACCGCCGCCACCACCGAAGGCGAGAACGCATCGGTGACGTACGACTACTATCGGAACACCGAACGCGTCCAGGAGGCGTCCGGGCCGTTGATGATCGTCGTGGAGGCGGTCGGGTGGCTCGGCGTCGCCGGCGCCGGGTTCGCCATCGTCGTCCTCCTGATCGCAGTCGGGGGGTTCATCGTCCAACGAGTTGGGGCGTCGGGCCCGGAAACACGGAGATAAATAAAAAGCATGGTCGAGACACACCTCTTTCAGCATCTCGGGATGCTCGTGATCGCAACGTGGTGGACGAGTAAGTGGTTGATTAACCGTCCTGCCTCGCGCTGGCGGTTCCTCATGGCGTCGTTGTCGGGCGCGATCATGTGGGTGTACGTGGCGTTCACGGCGCTCGGCAGCTCCGCACTGACGGACACCGGGAACACTGTGCTCGTCCAATCGGAAGCGCTCGCGTACATTGGGACGTTCATGGCGTTTATCAGCGTGGTCGGGATGCTACTGGGGTTGTTCATGTGGGCGGAGGAGGAGACCGAGGCTGCGTCGGAGGGGGCGCCGCGGGAGTCGTTGTCGAACGTCGGCGGCGACTAACCCCTGTCGGGGCCCTCTTGTTTTTTATTCACCGAGCGCGGTTGTCTAGATATGAGCGTACTCGGAAACGGTGACCAACCAACCCCCGAGGAACTACGGGACCTCCAGGAAGAGATGGAGCGCGACCGTGAAGAACGCTCGATGGCCCAACAACTCGCCTCCAGCAAAGCGATGGAGCACGACCCCACCGCCCCCGGATATTGGGACGTCATCGGAGACCCCGAGATCGGGCGGGAGTTCGAGGACGATGGGCTCGAGGAATACACGAAAACCGAGTTCAGTCCGATGTTCGCGCTGGGGAACATCACACGGCGCGACTGGGAGTCGTGGAACTGGCGCGTCGAAACCGAATTCTGGATCATGAAAAACGAGTTCGTCGACGCGGACACCCACCTTGCGGATGACGACCTCCGTATCATGTACGGCGAGGACCGCCCGACGATGGATAACGAAGCCGCCCGGCGCCTCCGGAACGCGTCACAGGTGAAGAAACTCATGACCAGTCTAAGCGTGGACGCCCGCGGGCTGCGGTCCGGCACCGAGATTCACGCGGTTGCGAAACAGGAACGCAGCGACGACACCACCGACGACGCGGGGGCGCTGGATGGGGTGCGGAACTGGCTTGGAGGCTGACACGGATGGAGACCTATCAACAGCAGGACGACACGAGCGTGGCGGCGTACAGTCGCGTGCATGCGAACGGCGAGCGGACGCACGTCTACATCCTGGAGGTCGGCACCAGGTACGCGGCGGTCGCGACGGATGTCGATCCGGTGGCGTTCGACGCCGTCGCCGGTGAGTTGATCGCGTACAGTCCGACGGTGGAGGCGGCGCGCGAGCACTCGACGCGGTGGATGGAAACCCACCCGAAAGGTGTCGCCGGCACCGGCGGCGGCTGGCTCTCGAAACTCACCAGCCTCTTAGGTCGGGTGGATGACGCCGCCGCCCCCGGGGCTGACGGTGACGCTGACGGTCCCCAGGAGGGTGACGGCTAATGTTTGATTTCTTCGCCAACGACCCGTACGACGACCTGGCGGACGCCCTCGCCGACCTGCGCGGTGACTACGACGCCATCGCCCTGCTCCCGTACGACGACGGCACGTATTGGATGAAGCCGGCGAACTTCGACAAAGCGCTTATCGGTGGGCAGGGCGGCTACGAGACCGACGACGGCGACAAGATCGTGCTGGATGGCGAAGGAAAGCCCGTGCGGGAGTTCCTCGGGGTGAATATCGTCTCCGCGCTTGATCCGACCGAGCACACCGGCGCGGTCGACCACGTCAAGGCGCATATCGCGCATAAGCAGGATATCGGGGAGTGGTTGAAGGTGGATCGGCGTGGGAACATCATCGACGTCGGGGAGGCGCTGGTGCAGGCCGACGACTCGGATGTGGATGTCGGGGTGGAGGGGTCGATGGTTGAGGAGCGGGCGGGGGAGCTCGTGGCTGAGAATCCGGAGTTACAGGAGCAGATGGCGTACGATCGGGCCTTGACGGAGCTCGAAACGCAGGGTGACGTCACGAAGATTATGGATATCGCGCCGCCGAGTGAGGTGTCGGTGGCAGCGGATGGGGGGATCAAGGTTGAGGAGGCGACGCATATTGCGGTGGATATGTCGAAGGGGGCTGATTTGATGCCGAAGACGACCTCAACGACGGAGTTGCAGACGGCGTTGGATAAGGCGCGGATGGAGGAGCATGAGCCGCGGTCGTTGCAGCGGGATTTGGTGTTTTTGACGGCGGGGGCGGTGGTGGCGATCGTGTTCGGGGGGATGATGGTCGGGATGAATGCCGTGGTATGAGTGGACGGGTCGCTGCCAGACTCCAACGCTGGCTGCCGCCTCGTGTTGTGGGGTCGTGGTGTGTTCGTGGGTGCGGGGTATGGAATGGCGCTGGCACGTGGTTTGCTACCGACTGAGTGTTATCAGCTTGAAAAAATCGATAGGATGGCGAGGGCGGGGTAACACCTATGGGGCGTGAGTGGGAATATTTACCATGCTTCCGACAGTGACCCGAACGCGGGTGGCTCGATGGGTATTTTATATTGGATTCCTCAGCCTCGGGGGTGCGTTCGTGAGTGGCATCACAACGCGACCAGCGACAGCACTGGTCTCACTGTTGTTAATGATGCCGTACCTCGTTATTCAGCTCCAGGCAGGATACAACGCTGCCGAATCGCCGAACCGTAGTTGATACTGTTTTGCTGTCTTAATTCGGTTCGTGAGGGTAAGGACTAGGAGGGTTCAGTGCGTAGGGCCGGACATGCCGATTCCGGGGGCGCCCGACGACCGCGAGGACGGCGGTGAGTCTCGCCAGCAGGACCCGGAGCCAACCGACCCACCCGACGTGCCGGCCCGCGCGGGCTTGGACCCCGGCGCCGGTGCGCCGAGCGATCAGGGCCAGCAGCAGCCGGACGGAGACGGCAGCGGTGGGGTTCCGATCCCGGAGCCGCCCGATCCCGTCCAGCCCGACCAGCCCGACGTGCCGGCCCGCGCGGGCTTGGACCCCGGCGCCGGCGCTGGCACGAGAGATCCGTCGGGCCCGACAGGCCAACAGCAACGTGACGGCGGCGGGGGCGCTGGCGGGGGCGTTCCGATCCCGGAGCCGCCAGATCCCGTCCAGCCCGACCAACCGACGCCGCCGCGCCCACAACCGGGAGAGGAGGTCTTCCAGGCCGATCGCATTAGCGACCGGAACGTGGTACTGCCTGAGGATCGTCGCGCACGGCTCGTCGATCGAGTCGCCGGGCGGTCCCCAGCGATCGACCGGGAAGACATCGTCGGGTTTCGCGAATCCAGCGAAGGGTTCCGGCCGCTGTTAACAGCCGAGGCGAAAGCCGCCCGTGCCCGGGAAACCATCGCTGAACAGGCTGATGTGGCGGCGGGTGATATTCTGGGGTTCCGCGCGACCGAGACGGGGCCAGCAGCCGTTATTGACCGCGGGGGGGCGCCGACGGCTGGGGCAACGCTCAGGGAGGAACTGGCCGCCGAGGATCCTCGGCTTTCTCCGAGTGACATCCAGCGCGTGGAGCGGACCAACGGCGGCGTGCAGGCCATACTGACGGAGGACGCACGCCGTGAGATTGCCGCGGACCAACTCGCTGCCGAGAACCCGTTGATCGACGAAAGCGATATCCGCAGGGTTGAGCCGGGCGACGACGGTGAGTTTCGGCCAGTGTTGTTTGAGGATGCCCAACGTGACCTGGCCGCGAACCAGCTGGTTGCTGAGAATGCCGACATCGAGCAGAGCGACCTGCTTGGTGTCGAGCAGACCGACGACGGTGAATTCCGTCCGATTCTTACAAGTGAAGCACGCGAAGACATCGCCCGCGAGCAATTCTTTGAGGACTCGTTATTTACACACGACTTCCCGTCTGAACTCGAAGCCCTTACGGGATTTCAGCTAGAGTCCCCGCTCGCAAGCGTCGAGCACGAAGAATTTAGGTTTGACGCCGACCCAGGCGGCAGTGTCGACGTGTCGCTGACGGACGAGGGGCTTCGGCAGGCCACGGCAGCTCAATCCCCATTCGGCCCGAGCGAACTCTCGGTGACCGGACCACAAGGCGACCGCGAAGTGCAACCCCGAGACAGTGCTCTCCCGGGCAGTGAGGATCGAGGGTTCATCGAAGAGGCCCGCGCGACGGTCGGTCCGGTTGGTCGAATGTCGCTCAGTGACCCTGAGGCGTTGGACGCGCGCCGTGAAAAAGAGGCGGAGATGTTCGATATCGCCGAAGCCATTACGACACTCGACCTTGCGGACGACCAGAATCCGTTCCGCACGGCGGCATATAGTACGCCGGCGTTGCTTGGCGCGGGCGCTGATCTCACTGGCCGGGCACTTGTCGATGTCGGCCAGAGCGTCGAACGGCTTACGACGCCCGATGTCGGGCCGAGTGTTGCGGGGGAACAAGTAGGGAACGTTCCGGGACACCTGATCGGGGGAACGCTCACGTTCTCCGGGGCCGGCGTTTCGGCGGTCGGCATGGCCCCGTTCAGCGTCTCCCGGGACATCGAAACCCAACTCCGAGGCGGAGAGACACCGACGGAGTTAGAAGGCGGTGTGCTCGACACTGCAGTAACGTTCGGTGAGACCCAAGCAAGGTCCTTCCAGGAGCGCCCGCTGTCAACCGGGTTGGGGTTCGGTTTGCCGATGCTCGCGGGTGTTCCGGCCGGCATCAAGGGGTTCAGCGCCACCCGCGGAACCGGTGGTCGGACCGTCCAGTTCAGCGAAATCACCAGCCCACGAGGTGAGGCCGGGGGGTTGCCGGAGTTCCGGACCGGCCCGAGTGAACCCACGGCACGTGCGGTGGGTGAAGTACAGACGCGAGCCGCTGAGCAGCCGCCAGTCGTACAGGAAGCAGCCGGTAGTGAGTCGGTCCTGTTCCATTCGGCTGAAGGGTCGCTCGGACGAGAGTTAACCGTCGGCGAAGGCGCAAGCGAACTCCCCGGACTCTTCACATCGCCGGACGCAAGCCCGCTCCGATTACGCAGCCTGCAGGAAGCGTCCCAATCCCGTCCGTTGATCGGGACGGGCGACTTGTCGTTAACCCCGGATCAACTCGCCGCGATCGAGATGCCGCGCGGGCAAATCAGAGGGATGCCTGAATCCGCCAGCGGCGCCGCGCATGCGGTCCGGCGGAACGGCCGCGTGGTCGAAACGGGGCTGTCTCGAGCCGAGGCAAATCGAATCGTCGCTGAGCGAGGTGGACAACGCATCCCAGACCCCACGACGAGCGGCGCCCGGTACCTCACTGAACAGGCTGACCCCGGTACTGCGCAAGTCCGACCGCGCGGCTCCCGGTCGCCGGAACTGGAAGCTGTCATCCCGCCGGAGTCCCAATTCGCGGCGGGTCAGCGGATCGGTGTT
Organism: uncultured Natronomonas sp.; assembly: GCA_964609565.1. Lineage (GTDB taxonomy): Archaea > Halobacteriota > Halobacteria > Halobacteriales > Haloarculaceae > Natronomonas. Next base: position 27,578 of record CAZSSY010000031.1, read on the forward strand.
GAGTTACCAAGCGGTGAGACCGTTCCGATGGAGGTGTTTCGTCAAGCCCAACAGCCAGCACGAGGCGGCGAGGGCGCTGCCGTCGCCGCGGGAGAAACGGCGACAGCGGCCGATATCGCGGCCTCCAGTACAGCCCTCTCGGAGGCCACCCCAACGCCGGTATTTACCCCCACACCCAGCGTCGGTGCCGCCAGCATTTTCGGCGGGATCCCCGAATTTCGTCCCTCATCCGGCCGGACGACCACCCCGACGGGGAGCACTATAGACACGGCAATCCCTGGCAGCGGCCTCAGTCGGTCAACGCCTTCCACCGGCCAGCGCCCCGACGCGGTATTTGCGCCACTCGGGCTGACTGAGGCGCTTCCATCAAGGCCCAGCACGTCTGAATCACCGGCGCCGACGTCGGTGTTCACATCGGGGTTCTCGTCCGCGCCGACCAGTCAACCCCCGTCGGCACCCACCAATAGAATGACGACGGGAGTCGACACGCCGCCGAGCACGCCGACGTCACCGAGCACGTCGCTTGGATTCGGCACCGGAGTATCCGACGTGGGGATCTTTGGTGCATTCTCGTTTGGCGACGCTCCGTTCCAGCGGCAGCGGCGTGACCGAGAAACCGACCGCGACGACCCGCAGCGAGACGAAATCGACCCGGCCGGCCAGCTGTTCGGCAACCCTGTCGCGTCGGGCGGGGAGTTCCTGTTCGGCGGGGGCGCGCTCGACTTCGGGCTCGGCACCACCAGCGGAACCAACCAGCAAGCGTCCCCGGAGACAGAAGCGGTGTTCGGCGGGGACCGCGTGGGGATGGGCGACGCCGAACTATTCGACGATGCCGAGGCGGTGTTCGGATTTGGGTTCGGGGGCGGTCAGTGATGGCTCGAAACAGCGGCGCGTACATCGTCGCCATCATCGCCGCCCTCATGTTCATCGTCGGCGCCCTCGTCCTGACCGTCATCGACCCCGTCATGCAAGCCCTCTTCGACAGCGCGACCTGGTCCAGTAGCACGAGCACCGGCACCGACCTCCTCTCGTGGCAACAAACCGCCTGGCGGTTCGCCGCCGCCGCCATGCTCATCGCCATCATCATGGAAATCTGGATCGGCACCCGACAACCCACCTAACCAGCTATGGCCGGAGCCAACAGCGTCATCCGCATCATCGCCGCCCCCTTAGTGCTCGCGATCATCATCTTCGTCAGCTGGGTCGGCGTCAACCTCGTCGACAGCATCACCACCAGCCTCACCGGCCCACCAGCCAGCCTCGGGTGGCCCGGCATGGGGCACTTCTACACGTTTATGGCCTTAGGGCTCGTCGCGATGAGTATCGTCATCATCATCTGGCTCGTCACCGCCCGCGTCCGCGAAGACGTCCGCCAGGACGTCCAGCCGCGCCGCCCGTTCTAACCCCCGGTTTGGACGGATACTTTCTAGGCACTCGACCCCGTACCGACAGTTATGGATCGCGGCACCGCCACGGTCGCGCTCACCATCCTCACCATCGGGCTCGTCGCCGGCGCCCCGATCGTGGCCGCCGTCGCCCCCACCCTCTCAAACGCCTCACCGACCGGCACCAGCCATCCCGACGAGTTCTCGATCGACGTGTCGGATGCGGATTTCCCGAACGACGAAGTCACCGTGGAACTGACGCTCGACGACCACGTCATTACGACACAGACCGTGTCGAGCAGCCGGACTGTCACCGGGACCTACGACGGGGACGCGCTCGAGTATGGGGAGACGTACACGTGGAACGTGACTGCGACCGACGACGACGGTATGCAAGCGGTTGCGAACACGACCTTTACCGTCCCCGAAAACATCACGATTCGAGAGGAGGACAACGCCTCGGCGCTCGTCGAAGACCAAGGGGTCGACGTCACGTTCTACACCGACAACGGCCAAGTGACCCTCGGGTTGAACGATTCGAATCAGGATGGGAACATCTCGCTCGCGGGGTTACCGCGAGTGCCAGCCGTTCTCAAATTCGAAGACCCGAGCGGCGTCTGGTATACGCGCCAAGTGTATTTCCGGTCGCTCGCCGCCCAACAGAACTTCTATCTCCGGGACACCGAAGGCCACCTCATTACGTTCGCGTTCGAAGACCGCACCGGGAACTTCCCGCAAAGCGAGACGACCATCCAGATCGAACGCGCCGTCGATATCAACGACGACGATACCGCAGACTGGGACGTGATCGCCGGGGACTACTGGAATGCCGCCGGTCGATTCACGTTCCGCGGGACAGACAACGCCCGCTACCGGATCAGAGTCACCAATCAAGAATCCGGCGACTCGCGGCTCGTCGGCCACTACGTCCCCACCAGCGATGCCACCGAAAACATCATCATCGGGAACATCGTGTTCGAGGCCGACAATGAGACGGGGCGGTACGTCCACGCGACCATCTCCAACGACACGAATAACCTCCAGTTCATCTATAGCGACCCGACGAACAGTTCGACCGGCGTCAACATCACCGTCTACGAACAGGGGAACCAGAGCAATGTCCTATACACGAACACGTTCGCAGGGCCGCTCGGCACCCAGACCGTCACCCAATCCCTTACGGACGCGCAGCTCGAGACGAACTGGATCGTCGAATACGACGTCGCCGACACCGACGACGGCCCCCAGTTCTACAAGGTCATCGTCGGCGAAGGCGGGTACCTGTTGCCGATGGACGGCGACATCCTCGCCGCGTTCGCCTACCTCATCACAACGTTCGTGATGCTGCTGTATGGGCCGCGGACGGCGTTGTTCGGAGCGTGGGCTGGCGTCATCGTTTTCACCGGCTTTGCGTGGCTCGGGTGGGTATCGGGTGTCACGCTCGCCGTCCCCGTGTTGATCGCGATCGGCGCGACGCTGTACAGTGAAGCCCTCCCATAACCGTGGATGGGCGTAAAGACTAGCATCCCAGCCGTTCTACTGGGGGTATGGCGAAGGGTATCGTTGCGTTCATGATTTGCGTGTTCTTCATCCTCTCGATCTCGATGCTCTCCGGGCTCGGGTTCTACAGCGACATGAACGTCGACTACAGCGACTCGGCCGACGACGATGTCCAGGCGGCGGCGGATGCGATGACGGGCCAGGAGGCGACGGACAAGAGCGGCGGGTCGGTGTTGCAGGATTTCACGACGTCGGCGGGGCGGACGATCGCGACCGGCTGGCAAGTCATCGCGAACCTCAGTGGGATCCTGAAGATGTTGTTCGGCGCCCCGGACGTGATCGCTGACTCGCTGCAGACGATGTTTCAGATCACGTTCGGCGTGAGTTTCGCGGCGTTCATCCGGGGCGTGATCCTCCAATGACCCCTGTCCCCGCAATTGCGTTACAGGGAGGGTATCAGTGTAGCCGGCCGTTCTACGAGTTGTGGCCGGATGTGTTCAACTGGCTGACGTGCCCGTATGCGATCGGTGGCCTGGGGCTCGTTGGCGTCGGGTTGTTCGTTCTCGGGGGCGGGTTCATCGGGCTGTATAATTGGTCCGAATCGTGGGAGGTGCCGATGACGTGGCTCGCGATCGTTGCGCCCGCGATGGCGGCGGGGTTCTTGTTGCCTGGTGGGGTGCAGCGGCGGATTGCTGGGGTGGTGACGGTGGCGGTGGCGATGGTGATGATCGGGCTGTACTGGTGGTGGGGCCGCGCCTAATTGCGGGCCTAGAATTATGGCGGCGCGGGAACGTTTACGGCGTAATGAGTTTGTTGTTCATTATCTTGGGGTGGACGGAAAAGGCGATGGCGCATTCAGCCTGTTACTCCGGGACGTGTCGTAACTGTGACAACGTGGTTTGGTATTATCCGGTAAAAACGCGTCGGTGGTTTGCTGCGTTGGGGTATTTTATTTTTCCGATGGGGTTAAACGATTATTTTTTGTTTTGTGACGTTTGTCAGACGCCATATGAAATTGACAAAGGTAGGTTTAAATTTGCGAAATCGCTCATAAAGTATACGTCGAGGTACCTAAACAAGGAAATTTCTGTTGAGGAATATGAAGCTATTGTTTCAAAGAAAATAGCTGAATCCGAATACGGAGATGATATGGAGGATGTCAATGTCGATGATGTGCCGGAAGAAACACCGCCGAAGTCTGGCAACCGCGGATTTCACTAACCGCGCAATCTAGCTTTTACTTTCACTCCACCCAATAACTCCTGCTAAACCCCCGGGGGGACAACCCCTCGCGGTATGCAGCCACCTCGCATCAAGCCCCGCCCGAGAGACAGCCGCGCTGTTAGCGGACGACGAGCCGCGCGTAGCCCGCGTCGGTCTCGACATCCGGCGCCAA
>CAZSSY010000032.1:0-31433 GCA_964609565.1 uncultured Natronomonas sp.
ACTCCGTCGGCATACTGACGGTCCGCAAGCGCGCGACAAAACGGTTTCGACACCCCACCACTACCACGCCCGATCATCCCCCTTCACCTCGACCCAGTAGACTCCCACATCGGGCCTCTTACCACTCAGATCCGCCGGTGACGTTACTAAAGATCGACATTGCCTCGACCATCCGACATCGGGTTGGGGCGAGAACGCTCCAGCCTCCGCGATACAAGCACCTGTCAGTGTCACCCACCACATTCACCCCGCAGTGGAACCAGGGCGACATCAGACCGGTCAATGTCGTCCAAACACTAGTGATGCACTATTTACGGGCGAGCCGTCGCGATCACTCAACTATGTCGGCGATTAATTTGGCGACAGCCGTTTCTTGCCCGAGAAAGTAATGATCAGCCTGTACCATTTTCACGGTCCCGACGGCTGCGGTGACGTGGTCTGCCACCGCTTCGGCATCCACTGTCGTATCCCGTTCTCCGTACACGATCCCCACGGGGCACGCGATCTCGGAGACCGCTGCCGTGGCGTCGATATCCGACGCTAGTTGGGCGGCCGGCGCCAGGGCCGCGACCGCTGCAGGCGGCTGTCCGGCTCTGGATTCATCCGCCGCGGCGACCAGCGCGAGACACCCACCGAAACTATAGCCAACAAGCCCAACCGACTCGTAGTTCTCTGTAGCCCACGCGAGGGCAGCACGTGTGTCTGCCAACTCTCCGCTTCCCTCATCCCACGAGCCATAATTGAAGCGAAGACAGGCACACTCGAGTGCAGTACTGATTGCTCGAAGCCGCGAATCATGCCGGCTCCCACCCATCTGTGGATGCGGTGGGCACGCCACGACACACCGGGATCGTGTGGGGCGATCGAGATTCCCGCGGACATCCCGACTGCCAGGTATCACCACTGACTCGGCCATAGGATGCAGTTGGCACGCACGCGTTATTAGGGTAGTTCATAATGTGAATCGAGCCGGGACACACCATTCGAGGTGTCCCAAAGAACTAGTTGGTGTAGACCCTTCTCGACTCTATGGGATATCACAGCGACATCACGACCGAATGGCGGGTCCGTGCCGGTCGACTCAGGGAATACTGGTCGTGGGTTGCTGGCGCACTCTACCTTTTGTTGTCTGTTGATCTCTTGCTGACATTGTACGCGGCAGAACTGTATGGCGTTGAGGCGGAGGCCAACCCGTATATGCGGTGGGCACTTGTCCAGGATATTGGCGTTCTCATCGGGCTGAATCTCGTGGCTCTCGTCGTCGTTGTTGGATTGTTCTATTCCTATTTCCAGATTCTCTCGACGGCACGTGGCGTTGAAGCATGGATTATGGCTCGGACCCTCGAGTTATGGATTGGGGCGCTCCTCGCGGTTGGACTGTTCGTCTTTGCCAACAACCTCTCGGTCGTCATCTACGGCCAATCATTGTTGTGAACGGCTACCGGTCCTGTCCCGGTGTGCTGCTTGTTCACCCTATCGTTCTGTGATGCGTTCTGTTTTGCCTTGAAGTGTCGTCCATTCACACGTGCTGGTGTCTTCTGGGTATCGAGAAAAATGGTGAGGTGCGTGGCGACCAACCCACGCAGGTAGACCGGAGACTCTCCCATGTGTCTCGCCACAACGGGCGAGACAGTTTCACTTAAGAGGTGGGGGTACCTCTACCTCTGCATCATTTCGAGGATTGTTTCGTAACGCCTCGTTTAGAGCAACGACGGCGAGGCAAGGGATTATGCGGGTGGTGATATCAGTGTCAGTCAACGCTGGAGGACATCGGTCATGCGATGACGAAGGGATACGTCGGAGCGCGCGGGTGGAGGTCGGCGGAACATGTCATGGTAGGGAGATAGAAGAGGGTTACTCTCGGCTTCTTGATACCTGTCGTATCAGCCCTGTGGAATGTTTTAGACCCGTTCACAGCGGGTTCTGAATGGAGAACCGTTTGTTGATGGTTTGCGGGTTAGTGACCCTGTTGACTGTCCGTTGGCTGGATATTCATTCGTTGGTATTGCGTTTCCTAACCAGTAGGATTGCCTTAAAAAATCAAATCTAGAAGTTACAAATTTCTGTTCGCCCGACAAATGATACTAAAATATGAAAGGATTTTCCTGACACTATCCAAAATATTTTGGCCCTATGGAAGAGATCAATAGCTGCGTACCGAGAGCTCCCATGGACATCATCCCCGATTCCGAGACCGACCACTTCAGGCAATCCATCCGATCAGACGGCGGCGAACACATCATTGACCGTATCCTCAACGCTCTCTCTGATGAACACTGCCGATACATCCTCTATCATCTATCTCATCATGACCCTGCCACCCTCGATTCCATCTGCGACACCATCTCCCAGAACACCACTAGACACTCTGACTATCACTCCACTCGAGAACAGAAAGAAAAAATCAAAACTACACTCCACCACATCCACCTCCCCAAACTCGACACCCTCGGCCTCATCGAATACGATGCCAGAAACGGCGACGTTCGATACCGGTCACCCCCACACCACCTCGAAGATATCCTCACCATCGTCCGAGAGCTGGAAAACCCTGACGTACCCAAATAACATTCAAACAGTTATGTCCCCCACAGAGACGCCACCGACTCTACCTTTTTTGGAAATCCAAACCAGTACCACACGCGAATCTTCTTGAGTACCCACCTTCGCTCACCTATGAAGCCCTACACCACCACTAGTCACCGTTCCAGCGGCCGCCACCGCATCATTAATCCACCGACCGGTCCACGCTTCCAGAAATAATCCGCATATGCCAACTCGCGATATCGGCGACGGGCAGTTCGGTCGAGCGACGACGGTGGCATTCGACGTTCTCCGGTGGATAGCCACGTCGCCGCAACGTGGAGTCGCTACCATTCCGCATAGGTGAGATATTCGATACCATCATACTCGAGAAGCCACGTTCCATAGAAATCCTCCACAGTAATCCCGTCATGCTCTCGAATTCGATCGATGACCGATTGGAAAGCATCATCATCTTCAAAATACGCACCGTCGATCGCCTCCTCAACCACTGCTCGTTCGTCTTCGGACAGGTCTGTCAGGGTGAACAAGTACTGGTCTCGAATTTGATCGGCGAATATGTCCACGTCAGAAGCGACTTCAGTCACTTCATATCGATACTCAGCCTCGGGCGCAGCCCGTGAATTAACGGCAACCTGATACCGATCTTCATCGTGAACGATAATATCGTACTGTCGGTCCGGAACAAACACTGACTCGTTCCCGACTTCGTCAGCGGCCCCATAATCGACGCCCACATCATATCCATCCTGTCTCGGCGGATTCTCGTCCTCCACGATTTGGTCAAGCCGCTGACGATCGGGTTCCGGAAGGTCCTCGTAGTCAATCTCACCAAGCTCCGCCGTTGCATCATCCGGATTGAAATCGATGAGAACCTCATAGACCGTCACCTCACTACTCTCGAGTCGCGTCTCTGAGACTTCATAGAAGGCGTCGTCTACCCGGACGACATTTGTACGGTCGAATAGATCATACCGGCCTCGCCGCATAGCAGAGCCGTTCTCGAGAGCCGACTCGACGAGTGTATATTCCTCCGATCCGGGATCGGCGGTCATTGATTCTTCACCGGCAATATCTTCTGCCGTCGCTTCCTCCAGGTCAAGGACTACTGATGGGTGGCCACACCCGGCGATAGCGACGGAGAGGAGGGCTGTTCCGCTCGCGAGGAATGCACGGCGCTGCATACCACGGGTACACGGTAATCAGGGTGAAAGCTTTCTGGTTTGCCTGGCCTGTAACCAATCCCGTACACGGACAGCACCCCTCTCTGAGTAATCTCTCGATAATAGTTTGTACCGATTCAAGGATGATGAGAGGCTATAGCCGGGGACCTGGTTGAATGCCGAGGAGGTATGGTATGGTATGGGCCAACTCGGATTTGAACCGAGGACCTCCCGGTTATCAGCCGAGCGCTCATACCTGACTGAGCTATTGGCCCCACGCGAGACGCACCTCATCGTAGCTTCGTCTGTTGGTTAAATGTTTCTTTTCCGTAGCTTTCCCGCCGCTCTCCCGTAGTTCTCTCTCGTGACTCTCTCGTCGCATCATTCCACTCTTATTCGAATATGGCTTGAGGGGGCAACAGGTGGCGTCAGGGTGGCGAGTTCTGGTCGTCGGAGGTGTCATCGTCGTCAACGTCGGTAAATTCGTACTCATCATCGCCCATATCAACTGTTTCATTCCCCGGTTGTGCACCGCTGGATCGACCGGCGGTGTACCGATCACTCCCGGCTGCGCCGCCGGCCACCGACCCGTCTCCGTTTGGAAAGCCACCGATGTATACATTCCCGGTTGCAAATCCACCGGTTTTCGCATCGAGATACGGCCGGACCATATATCGCTTGACAACGAGATGGATCGGGTATCGTGTCGGCGGGAAAACGAGGAGAAGACCGATCAGATCTGTGACCAGGCCAGGCGTGACCATGAGCGTCCCGGCAATCAATAACAAGGCGCCATCTAACAGTTCATCTGTTGGTGGTTCACCGTTCGCAAGCCGCTGTTGCATTTTCGCGAGTGTATGTCGCCCTTCCGCTCGGACCAACAACAGCCCAATGAATGCGGTAAGGACAACGAGTGCGACTGTCGCGACCGGACCGATTGTGACCGGGCCGATCCGCGTCGCGAGAATAACGAGTAACATGACATCCAGTAACGGAATAAGCAGGAGGACGCCAATGACCCGAAGATCCATACGCGGGCATACCGGCGGGCAGGGGAAAACCCTTCCGAGACGAATACTTTTCCCTGGACGGCTGTACACGGCGATGAAACCTTACTCGACACGGCCTTAGGACACGACGGCTTTACATCTCCTTAATGAGAGCCGCGCTGGTCATCCTCGATGGTTGGGGGCTTGGAGCGGGCGACGCGTCGGATGCTGTTGCGACCGCTGACACCCCCACCGTCGATCGACTCGAAGATATCGGCGCATATGGTACTCTCGAAACACATGGTCGACGGGTCGGCCTTCCGGCAGGACAAATGGGGAACAGCGAAGTCGGGCATCTCAATATCGGAGCTGGCCGTGTTGTCAAACAAGATTCAGCCCGGATCACCGACGACATCGCCAATGGCACGTTCGCCGACAACCAGGTCTTCGCGGATGCCGTTACGTATGTCGACGAGCATGATGGCCGGCTGCATTTCATGGGCCTCGTCAGTGATGGGGGTGTGCATGCCCATCAATCACATCTCCATGCATTGATTGAGTACGCCGCCGACAACGAGGTAGCGGCCGTCACACATGCGTTCACGGATGGCCGTGATACCGATCCGACACGTGCTATCGAGTATCTCACGGCGTTACAACCCGTTATTGACGCGGCTGGTACCGGAGGAGTTGCGACGGTCATCGGTCGCTACTATGCGATGGATCGAGATGGGAACTGGGAGCGGACGAAACACGCATTCGATGCGATCGTCAATCGGGAGGCACCGCATCAGGCTGACACTCCCCGGGCGGCTGTTGAAGCCGCCTATACCCGTGGTGAGACCGATGAATACATCGATCCGACGATTATCACAGACACACCCCGACTCGCCGACGGGGATGCCGTCGTGTTTTTTAATTTCCGGGCAGATCGCGCTCGACAACTTGTCCGTATGCTCGCGGATATCGACCCCGAGTGGCCGGTTTCGACCTCTCCACCGGGATGTCATGTCGTCACGATGACAGAGTACGACGAAACGTTTGATCTCCCGGTCGCGTATCCGCCCGAGGAGCCCGAACTGACGCTCGGGGAGACCCTGGCTGCTGCCGGCTTGACCCAACTCCGCATGGCTGAATCTGAAAAGTACGCCCACGTGACGTATTTTCTCAACGGTGGCCGGGAAGTCGAATTCCAGGGCGAACACCGGGAGATAATCCCGAGCCCGGATGTCGCCACGTATGATCAGCAGCCGGAGATGTCGGCTGAGGCGGTCACGGATGTCGCGATTCGTACTATCGAAGAGACCGATCCTGACGTCCTCGTGTTAAACTACGCCAATCCGGATATGGTCGGACACACGGGTGTGTTTGATGCGGCCGTCACTGCCGTCGAAGCTGTTGACACACAACTCAATCGACTCGTGTCAACGATCCAGTCTGCCAACGGCCACGTCCTCGTGACGGCTGACCACGGCAATGCTGACGATATGGGGACGCCCGAGAATCCACATACCGCACACACGACGAACCCCGTCCCGTTCATATATCTCTCACCGACAGGCGGACCAGCCGGTCGGACCGTCCGAGAGGGGGGGACGTTAGCGGACATCGCGCCGACACTCTTACGTCTCATCGATATCGACATCCCGTCCGTGATGACAGGAACCCCGCTTCTGTCCTGACACCGCTGTCACCAACGGTACTGGCCGACCGGCTATCAACCAGCCGAGGGTGGCTCCTCGAAGGCCTCCTGCTGGCTGTGGGACTTAGTGTCCGACTATTTTGCTTAATTGATCGAGATACCTGAAGGGACGTTGGATCGAGAGGTGGTGGAGACGGATATATACGGGAGACAAGGAGTGGCGATAATCCGGGGGCGGCCGGGCCTTTCGGTTGGACCATTATAAATAAATTCTGCTTGAGACGGTCGCTGAGATACGGGAAGATTCAAAGGATTCTGCGTCCCCAGCATCGCGGGCCGGTGCTTACGACACAGACCACTGTCCGTTTCACGGGCAGACTGACGGTTCCCTCACCCTCACCGCTGATTGCTGTCCCACCGGCACCAAGCAAGGTCGTGATTCCATCCGACTTCGATCGTCCTTTCTAAACGTACGAGCTTGTCGGTGATTACCGTCGTGTTTCTCGGTCAGCTGGCGGCTACTAGACACCGTCTTGCAGTACAGCCTCTCGACCCCCGCGCCTCTGTCGAAATGCATCTGCCGATATGGATATTTGTCTCCTGGGGGGTGTCATTCGGTGTCGGTGGCGATGTGTGTCTGCATCGCGTCGGTGGTATCGGCGTGGCCGGTGTCACCGGTCGGTGTTAAGAGAATGACACCAGCCGAGGTGTCACACTGGTGGGTGAATTCATTGATCGTCTTCTCGGCGGCCGTCTGTGCGTCATGACCGTCTGCGAGCAACTGGACGGCGTTTCGGGCGAGCATGAGGCGGGCGATATCTTCGCCAGTGCCAGTCGCGGAGACGCCCCCGTGCGGGGTACAATAGAAGCCGGCACCAACTTGCGGGACATCGCCAACGCGGCCTGCCATTGCGCCCCATCGACCCCCGGTTGATGTCGCTGCTGCAAGGCTGTCTCCATCGGTCGCGACGGCTCCAACTGTGTCATGATCTCGGTCTTCCTTCTTCGACGCATGCGGGGAATCGGGTTGGGACGTGGCATCATCGGTTCGCGGTCGGGAATCAGCAGGGAAGTGCTCGCTCACCCACGCTACTTGTTTTCGAGCGTCAGTCGGGGAGTGTTCGGTGGTTGCCGACCACCGCTCGGTCGTCTGTCTGGTTGTCAGTTCGACGGCTGTTTCGATATCGTATGCCGCAGCGAGATCGACAGCGTGTACTCCAGAGATGAGTATGTGCGGGGTTTCTTCTTTGACAAGACGGGCAACATCGATTGCGTGTTCGACACCAGGCATACTACACGCTGCCCCGATTTCGCGGTCATCGGTCATCAAGCCGGCATCAGTACGGACGATTCCGTCGACTTGGAGGGCGCCACCGATCCCGGCGTTAAATCGCGGATCGGATTCAAGGATTCGGATCGCCGTACAGACGGCTGCGGTCGGCGAGCTGGATTTGACGCCGGCGGTGGCTGCGGTCGCGAGGATGGTCTCTCGCTTGGCAGGCTGGGTGACTGTCCCACCGGCCCCGCCGTGGACAATGAGTTTCATTGTCATCGATTATCGCCGGAGTGTGGTGATGGTTTCGGGCGGGCAGCCGTCGTCGCGCTCGTTTCGCTCCAGGCGTGGTCCTACCCGGTTTTTCATGTATAATTAGTTTGGGGGGAGCGGTACGCCTTTCAGGGGTGCGGGTGAATCAAGACGGTATGGGATACGATCTCGTAGAGGTGCCCGATGAGGGCGAGACAATCGAGGTAACTGGGGACGACGAACTCGTCGTTCCAGATGCCCCGATTATCCCCATCATCTATGGCGATGGTATCGGGTCAGATGTCGGGCCAGCCGCTCAAAAGGTGATTGAGGCAGCTGCCAACGCGACTGGCCGTGAAATTCATTGGATGCGCGTCTATGCCGGGGAATCTGCCAGGGAACAATACGATGAAAATCTCCCAGATGACACGCTTACCGCGCTCAAAGAATTCAAAGTCTCCATCAAAGGCCCGTTGACAACCCCCGTCGGGGCGGGGTTTCGCAGCCTCAATGTGGCACTCCGGAAACAACTTGATTTGTATACCAATATCCGGCCGACCTACCACATCGAGGGCGTCCCATCACCGGTTAAACGCCCACAACAAATGGATATGGTGACCTTCCGGGAGAACACAGAAGATGTCTACGCCGGTATTGAGTGGGAGGCCGGGACTGACGAAGCCATGAAAGTCCGCGAATTCATCGAAACAGAAATGGGGTTCGATGATACGATTCACGACGGCCCAGCCGGAATCGGCGTCAAACCAATCTCGGAGTTCGGCACGAAACGACTCGTCCGCAAGGCTATCGATTACGCCATCGAAAACGATCGCAACTCGGTCACGCTCGTCCACAAAGGCAATATTATGAAGTTCACCGAAGGTGCCTTCCGCGATTGGGGATATGAGGTTGCTGACGACGAATACGGCGATGCGGTCATCACTGAGGACACGCTTTGGGAAGAACGCGATGGTGAACCGCCTGACGACGCCGTCGTGGTGAACGACCGGATTGCCGATAACATGCTTCAACAAATCCTCACCCGGACCGACCAATACGATGTCTTAGCAATGCCGAATTTGAACGGCGATTACTTGTCTGATGCCTGTGGCGCCCAAATCGGCGGGCTCGGGATCGCACCCGGCGCGAACGTCGGTGACGGCCGTGTCCTCGCCGAACCCGTGCATGGCTCCGCGCCAAAATATGCCGGCCAAGACAAAGTTAACCCGACCGCGATGATTCTATCCGGCCGCATTATGCTCGAATTCATGGGGTGGCACGATGCAGCAACGCTCACCCGCGATGCGGTCGAGCAAGCAATCATCTCCAAACGAGTCACGTATGATATCGAACGACAGATCGAAGGTGGAGAGAAACTCGCCACAAGCGAGTTCGCCGATGAAGTCGTCGGCAACATCGAAACTCTCTCTTAATCACACTCCCGCCCGTTCGGCAGTGGGCCGATAAACACACAGGCCCGGCGGATAAATGTCAGTATATGGCGCTCTCACTCACGAGTTCCGCGTTCGATGATGGTGATCCGATCCCTGAGAAATACGGGTATCAAGCGCAGAATGTGAATCCACCGTTGGAAATCGAGGGCGTGCCACCGTCGGCACAATCACTGGTGTTGATCATGGACGACCCTGACGCTGTCGAACCCGCTGGCAAAATCTGGGATCATTGGGTTGTGTGGAATATCTCACCGTCCATGCGACAACTTCCGGAAGACTGGGAGCCAGATACACCCGTTGAAGGCCCGAATGACTACGGTGAACAGGGATACGGCGGCCCGAATCCACCGGATCGTGAACACACCTATCGATTCCAGCTATACGCCCTTGATCGCTCCCTCGATATCGCCCGGGAGACAACTGCCGACACGCTCCGTGACACCATCGAGGACGATATCCTCGGAGAAACGACGCTCCACGGAACATATGCCCCCTGACACTGCACTGCCGAGGGTGTCGGCGGCTACCGATCGATGCTCTTCACAGCGAGACCTCCACGATCTACTATGTACGTAGTCGTCGGCTGTCGTGCTTGTCACGCACTCTGGGTGGTTGATGGCCGCCCCGAAACCACGCAATGTCCCCGATGCCAGATACGCCACCAGTTCACGTCACTCACACAGTTCATCGAAACCGAGTCACGCGAGACAGCAGTTCAGGCCAGAAGCTCGATGCTTGCACAGCGAGCCGACGGCCACGACGTCGATCCCGCAGCAATAGATCTTGACACAGTCGGCATCGATGATGCATCAGTTCTCCGGGAGGCAGGCTTCGATCCTGAGACCATCACTTCCGCAGCTGAGCAAGCCACCGCCAACAGCAGTTCCACCAGCACTCCAAGTCGCAAAGAGACCGTTCTTTCCGCCATTGAAACGCTCGAGAACCCGACGACCGAAGCGATTACTACCTATGCCACATCCACTGATCTCTCGGAGACAGACGTGGCCCGAACCCTGGAAAAACTCCGGCAAACCGGTGACATAACGAAACACAACGATACATACCGCGTCCTGTAGGCCGCTTGCCGACACCGGTTTCGGCGTGGCCAGTCGATAAGGATTTCCCGACGTCAAGTGTTCACCAGTCATGGTCAGTGAGCCAGCCGCGATCAGTCGACGCCTGGTAATCGCTGGTCTCCTCGTCCTTCTTCTCTTTGACCTGTTCATCGGGGTGCCCAGCAGTCTATTCGTGGGCGGCGGCATCGTGGTCTTGCTCACTGCAGCCGGGATCCACGTGAGTGGTGAGGAACGCCGTGCAGCGGCGGGCTGGCTCGTCTTCGCCAGTGCGCTCGCCGTCTTCGGCCTCTTCGAGATCGCCGCACACCCGGTCTACCTCATCGGGTTTCTCACCCTCCTCGTCGGTGGATTGATTCTCCTGGTGAGTGAACGACTCGGGAGTCACCACCCAGGATCCGACGACTCACCACAGAACCCATAACCGCCACTCCCATCTCACTGAAGCTATCTCTATCTCTGTCTCTGTCAGTAGACACGACGCGTTACGTGTGTGGTCTTCGAGCGGCTTTACGGTACTTCGCTGTGTCCGGTTTCCACCGAGTTGATATCACTGGAAGTGATACAGCCAGCTAATGGTGTCCAGTGGGTGGCGGCGGTGACGACCATCAACCACCGACGTGTCGTGGTTTTCTTGGGAGTTCTCCTGGCGTCAGCCGCGGTATTCATCGCCGTCGCATGGGTGACATCAGTTAGGCTTGTGGCCCTTGCACCGATCTATATGTTCACGCCATTAGCAGCCGGCCTGGTGGTGTGTCTCACCCGCGATATCCCTCTTGGGACCGTCGGGTTACGGCTCGGTTCCATCCACTGGCACGCGGCGATCATCCCGGTCGGGCTTGCGCTCATCATAGGGGCCCTTTTTGTCTCGTTAGCCGTCCCAGGCGTCACGTTTGACCCAACGGCTGACCCCATCCCCGGAATCTCGCTCCCGTCGGGCCTGGCCGGCTTCGCGATTACGCTCGGAATCGCTGTTGCTGCCGGCCTGACACTGAATGCAGCGTTTGCTGTCGGTGAAGAATTCGGGTGGCGTGGCTATCTCCTGTGGGAACTTGCCCCACTCGGCTACTGGAAAGCCTCCATGCTCATCGGGACCGTCTGGGGGCTCTGGCATGCACCGATTGTGGCTGCCGGCTACAACTATCCTTCTTTTCCATATCTTGGAATCGGCATGATGACTGCCGCCTGCATCGCGTTCTCGCCAGTCTATACCTATCTCGTCCTCAAGGCCGAATCACTCCTCGCTGCCGTCTTCCTCCACGGCCTCTTCAACAGCTCTGCAGGACTCGTCCTCGTGTATACAACAACAGATACCAGCCTCGTGAACGAACTGATTGCGAGCCCGATCGGCATCGCCGGCATCGCTGCATTCAGTGTGGTAGCTATCGTGATCGCTGCCACCGGCGCACCACCCCTCGATCGATCATACACCACCAGCATCAGCAACAATCACACTCCCTCGGCGGCCACACATAGTAACTCCTCGTAACGGGTTCACCGCTGGCTGCTGAGAGACGACGCCTGGTTCGCAGAGAGACGGAGAGCGTCTGGGATGGGTTATCGGCCGAGAGATTCGTGGGCGGAGGCAAGATGGTTGGATGCCAACGCGCCGAGGAGTGACAGTTCGCCACCCAGAGCGGCCGTACAGATGACTTCAGCGAGCGCATCGGCATTACTACCGGCTGGGGTACCACCACCGCGCACCCCAATTACGTTGAGGGCTTCCGATTGCGTCGAGAGTGTCGTCCCCCCACCAACGGTTCCCACTTCGAGTGACGCAATCGTGAGCGACGTGTAAAGATCCCCATCACGAACCGACGCGGTCGTAATCGCATTGGCGCCTTCGACGACTTGCGCCATGTCCTGCCCGGTCGCCAGAAACGCCGCTGCAACAGTGTTCGCTGTGTGGGCGTTGAATCCGAGGGATCCGGCTTTGGCGGAGCCGACATGGTTTTTCCGCGTGTTGACGTCGGCGATTGCTTCCGGACTCGCGTGGAAATACTCCTCCACGATATCACGCGGGATGACGACATCAGCTGACACGGTTCGGCCACGACCTTCGACACTATTGATTGCGGCCGGTTTCTTATCGGTGCAGAGATTCCCGGATAAGGCAACGAGTTCCGCAGGTGTCTCGTCGGTGACCACCTCACAGGCAGCCTCCGTCGCAATCGTCGCCATATTCATGCCCATTGCGTCTTTGGTGTCATAGGCAAACCGGAGAAAGACGTTATCTCCAACGACGTATGGCTGGATTTCACGAAGCTCCCCATGGTGTGTCGTCGCTTCGGCGGCATCCGTGAGGACATCGATGTGTTCTCGAACCCACGCCGCAACGGCACTCGCCTCGCTGACATCTGCGACGCGGAACAATGGTGCCCGTGTCATAGCGTTCTGGAGGACACGGGCCGTGGCACCCCCTGCTGCACGAATCCCGGCACATCCCCGGTTGACCGAGGCCACGAGGGCTCCCTCGGTCGTGGCCAATGGAAGATAGACGCTATCATCTATCGCGCCGCCATCGAGCTGGATAGGGCCAACAATACCAACCGGGATTTGGGTGGCTCCCAGCATATTTTCAATATTGGCGGTGGCCGCTTCGGCGTCGAACGTATAGGCACCAATGGCGTCAAGGTCGGCATCAGTCATGGTGGTGAGAATCTCCCGACGAGCGGCTGCTGCGTCGTCGGGATCGGCATGCGTTTCGAATTCGTGGAGCCGTATCTCGCCGTCGTGAAACTGTGCCACGAGATCCTGGCGGTCCATACCGGGGAGTTGCGACCGGACGACAAAGGGGTTTCCGTCACCATTATAGCCGCCCAGCGCGGTATTCGGCCTGCTTCAGCTCTTGGAGTTATACGACATACAGGAGAAAACCCACCGCTAAAGCGGTGGGTAGCTCAATCGGAAGCCTGATGGGTGTCATGGCCGGTGGCTGACAGAAACCACGTCACGATCTGTGCCTCTGCTCGCCGCAGGATGCCGCTGGCGGTGGATTTATCGATGTTGAGTGAGGCGGCGAGTGCAGAGAGCGTCTGCTCTCGCGGTACGGCATAGTATCCGTGTTGGACGGCGGCTTCCACAACTTCGCGTTGCCGGTGTGTCAGGATGTCAGCCGGTGGTTCGGTATCCGTGATGGCGAGGATGTCGTATGTGAGCGGGCTGGCTGCAAGGGTATCTCGAAGGGCTTGTAGTTGGTCTCGATCCCCGGTGAAGTCGACGGTTACGACGCCGTTTTGGACGATGATGGGGAATTCCGGTGGAAATGATGACTGTTGGAGGAATTCATAGAGGCCGCTGTCAGTCGTTTCATACCGCGCGAGAACGCGGTTTTCTTCCGCGAATAGCTGTTCGTAGTGCCGGATTGCGGGCTGAGATTTGAATGCATCGGCGACGGTTGTGGCATCGGCGGCATGAATTTCTCCGAGTTCCAGTGCGCCATCTTCCAGCATGAGCCCGGTTAGCAACCGAAAGGAGGCATCTGGGAAGGTTTCTGAGAGACCGGTAATCCAGGTGTCGTCAGGGAGTTCGAATCGAATGCGGGCAGTTCTCATGCGTGGATACTCCGCTACACCCCGCTGGTAATCCCAACATGTTGGGGTAATCGGTTTCTTCTGGGTCTCGCCATATAACCCTAATGGACGAGCAACCCTCCCCGCCCCCTAGTCACCGACGTAACGACACCCACGACGACACCGGAACGGCAGACCGAGCCGCCAGTAGATCTGTTGCAGTCCAAACCCTTGATTCAGAAGTCACAGACCGCCACCTCCCGGTCGAAGGCAATATCCCTCGTTGGGTGGATGGCACCTTACTCCGGACCGGCCCCGCGAAATTCGAGGTCGGCGACCGGAGCCTCCGACACTGGTTCGATGGATTCGCCATGCTCCACCGCTTCGCTATCACCAACGGGTCAGTCCGCTATTCGAATAAATATCTTGAAACCTCCTCCTACACCCATGCCACCGACCACAACGAACTCGCATACGGCGAATTCGCCACTGATCCATGCCGCGATTTGTGGGAACGATTTTTCTCCGTGTTCTCAACTGACAGCACCGATAATGCCAATGTGAATATCGCCCGACACGCCGACCGGTTCACCGCACTCACCGAAACCCCAATCCCCGTCGAGTTCGACCCCGACACACTCGAGACACTCGGAGTGGTGGACGATAATGCAGATTTCGGCGATATGTCATCAGCTCATCCACACCGAGATGATGGGGTGACATTCAATTATGTGACATCGTTTTCACGGACCAGCGAGTACAAACTCTATCGGGTGCGGGACGACGGAGACACGCACGATGTCTTCGCGACACTCTCTCGGAAACACCCGGCATATCTGCATAGCTTCGGGTTGACACCCAGCTATCTCGTTCTCGTGGAGTTCCCGTTTGTCGTGAACCCTCGCGACTTCCTCCTTCGGAATCGGCCCTTCATCGAGAACTATCAATGGGACCCCGACCGTGGAACACAATTCACGCTCGTTGATCGAACAACAGGCAACGTGACAGCGGAATTCACCACGGATGCATTCTTCGCGTTCCATCACGTCAATGCGTATGAAGCCGACGATACGGTCGTCGTTGACATCGTCGCATATGATGACGCGTCCATCATTGAGGACTTCTACCTCGACACCATCACTGCTCCAGATTTCTCTCCTGAACCCGCTCGGCTTGTCCGTTTCCGTCTCGCCGATGCGATTACAAGTGAGGTCATCTATTCCGGCCCGATTGAACTGCCTCGCATCAACTATGACCGCGCTAATACCAGCCAGTACCAGTACGTCTACGGCGTCGGGAACCGCGAAAATCCTCCTCGCGATCTCCCAAATACACTCCTCAAAGTCGACGTCACCTCGGGCACGGCCACTGTCTGGGACGAACCAGGCACGTATCCGGGTGAACCGGTGTTCGTTGAAGCGCCTGCTGCCACAACTGAGGATGATGGCGTTATCCTCTCGGTCGTCCTTAATCCCGACACTCACCAGTCGTTCCTCCTCGTCTTGGATGCCAGTTCCTTTGTTGAACTCGCGAGAGCATCCGTCTCGCATCATATCCCGATTGGCTTTCACGGCAATTTCTACCAGTAGATCCATTTTACTGGTAGTCGCCATCTGAATTCCTCAGATGTCTGCCTGCCGAGGCCTGATGGGGCTGTCTTTCCCTTAGCTTGACTCGGGTGTTGCTGTGGGATGCGCCAGTCTCCTGTGATTGATACCTTTGATATCGAGTGGGACCCGGCCATCGTTGCGGCGGCGGGGTCGAGTCGGACGGCAATCCGCGTAGCCTTTTAAGGGTTGCGACTACAAGGCGGGGATATGGGCATCCTCTCGCGGGCTTCCTACGTCATCCGATCGAAGCTCAACGCCGTCTTGAATCGCGCTGAGAACCCTCAGGAAACCCTCGATTATTCCTACGAGCAGCTCCGCGATGAACTCCAAAGTGTGAAAAAAGGGATCGCCGACCTAACAACGCAAAAGAAGCGCCTGGAGATACAGAAACGGCGGCTTGAAGAAAACGTTGAGAAACACAACGAACAAGCCCGCGACGCTGTCCGCCAGGATCGTGAAGACTTGGCTCGCCGCGCTCTTGAGAAGAAAAAACAAAAGATGACGCAGATTGAGGAATTAGAAGGTCAAATCACCGACTTACAGGGCACACAGGACACACTCGTTGAGAAGAAAAATGATCTGCAGAGTCGGATCGAACAGTTCCGGACGGAAAAAGAGACTATGAAGGCTCGATACGAAGCCGCAGAGGCGAGTGCCCGTGTGAGCGAGGCGATGACCGGCGCCGGCGACGAAATGGAGAACGTCACTCGCTCGATCGAGCGTGCCCGGGAGAAAACCGAGGATATGGAGGCTCGAGCTGCCGCGATGGACGAGTTACAAGAGACCGGTGCGTTTGACGATGTGCTGTCTGACGAAGATGACCTTGACCGGGAGCTGAAGGAACTCCGCCGTGACGGGGAAGTTGAGGCTGAACTTGAGACTCTTCAAGCGGAAGCTGATGGTGACACCTCGGAGGGTGAGGTTGATGTCGAACGTGATGCGGAACCGGCAGACCCTGAGATTGAAGCTGAACTCGACGAGCTCAAACAAGACGAAGGCAAAGACGAGGAGTAAGCTACCTATTCCTTTCTTCCCGCATATCGAAGGATCGGTATGGGTTCTGATGCGGACGGTCAGTTCGAAGAGCGGGCTTCGGGAAATGTTGGTGTCACGTGGCTGTTATTGAAAGCTGAACGACGGGTGCTCGCGGTTGTTCTGCTGGTCGTATTCTATCTGTTCCTTCTGTCGCTCATCGTGGTGTGGCCGTCGTCGCTCCGGGGGGTACTTACTGACCGGCAGCCGGTCACCTCCTTGTTCAATGCGCTCATAATGGCGGTTGTTACCGCCGTCACGCTCGTCGTCACGATTAATCAAGTCGTGCTCTCCCAGGAACTGGGTGCCGTGAATGATCAATATGACCGGATGAAGGGTGCGGTTGCGTTCCGGGGGGAGGTGACCGAGTATATTGATGCTGCCGCGTCGCCGGCGGAACCGGCGGCGTTCCTCCAATCGCTCATCACGGCCTCACGGGATGCCGCTGAACACTTGAACGCGACACTGTCCACGCATGCAGATCAGGATCTCCGTAACGCGGCCGACACGTACACGACGGACCTTATTCAGAACGCAGAGGCTGTTGCATCACGGATGGATGATGCGCAATTTGGGACGTATCAGCTTATTGATGCGGCATTAGATTACAATTACTCGTGGAAGCTCTATCGGGCAGAAGCACTCCGGAATGCCTACGTGGATTCATTGTCGGCGGACGAACGCCGTGCGTTCGAAGACCTCATCGATATCCTCCAGTTGTACGGACCCGCTCGGGAACATTTCAAGACATTGTATTTCCAGTGGGAACTCACTGATTTTTCACGCGACATGCTGTATACGGCTCTCCCGGCGCTTGCCGTCTCGGTCACTGCCTTACTCTTCGTCGATTCCCCAGAAACGCTTACCGGTAGCGTCGCCGGGATCGATATCACTGTCTTCGTCCTTGTCTCGGCGGTCACCATTGCCATCATCCCGTTCGCGTTGATGATCTCGTATATCCTCCGGATTGCAACGGTGACCAAACGGACCCTCGCCATGGGGCCGTTCATCCTCCGGGCAGATGAACGGACCGGCGACGACTCACCACCCCAGCCTTGAGACGAACCGCCGTTACACGCCATATCAGAAACAATCGCCACATCTCCCATAGTTTGAATCCCTCTATATCGTGGCCGCCCCTGGGCGGAGCGACATAGATTCCTAGACAGGGAGCTGTACACGGGGGTGTTACCGGGGGAGGAAAGTAGGCTCGAGATGTTTCTGTGTGATCTCGGTTTGGAGGTGGTTTTGGAACGCGGTTGGTTCTATCGCGCTGGCTTCTCGTTCGAATCGGTCCCGGACGGAGACCGTGTCCGTTGCTTCTTCGTCGTCACCCACGATCAACATATAGGGGACGCGGTCGTCGTGCGCCTGCTGGATTTTCCGCCCGACCGTCCAGGATCGATCCTCGATGTCGACGCGGAAGTCAGCCAGATCCGTGGCTTGTAACTGTTCTGCATACTCGATGTTATCATCAGAGACCGGGAGGATCCGGATTTGTTCCGGTGCCAGCCACGTCGGGAAGTTCCCATTGAAGTGTTCGATCAAGACCATGAAGAACCGTTCATAACTCCCATAGAGCGCCCGGTGGATCATCACCGGTCGATGGTCGGCATTGTCTTCGCCGGTATACGAGAGATCGAACCGTTCCGGCATATTGAAATCGAGTTGAACGGTCGGGCCATCCCAGTGGCGACCCAGAGCATCTTCGAACGCGAAATCGATCTTCGGGCCATAAAACGCGCCATCACCCGGTTCCAGGTCATACGCCATCGCTGTGTCATCCAACACGGCACGTAACTGCGATTCAGCTTGTTCCCAGATGGCATCGGACCCCACCGACTTCTCGGGCCGGGTCGCCAACGCAACCTCGTAGTCCAATCCGAAGGTATCCAACACCTCGGTGATCTGGTCGATGATTGTCGAGACTTCCCGCTGGATCGAGTCAGGTTTCACGAAGAGATGACCGTCATCAATCGTGAACGCCCACACTCGCGAAAGCCCGGACAGTTCCCCGCGCTGTTCTTTCCGATATACTTTCCCGTTTTCGGCATACCGAACGGGGAGATCACGGTACGACCAGTTCCCTTGTTCGAAGATAGTGGCATGCCCGGGACAATTCATCGGTTTGAGGCCATACTCCCGCTCGTTGACCTCCAGAAGGAACATATCATCAACGTAGTTCTCATAATGGCCTGATTGCTTCCACAACTCCGTCCGGAACAAGTGAGGCGTTTCCACGAACTCATACCCCTGTTCGGCGTTGAGCGAATCAACGAATGCTTCGAGTTCACGGAGCACGATTTTCCCGTTTGGATGGTACAACGGTAGCCCGGGCCCCGTGATATCCGGGATCGAAAACAGATCAAGGGCTTGCCCCAGCCGCCGATGGTCGCGTTTTTTCGCCTGCTCTCGCTGCTCGAGATACGATTCCAATGCTGACTCTTGTTCGAATGCCGTGCCATACACCCGGGTGAGCGTGTCGTTGTCTTCCTCTCCCCGCCAGTATGCGGCGGCGATATTCAACAGTTCAACCGCACCGATCTCTCCCGTGGATTCAATATGGGGGCCCTGACACAGGTCTTGCCAGCCGTCTTGCACATAAAACGAGACCGGGTCCTCATCGGCTGCCTCATGCTCCAGGATGTCCTGCTTGTAGGGATTCTCTGCATAGATCTCGAACGCTTCCGCCCGTGGTCGCTCCACTCGCTCGATATCGTAATCCTCTGCAATGATAGCCTCCATCTCCGCTTTGATTTCGTCAAGATCGTCTGCATCCAACTCGACATCAGCGATATCATAATAGAAGCCCTCGTCGGTGGGCGGCCCGATCGCTAATTTCGCCGCTGGATGCAGCCGCTGCAGTGCCTGGGCGAACACGTGTGCCGCCGAGTGCCGCATGACCTGGCGATACTCCTCAGACTGCTCGGTGACGATCTCCACGTGGACATCCTCGTGTAACTCGGTTTCCTTATCGACAAGATCACCGTCAATAACGCCGGCGATCGTGTCGTCACCGAGACCTGGCCCAATCTCGTAGGCCACATCCTGGACGGTTGCCCCCGACGGCACTTCGAGTTCGGAGCCGTCCGGCAACGTGACGACAATATCGCTCATGGTCGCGATAAGCCGAGGCCACGGGATAAGTGATTCGAGACGCCACCACGTCTCCCCGATTCGAGCCAACCCACAGCCCACCACTCCATTTCAGTTATCCACTGGATTTCAGCCACGCGCGACGACGGGCTTCCCCCTCACGCGCTCCCTTACTGGTGTCAGTACTCCCAGTACTCGATCGACCCGATGGAGATCGTGACCGCCGTGTTCTCGTCGCGCCACGCCTCGTCAGTCGCCCCATATTTGTTGTTAAGCCGGGTGAAGACAGCATCAGCTTCTTCCCCCGTCGTAATCGAAGCCATCCCGCGAATCGAGACACCCCATTGGGCGGTACCGCATTCGTCTTTCTGGACACTCAGACTCACCCGAGGATTCTCACGGATGTTCGCCAGTTTCCGGCCGGTAGTCGTGATTTCAATCCGGCCCTCATGGAGGGTGAACCACAACGGAGCGACATGCGGGCGATTATCGTGACACGTTGCAAGATGGGCGATCAAGGGCTCGCTGGTCAACAACTCCTCGGCCCGGGTCGGAATCTCTCCTGCCACACTATCAGCTACGACCGCCAACGCCAAAAGCCATCATACCACAAAAGGCCACTCCCGAGTCAACAGTGTCCACCGTCACGCTTCCATTCCTCCTTCTCGCCACTCATCCGGCTAGACCATCTCTAACTGGAGAGTCGTCATTTATGTGAGGATATCGCCGAGTGTCACCTCACGATCGATCCCCCATGACCTTGCGACAGTCGTCGGGGGTCGACGCCCTCCGTCCCCAAACCGAGAGAGCCGGGTGTGTTTCTCAGTACGGGAGCGGTCTAGAGTTGTTCACTTGGCGCTAGCGGCCCTTCGATTCGGTCTTCGGCGTCCTCTTCGAGTTTATATCGTTGGACCTTTCGGGTCCCGCTCCGGGGGAGTTCGTCGACGAAGAACACGCGACGTGGATGGGCATACGTTGGGACGTGGTCTAAGGCAAACTCGCGGATTTCACGTTCTGACGGTGGATTTTCGACGGTTGGCTCGGTCACGATGTAGGCGACGGGCGCTTCGCCTTTGACTTCGTGCGGGACGCCGACAACGGCAGCGGCTTGCACGTCCGGATGCTCGAAGAGGGCATCTTCGACTTCGGCTGGATAGACGTTCTCCCCGCCAACAATCAGCATGTCGTCGGCACGATCAACCATCCACAAGAACCGGTCTTCATCCACACGGGCAATGTCATCCGTGTAAAACCAGCCATCGTCATCGAAGACTGCCTCGGTTTTTTCAGGGAGGTTGTGATAGCCTTTGAAGATCTGTGGACCGCGGATCGCGATTTCACCCGTTACTTGCTCCTCGTCAGTCGCATCGATTCCATACTCGTCAAGACGCCGTGCCGACGTGGGATCGAGTACGTCTGCGGGAACGCGCGTCTCACGAGTTTCGGGATCGACCAGCTTCAGTTCCACGTTTGGCAATGGTTGCCCGATACAGCCGGCATCTTTCTGAATGCCGTACGTCGACGCGGTCGTCCCAGCAGGCGACGTCTCAGTCATCCCCCAGCCTTCCGTCAACGGCGTATCGAATGCAGCTTCGATCCGTTTCCGCGTGTCATCAGCGAGCGGCGCTGCACCACTCCCGAGGGTCTTGATACTCGACACGTCATACTGGTCTGGATTGGCCTCAAGCTCCTGGACCATCTCGATGTATACGGCTGGAATCCCGGCGAACTGCGTGACGTCATACTCCGTGATCGCTTCGAGCAGTGACTGGGCGACCGGCATCGTTTTGAGGACGATCGTGGCGCCATTATACAGGCCCGTCAAGAGGACGGTACTAAGCCCATACATATGGAATAACGGCAGGAAACACAGACCGACATCTTCCTCCGGGTCCGCGCCGCCCCGTGAACTATACGACTGGACCGTTGTCAGGAGATTTTCATGGGTGGTCAGGACGCCTTTTGGCGATCCAGTTGTCCCCGAAGTATAACATTGGACGGCAACATCACGGTCGTCGCGGTCGGGCCGCTCGAACTCTGTCGATGCCGCATCAACGAGAGCGTCATAGTCGTCGACCCCTTCGGCACCACCTGGAATGAAGGCACGCGGGACTTCTTCAGCGAGATCGGTGCCGACGCTGGGAAAGACAGGTGACGTGATGAGGGCTTGAGCGTCGGCATCATTCAGAATATATTCGAGGCTCTCGGTATCCATCCGATGGTTGAGCGGGACAGCGACAGCACCCGCACGGATAATCCCGAAGAAAGACTCGGGGAACTGCAAGGAGTTTTCCAGATACATCGCAACACGATCCCCTGGTTCAATCCCGGCAGACGTGAGCGCATTCGCCACTTGATCAATCCGCGTATCCAGTTCGTGATAGCTATACTCCTCACCTCGATATTCCACGGCGAGTTTGTCGCCATATCGGTCGGCGCCCATCGCCGGAACGTCAGCAACATGCCGAAGTGGTGCCTGCTGGTGGAATTTCATCCGTGCCCGCTGCCTTGTTGCCTGCTATCAAAAACCTTGACCCTCCCTACCCTGGCCATCTTTAAGCACAAAGCTGGATTTCGGCCAGCACAGACATGGCCTCCTCGACCAGTTACTTGAGGTGATCTGTCGCCACCCGAGCGTGGTTTCTCGGTGACTGCCCAGGGGTCGGTGGGACCCGGAGGGATTTTGAGTCTGGACGGGAGACCACTTGGCATGGATGCGTTCGAGGTATCGGCGAACGTGCCGCGGGGTGAGTTCGGATTCGACCACCAGCCCGTGACATCTCAATCATTCGAAAATGCGTTACTGAAAGCCCGTGCCGGGGAGCGGTTATCGGTTGATGACGCAATCGAGTTACTCACCACCGGGACGGAGCACGACGGCATCGACCGCGACCGGAAAGAACGCGTACTTGAGGCGGCCGACCGCCGCCGCGCTGAAGTTGTCGGTGATGAGGTCACGTTCGTGGCGAATCTCAACAACAACGTGACAACCGCCTGTAACACGGGGTGTTTGTTCTGTAACTTCAAGGATCGATCTGAGCAGTTCCGCGTCGACCACTCGAGTGACCACAGCGGCTTCACGAAAACACCCGATGAGTCCCGCGAGATCGTCACCCGAGCCCGGAAACGCGGGATTTATGAGGTGTGTTCTGTCTCCGGGCTCCACCCTGCATTCGCGTTGGACGATGAACACCGTGAAATCTTAGAAGCCAGTGACCGAGATGATCTCAATTACCGGCCGCCGGCCGCATATACAGTGAACCCAGAGACCTATACCGCCCAACTCCGGGCAATGAATGTCGACGGCGTCCATCTCCACTCGATGACCCCAGAGGAAGCCTATCATGCCCGACGGGGGACTGACTGGAGTTACCGAGATGTCTTCCGTCGATTGAAAGCCGCGGGCCTCGATTCAGTCCCGGGGACAGCGGCAGAAATCCTCGTCGACGAAGTCCGTGAGGTGATTTGTCCCGCCAAGATCGATACCGCCGAGTGGCTCGAAGCAATGGAAGCCGCTGCAGCAGTCGGGCTCCCCACCACAGCGACAATCATGTATGGCCACGTCGAAAATGAAGCCCACCGCGCACTCCACCTCGATCGGATCCGCGACCTCCAGGACCGAACCGGTAATATCACTGAATTCGTTCCACTGTCGTTCATCCACAGCGAGACCCCATTGGCCGACCGCGGTATGGTGACCGCGGGAGCGACTCGACATGAAGATGAACTGATGATCGCCGTCTCCCGGCTCTATCTCGATAACATCCCGCACATCCAGTCATCGTGGGTGAAATACGGTGATTCGCAAGGATTAAAGATGCTGACCTGCGGGGCGGATGACTTCATGGGCACAATACTATCAGAAGAAATCACCAAGCGAGCCGGTGGCGAGTTTGGTGAATTCCGCTCGTTCCAGGAGTACGTAGATATGATCACGGCCGTCGGCCGTATCCCGGTCGAACGGTCGACAGACTACACCCACCGGCGACGAATCGATCCGAATACCGACCCCATCGGGCCGACGCTCGCCCCGAACGCCGATGGGACGCCACTCGTCTAACGGTCGTCCAGGACCGCTCGATACCGCCTGCCAGCCGCGTCGTTGGCGTCAATGGCAGCTTCGATCCGTGGTGGCAACCAGTCAGTGTCGATAAATCGCTGGTGGACGGGGAGTCGTTCCCGGAGCGGGACGCCCGCCTCTTCGGCGATAGCCTCGAGTTCCTCGAGGTGCGGCCAGGCATATTCCGGATTAATATGGTCATCGGTCACGGGTGAGACACCCCCGAGATCGTCGATGCCGCAGTCTATGAGATCGCGGACCGGTGCAAGATTCGGCGGTGATTGCACACTCACTGATTCTGGTAGTGCCGCCCGTGCCATAGCCGTCACCCGCTGCATCGTCTCAACACTCGGTGACTTACCCTGCCACCGGTCGTTTTGGACAACCGGTTGAATGATCACTTCCTGGATGTGGCCGTACCGTGCATGTAGGTCACGGATTGCGAGCAGGCTTTCCGCACGGTCACGCCATGATTCGCCGATCCCGACCAAAATCCCGGTGGTGAATGGCACGCCAAGTTCACCAGCTGTCGCGATTGTCTTGAGGCGTTGCCCGGGTTCTTTGCGCCGCGGGCCAGTATGGGCCGGAATATCCGCTGTTGTTTCCAGCATAACGCCCATCGATGCGTTCACATCGACAACTGCTTCCATCTGCTCGCGCGTTTGATCGCCTGGATTGGCGTGTGGGAGGAGCCCGCAGTCTAAGGCAATCTCACAGACTTCCCGGAGATACGTATGGATGGAGTCGTGTCCCCACGCGGCCAGCTGCGCATGGATCGCGTCATACCGGTCATCCGGATCGTCACCAAACGTGAAGAGGGCCTCGGTACACCCGGCGTTCGCCCCCTGCTGGCAGATCTCGCGGACGGTTTCACGATCGAGTAGCGAGGCGTCTCCTGGCGGGTCAAAATACGTACAATACGTACAGGTATACCGGCATGCTGTCGTCAAGGGAATAAAGACGTTCCGGGCGTAGGTTAACGCGTTCGCTGTCTCGACGTCGTGCGGTGTGACTGCGAGGAGCGTGTCAACGGCATCGGCATCGACCGTGATGTCGACACCGTAGTCGGCTGCGCCAAACACATCCCGTGTTGCGGCGCTTGATGCATTAAAACACTCGTCATTCGAACGGCGATCAGCGTGTCGACCGGACAGCAGTCAGGGTGCCCTCGCGTGTTGCATCCGAGTCGCCACGGCCGCACGAGGACAACCTCGCGCAGAGTTTCATTCACGCCGGGAGGACAAAACGGCTAGGTGTCTTTTCGATGGGTGAGGACCCGTCCCTCGGCCGGTTCAATGACGAAGCCCGCCGCCTCAAGCCATTCACGAGCCCGGCCGTCACCATGCAGCAATACCTCCGCGATGTCACGTGGTTCATCTACATCAACCGCCAGTCGAAACGAATCGACGACCGACAGACTCAGATCCATAGCCTGGGCTATTCGTCGGTGATCTCGAATCGACGCATCATGATAATCGACCTCAAACCCGGGAGTTCGACAGATGAGCGCGTTCGTTCCCCCGCCGAGCCCCGGCGCAAGGACAACGTCCCCATCGGCTCCAAAGAACCGCTCGACCGCCCCTGGCGTGATTAATGCTAAATCAGCCATCACAACTGCCATCGGGGGCGACAGGTGACTGTTAACCGCCGTCGATAAGGGCCGATCATCAACTACCACTCGATACGGACACGCCAGCTCGTCAGTCGAGAGAACGATTGGGCTGCCTCCAGCTTCACCGACGGCTTCACAGACATCCAGCAACATCGCCCGGGCGAAATCTTCCCGCTCGTCCGACACAAGCATCTCACGCAGCCGCGTTTTTGGGTCATCTGCGGCAAACGGCACCAAAACCTCCATTCACCAGACACCTCCGAGCGCGCCCCGTCCAGGAGACACGTCTACTCTACCTCCACATGGGTACCCGCGGTCATCGCGACTACACTTTGGCGTCACCAGTCTCTTCCCCCTTGGCGGACCGCCCTATGCATCGATCCCACTGGTCGCCCCATCGATCCATCCACCGACGGCGATCGGCGCCAGCGGCGGTGGCCACAGACCGGGTGGTCGCCCCCGGCGAGTGTGATTCTCGACATTTGATAGATATCCATAGCTTCGATTCTCTCCACAGGAGCACTATCGGTGCATCGTCCTGGGCTTTTCTCGTCCCAGCGTGTACGGAGCGAACACGTTAAACACCACGGTCATCCCACCGCTTCACCCCTATTCACCCCATGACCTGGATACAGATACAGATAGGTTCTGACCCATAACGATGTATACCGCGACGGGAACCAGAGGGATTACGCTTGCCGAAACGGGGTTGCGCAGGCGCTATCGATAGTACAGCATCGAATACTCAAGTGATGACAGTTATCGTCTCTCAAAACGCGCTAGGTTTCTTCTTCACCGTATTCGACGAGTTGGTCGAGGTCTTCTTTGCTTTGGGCGCGGAGTTGTTCGACATTTTCCTGTGCCTCGATGGCGAGCCGCTGCATTTCTTTGACGCGCGGGATGTCCGTGACACCGGAGAGCATCACGATAGCGGCCACGTGATCTTGGTCGGGGAGTGGATAGTCACCGGCACGGACCTCCATACATTGAGTGGTGTTCTCCAGCCATTTCCGGGCTTTATCGACGCCTTTGCGGTTTAACGCCTCTGGTGGTCCAGACACCAAAAGGAGTGCTCGTTCGGTACTATCGACTTCACACTGTAAAGTGAGTTTCCCGAGTGTTGCTCGGCGAACGAGAGAGGTAATCCGGTTTGTTGCATCGCCGGAGCTTTCGAGGCCATCTTGTTCGTTCCCATTGCGGAATCTATCGAGGAGGCCTTTATTCCGGGTCGTCTCCACTTCCTCGTTGGCGTAGCCAACGCTCGTGATTCCGTGTTCACCAAGCGTGTTGATGATCTCAGAGGCATCGATCACGCTTTCGGCGATTTTATCGCCGAGGGCGTCGACTTCACCGGCGGAGAACAATGCGCCGAAGCGGGTGATGATTTCGTCGTTAATTTCGGCGTAGCCTTCATCGAGGCTCTCGCCGCCGGTTTTGAATGCGTCATTATCGAACGCTAAGAGGTTATCAACTTGGTCGACGAAATCTTGGAACGATTGTGCCGCATTCCGGTTGTAGATACCACCTTCGTCACGGGCCGGGAGGACCCCGAGGCCGTATACCGGTTCCACGTAGAGTCGTTGGAGGTGTTCGGCGAGTACGGGGGCGCCACCGCTGCCGGTCCCGCCACCGAGACCGGCCATAACAAGGAATGCATCGATTTTACTGGTCGTCATGTTATCGATGGCGGTCTGGATTTCTTCTATATCCTCTCGTGCACAGCGTTCGCCGAGTTCTGGTTCAGTCCCGGTACCGTGTCCTTTCACGACCGATTGTCCTATGAGGACGCGATTCTCCTTGGGGACGTATTGAAGGCCCATCAGGTCGGCTTTTGCCGTATTCACAGCCACAGCGTGCCCGATAATGCCCGTCCCTCGGGTTGAGTCATAGTCGAGAAACCGGTCGAGGATTTTCCCGCCGGCTTGCCCGAATCCGATCATTGCGAGTTTCATATCGTTGCTTATCCGTGGTAGCGGACCACGCGAATGATAAGCTTTCGGCCACGTCAGACAATGAGATGACGCAGTAACCTGCGCTTACCCCTCAACTAGCTCTGGGTCAACATCCAGATAGTCTGCAAGTGATAGCAAGTCAGCTTCTGACCGGCCAAACGCTGACACATCGTTGCTCGCCGTCGTGTTATCGAACTGTAATGAGTAGTACTGGTCGGTCCCAAGGGGAATCCCTGGGATGACATCGATCACTGTCAACCCCAGTTTCGTGACCGACATCGGGAGCGGGAGGACGGTGGTGGACCGCCCATCGGCAGCGTGTGCGAGCGTCGCCACGTCAGCCAGCGTTAACACATCGGGGCCACCGATTTCATAGATCGAGTTGGTATAGGGGTCATCCATTCCGCCGTTCTCTACGGTCGGGCTCTCTGAGGAGATATCGTCACCGTCTGGCCTACTCTCCCGACCACCGGCTTCGTCGGGTGGGACACCGACGATGGCGTCGGCGAGCATGGGAACGAAATCACCAACCCAGATTGGTTGAAACCGGGTTGTCCCGCCATCGGGTAATGGCGTCACGTACGGCGGTGCAAGCGTCTTCGTGAATGAGATAAATTCCCCGCCCTCACCGAAAACGACTGACGGCCGGATAATCACCCATGGGAGTGAAGAGTCACGGATAATTTCTTCGGCTTGGCCTTTCGCTTGAATGAACGCCGTGGTGCCGTCTGGATCGGCGCCGAGGGCACTTATCTGGACGAACTTCTCGACGTCATGTTGTTCAGCCATCTCCACGACGTTCGCCGTGCCATCGCGCGTGACCGCAAAATGTCTCTCATCTCCACCTCGTGGTTTGTACAACGGTGACAGCGACACGAGATTAATCACGGCATCTTGATCGGCGAATGCATCTGCGAGTGACGCGGGATCTGTCACATCTCCCTGTCTAAGCGTGATGTCGCTCGCTATTTGGCTGTCTGGTGGATTACGCGCCAGTGCCGTCACGTCGTGGCCGCGGTCGTTGAGTTCACGACACAGAGTAGTGCCGATAAAGCCCGTGCCGCCTACAACCAGCACACGCATACGTCCACCTACGGTCGGCGGTGGTAAAAGGGACGTGACACCCAACGGGTGAAGAGACGTGTCCACTACCTCGTCGATTCGTTGATGAGATCTTCAATTATCCGTTCGGGATCGTCGTTCCCGAGCGCGGATTCGACGAGGAGTCGACCACCTAACACCGACGGACTGAGGACAATGTCGGCGCCCGCCCGCCGCAGTTTCGGGATGTTTTCCCGATCAGTCGCGGCTGCAACGATCCGCAGATTCGGATTGAGTTCACTCGCTGTCAGAATAGAGAGTGCATCTTGCGCATCGTCGTCCGTCGCGGTAATGAGCGCGGCGGCTCGCTCAATGTGGATCTGGCGGAGCGGCTCTTCGTCGCTTGGATCGCCGGTGACGACTTCGTAGCCGCGGTCACGGAGTCGTTTGGCTTGCTCCGTATCGTTGATGATAACGATGGTGTTACCGGCGAGGCGTTCGAGAATCGGTTCTGTCAGGTCGCTGTAGCCAACGACGATGTAGTGATCATCGAGGACTTCGAGTTGTCTATCGCTCATGGTTCCAAGTGCGGTTGCGAGGCGGGCTTCGATAAGCGGGCCCAAGAGGGTCCCAGCGGCGGCACCGAAACTGGCAACCCCCGTCAGGAGGACGGACATCGAGAAGAGCCGACCGACTTGTGTACTGGCCGTGATGTCGCCGTAGCCAACCGTCGATGCCGTCACAAGCGTGAAATAGAATGCATCGAGGATGGTGGAGACACCTTCAAATTCCTCACGGAGTGTGTACGCGCCAACAGTCCCGTATACTTGCACGCCGACAACTGCAGCCAGTGACGCTGTTTGCGCCATCGTGAGGTCAACGCGTCGAGTGAAGTATCCCCGATTGACGAGGACAAACGGGAGTGCCACTCCAGAAAGGACAACTAAAGGAAACGAGAGGACACTTGACTGGACGAGTCCCTGGATGGCTGTGATGGGAAGGAGGATAATGGTCGAAAGCCAGCCAACCCGGTATCGACGGCGGAGCCCGTACGCGCTGGTGAACATCACAAAGCCAGTCATGGTACCCGTGAACCCGGCGATCCGTGCGGCCGCCGATGGGACATATTCGGCGAGTGGCCCCGACACCCCGGTCGCCCCGATATTCACAATCCCCGTGATCACGGATAACACGGCGACCGCAAAGGTCAGCATGACGGCCACTCGCGTCCGGAGTAACGGCGACTGGGTACGGGGTGACTCCGGGCTGGCAGCCATACACTCTCTGGTATCTCCGATTGAGATAAATATCCCCCTGCTCGCAGCGGTAGAATCTCGCTAAACCCGCCCCTGCTGATGGCGGTAGTGGTTTACCGCGGGGGGCGCCGTTCGGGGAAGCATGCCGCAGGCGTTGCCGGTTGAAATCCTGCTGGGCCTCTATTGGGATATTGACCGAGATTTTCCCGATATTAATCCCAAAGGGTCAATCGAATACCTGGCACTCGGAAGCCGTGCAGCCGGGCTCGGCCCGACACTCCCGCCGGGGAATGCTGCAATCGCGATCACTGCAGATCCACCACATAACGCCAGTCCCGGTGACATGGTGCAAGTCTGGACCGACACCACATCGACATCACCCTCACCGTCAACGCCTTCCCAACTGGTGACAACGGCAGAACTCCGCGGGACCGCCGGCGATATTGTCACGATCGTCGTCGATGAAGTCGACGCGACCCAACTCGATCCGGAGGCCCGCTATCGCCTCGTGACTCTTCCGTTACACCCACGGATTGACAGAGAGTTCGCGGCCCAACTCCGAGCGGCTGAAGAGACACTTGACGTCATCACTATCACGCCGGAGAGTATCCTCACGACCACAGCCATCGGAGCGCTCGATATCACCGTCGTCGCCCTCCAAACGGCTGATGGTGACATTGTCGCAATCCCGAACCGCACACATACATTGGCTGTGGGAGACAGCCTCTTTGCTATCGGTCGTCCCGACCGACTCCGTACACTCGAAACGGCTGCTGCACCACCGGCCGCACCCATCAAATGACTCCGGATAGTCCACGTCATCACCGCCCGAGACGTAACGATCACGACCGGCCGGGGACCCCGACAATACCTGGGCACTGTCGATGGCTACCTTCGTGGTGGGTGGTGGTTGGATTCGTTACAGCCAAACGTGTTGCTGCCTGACTGTGAGGTATGACCGCAGGGACGGTTGACCCGAGTGAAATCGGCGAGCACGACGCGCCTCCGGTCGAAGAGGCTCCGTATAAGATCATCTTCGAGGCCAACAAGTGTATCGCCGCCGGGAAATGTGCCGAGGTATCGAGTAATTGGTCGATGGATCTCGACACCGGGATAGCCCAGCCCGCGGTCTTCTTTTTCGGGGAAGAGGATCTTCGGCATAATGTTCGGGCCGCTGAACGTTGTCCGGCGAAGAAAGACCGTGGGGTCATCCACGTCGTTGACCGCCGGACAAACGAAGAAATTGCGCCAGATCCAGCTGGCGATGGCACGCTGTCAGTTGACTGGTGACGCCGAGTGGTGACGCGAATCTGGTCGCGTGTCATGGTGATACAGCGCGGAAATCCCGTCCTTCAGGGCGGGGAGGAAGTGCGTTCGATTGACGGTGCATCCGCCGTCGGTGGCAGGGTTGACTCCACCGCCGGGTCCTTGTGTTTATAAAACATGGGTGGGCGACATGGTGTATGGAGGTTCGGCGTACCGTCGCGGTCAAACTCGACGTGGCCGACAGCGACGCCGAGCGTCTCCACGAGACTATCGACCAGTTCCGGGACGCGGCCAACCATGTGGTTGGTCACGCCCGCGACGACGACGGGTACGTGATTACGGGCAAGCGTCGGCTCCACGATCGTACCTACACCGACGTTCGCGAGGCGACGGACCTCCACGCGAACCTCGTGCAAGCGGCGCGTAGCCGGGCGGCAGAGGCGTTGCAGTCGGTCGTCGCCAAATGGCAACGCGGGAAGTCCGCGAGCATCCCGCAGTTTTCGTCGCCGTTTCTCGAATACGACCAGCGGAGCGCAACGTTCCACGACGACCACGCCTCGCTTTCGACTGTCGGTGGGCGCATCACCGCCGAGTACGTTCTGCCCG
>CAZSSY010000033.1:0-31243 GCA_964609565.1 uncultured Natronomonas sp.
TGGACGGACCAAGCATAATCAACGGAGAGATTTGTCAATGACGGCGTTCTTATACCCCGGGGTCCGTGAGGTGGTGATAATGAGGCCACGCCTGGAGGGATTTCGATGAGTGAGGCCGACGTACGGTCCTATACGGTCCGGCTTGAACTCGTTGATGAACCCGGGGAACTGTTACGCGCCCTCGAACCAATCGCGGACAACGGCGGGAATCTCCTGTCGATCTTCCATGAACGCGGCAACCTCACTCCCCGCGGCCACATCCCGGTGGAAGTCGACCTCGAAGCGACCCAACCGCAGTTCGAGATTATCGTTGATGCACTCCGGGACGCCGGGGTCAACGTGATTCAAGCGGGCAAAGAACGATACAGTGAGGAACTCACCGTCATTCTCGTCGGCCACCTCGTCGAAACCGACCTGTCAGATACCCTGCAACGGTTCCAAAACGCTGACGGTGTGAGTGTCGCTGATGTCTCGATGTCGGCGCCAGCCGGGACGACAGGTCCATCGAGTGCCCGGCTCCGGTTGACCGCGGGGAAAGGCCAATCAATGGACGCGTTGGCCGCAGTCCGTTCGCTCGCCGACGAAAAAGACCTCCGGGTCATCGAGCCACTCACGGAGGGATCACTGTGAACATTGCGGTGATGGGCGCTGGCGCTGTCGGTGGATCCGTCCTTGAACTCGCCGGCGACTACGGCCACACCGTTGTCGCCATCGCTGATTCATCGTCAGCCGCCATCAATACAGACGGACTCGACGCCCAGACAGTACTTGACCAGAAACGTCATCACGATACGGTGGGAGAGGCCGCACCAACTGACGTATTCGAGACAGACTATGAGGTGTTGGTGGAGGCGACACCAACGACGCTGCCGGACGCCGAACCCGGGTTTACGCATGTCGAGACAGCATTGACTGACGGCCGACACGTGGTCTTGGCGAATAAAGGCCCGGTGGCCCAGCGGTATGAGGAACTCACCGCGCTGGCGGCCGACACACCGGGCACGATCTTGTTTGAGGCTGCAGTCGGCGGTGCGATCCCAGTGTTATCGACGATCGCTGACCTGGACGGGCAAGTCACCGCCGCCCGCGGAGTGTTAAACGGCACGGCGAACTTCATCTTGAGTCGAATGGCAGCAGAGGGCCTGGATTACGAACATGTGCTCGCCGAGGCGCAAGATCTCGGAGTGGCCGAAGCCGACCCGACATTCGATGTCGATGGAACCGATGCCGCATTGAAATGTGTGATCCTGGCGAATGTTCTCTATGAAGACTCTTATACGCTTGCTGACGCGGTCGTAGACGGGATTGCTGACCTCCCAGGGAGTGCGCTCGCGTTAGCTGCTGAAGACGGACAGACGATTCGACTCATCGGTGAAGTCGCTAACGGCGAGGTCCGTGTCGGCCCCCGACTCGTCCCGGAACACGGGACGTTAGCGGTCTCGGGCACGCTGAATATCGTCCAACTCGAAACCAAACACGCTGGTCGGCTCAACATCTCCGGGCATGGCGCCGGCGGCCCAGAGACAGCCAGCGCCATCTTGGCTGATGTCGGCCGCCTCCCGTCCCTCCCATAGGCAGTGTTCCAGCGGCCAGCAGAGATGGCGTGTGGCGTCGGGGATCGACGGGGGTGACCCGGGTGGTTGGGGGGTGGTT
Source organism: uncultured Natronomonas sp. (assembly GCA_964609565.1). Taxonomy (GTDB): domain Archaea; phylum Halobacteriota; class Halobacteria; order Halobacteriales; family Haloarculaceae; genus Natronomonas. The sequence goes on from CAZSSY010000033.1 coordinate 1,654, forward strand.
TGGTTGCTGGGTGGAAACCGCCCGACGTCCTTGGATTCGGGAGGAGGCCCTTTCGAAATCGTTTTACGGGACAGTGACGAATTGCTCCGATATAGCGCCTTTGCGCGTGAGCTACACATGACAGACAAACCTCACCAGAATTTGGCCGTCATTGGCCATGTCGACCACGGCAAGAGTACGATGGTCGGGCGGCTCCTCTTTGAGACCGGGAGTGTCCCCGAGCACGTCATCGAACAGTATCGCGAAGAAGCCGAAGAAAAGGGCAAAGGGGGCTTCGAGTTTGCCTACGTGATGGATAATCTCGCCGAAGAGCGAGAACGCGGTGTCACCATTGATATCGCCCACCAAGAGTTCGATACCGACGAGTATTACTTCACGATCGTCGACTGTCCAGGCCACCGCGACTTCGTGAAGAACATGATCACGGGCGCCAGCCAAGCCGACAACGCCGTCCTCGTCGTCGCGGCCGACGACGGCGTCCAACCACAGACCCAAGAACACGTCTTCCTCGCTCGAACCCTCGGGATCGACGAGCTCATCGTTGCGGTCAACAAGATGGACCTCGTCGATTACAGCGAAAACGAATACGACGCAGTCGTTGAGGAAGTCAACACCCTCCTCGACCAAGTCCGATTCAACACCGAGGATGCCTCCTTCATCCCAACGTCGGCCTTCGAAGGCGACAACATCGCCGATACCTCCGAGAATACCTCGTGGTACGACGGCCCCACCCTCTTGCAAGCGCTCAACCAGCTGCCGGAGCCCCAGCCACCAACGGATGCCGCTCTCCGCCTCCCGATCCAAGACGTCTACACCATCTCTGGCATCGGGACGGTGCCTGTCGGCCGCGTCGAAACCGGGGTCCTCAACACGGGCGACCAGGTCTCCTTCCAGCCGAGTGATGTCGCCGGCGAAGTCAAGACCATCGAGATGCACCACGAAGAAGTCCCACAAGCCGAGCCAGGCGACAACGTTGGATTCAACGTCCGCGGCGTCGGGAAAGACGATATCCGTCGTGGCGACGTCTGCGGTCCAGCCGACGACCCACCAACCGTCGCCGAAACCTTCCAAGCCCAAGTCGTCGTCATGCAGCATCCATCGGTCATCACAGCCGGCTACACCCCGGTGTTCCACGCCCACACCGCACAAGTCGCCTGCACCATCGAATCAATCGACAAGAAGATCGATCCGGCCTCTGGTGAGGTCTCCGAAGAAAACCCGGACTTCATCCAATCAGGCGACGCTGCCGTCGTCACCGTCCGCCCCCAGAAACCGTTGAGCATCGAATCCTCAAACGACATCCCCGAGCTGGGCAGCTTCGCAATCCGCGACATGGGTCAGACCGTCGCGGCCGGCAAGGTCCTCGAAGTCAACGAGCGATAACACATGCAGCAGGCACGCGTTCGCCTCGCTGGCACGCGCCCAGAGGATCTCGATGACATCACGGACGAAGTCCGCGGCATCGCCGACAAAACCGGCGTCGAACTCTCCGGCCCCGTCCCCCTCCCAACGAAAACCCTCGAAATCCCCGCCCGAAAATCACCAGACGGAGAAGGCACCGCAACCTGGGAACACTGGGAAATGCGCGTTCACAAACGCCTCATCGACATCGACGCCGACGAACGCGCCCTCCGCCAACTCATGCGGATCCAAGTCCCAAACGACGTCTCCATCGAAATCGTCCTCGAAGACGGCGGCGTCTAAAACCCTCGACACACCTTGACCACCCAACCACGGAAACCCCGAACACCCTGGCACACCCGTCCAACACGCACAGACAGCTCACGCGGCTTTTGACATCGAGTAATCCGTGGAATCCATAAGGTACAAGCGCAGCACTGGCCAACCGAGTGATGCGGGCTCGTAGATCAGCGGCAGATCGCTTCCTTCGCAAGGAAGAGGCCCCGGGTTCAAATCCCGGCGAGTCCATTTCCCTCAGTCTTTAACCCCAATCGAAAGTTGGACTTGCCGATCGGTGCGAATACTTCGTGGCCGTCCTGATTCAGTGAGACCTCTCTTGTCTGTGGCGGGGTCAACAGATCAGGGTGTCGCGGGGCCCGGTAAGCCCGATTATCGCATGCGCAACAGGAGAACAGCCAGCTCTGTAATGGTGACCGTGTGGATGATGATAACCTTTTAGGTAGTTTTTCTGGTAAATATGGAGAGTTACTCTGGATTTCCGTTTCGTACGGCGGTTGCCAGGGCATAGTTTTTTGGTGTTTCCTCGTTCAAACTACATTGCAATGTCTTCAAAAGACAGTCCTACTCGGCGTGACGCGATGAAGGGTGCAGTCACGCTCGGCGTAGTGACACTGGCAGGCTGTATGGGTAACGGCGATGGCAATGGTGACGGGAACGGTGACGGCAATGGTGACGGGAACGGTGACGGCAATGGTGACGGGAACGGTGACGGTCAAACATACACCGTTACCATCGGTGCCACGTCGACCGGGAGCTCGACACAACAGGCTGCGCAGGCGTATGCACGCGCCGCAAACGAACAAAGCGATACTCTCACGATCGACCCCCAGGAGACTGGCGGGTGGACAGCGAACCTGTATGAATTCGATGGTGAGAACATCCCGGCAATGGGCGTCGACAACAACTCGTTGGCCAAAGCGATGAGCGAGGAAGGCCCGTTCGCAGATGATCCAGTCGACACGTTACCGATGCAAGGCTTCGTGTTCACCCAACTCGACATCTACTGGATGGCCATGGAAGGCTCCGATGTCGAACACGTCGATGACATCCGCGATGGCGGCCTCACGATTTATCCGATCCAACCAGGATTCGGTACCCGGTTGCTCACCGAGGAGATTTTGCAATCCGCCGGCATGTGGGATGACAACGATATCAACAACGTTGATACGAGCGACATCCCCGGTGCTGTCGAAGAGGGCCGCGTCGACGCATTGTGTATCTACGGGGCGAACGGCGTCTCGCTGTCCTCGTGGGTTCAGGAAGTCGATGTCCGCAGCGGCGGATCACTGTATGCTGTCGAAACGGACGACCAGTTCGCACAAGTTATCCAGGACCACCCGGGCGCGGTCCATAGCACATTCGAACCCTACGGCTGGGAGCAAGACGTCGACACCGTCTACGATGGTGAAGTCGACAGTTGGACTCTTGCCGGCCAGTGGGCCTACGGGCCCGAAGTTCCGGCGGAAGCGACATACGAAATGGCACGGTTGGCACTCGAAAACGACGATGCCATCAGAGAAGCCGACCCAACGACGCTCGACCATACCGCCGAATCCATGACGGCCGCCGTCATCCCTGACCTCGAGATTCATCCCGGGGTCGCGGACTTCTTCGAAGATGAGGGCGTCTGGGACGACAGCTGGACACGAGGTGAAGTCGACTGATACGCCAACGGCGATGGCGACGGCGGTGGCGGTGCCTCCAACAGCCCGTTCGACAATCGGCGCAATGTAGAAGTATCTGAAGCCCAATCACACCGGCAATACCCAATGGTAGAGCTTGACACAAAACGGACCCATCGTATTCTCGAAGGCATCCTGACCTACGGCTCAATCCCCTTCTGGCTCCTCGTCCTCTTTTATGCTTATAGCCAACTCATGCCGCGAGCCCAATATGGGATCTTGTTCCTCGGGGGCGTTCTTATGCTTTTCATCGTCAGTGAACTCCGCGACGTCATCAAAGACTCCGACTACCTCCATTTAATCCTCCTCGTGGCTTCAGCCGCCGTCATTATCCCGGTCACGCTGTATATGTTCTTCAATTTCGACCTTCTCTATGTCCGTCAGCGAGGCCGCGCTGAACCATTCCAAATCTACGGTGCATTCCTGTTCACGCTGGTGATGATTTATCTCACCTGGCGGTCGTTCGGCGTAACATTCCTGGTGGTTTTACTCGCTGGCATCGCCTACGGGCTGTTCGGCGAATGGATGCCTGGTGTCCTCTCACACGGCGGCATCACGCCCGAACGCATGCTTCGCATCCTCGTCATTGAAGTCGAAGGTTTCTTCGGGTTCCTCAACCGGTTGATGGCAGCGTGGATCGCGCCATTCCTCTTATATGCAGGCCTCATGCAGGCATACGGCGCATTCGATCTTATCCTCAGACTCGCCGTGCGGTCTGCGAGATACATCAGTTCAGGCGTCGCCCAGACGGCCGTTATCGCGAGTGCGGTCGTCGGCTCGATCAACGGCAGCCAGACCGCCAACGCCGGGATGACGGGCTCGTTCACTATTCCCATGATGAAAGAAAACGGGATCGAACCAAAAACAGCAGCCGCAATCGAATCTGTGGCCTCCACCTCGGGGCAAGTCCTCCCGCCAGTCATGGGAGCGGGTGCATTCATCATGGCGACCCTCATCACGGGCGAAACATACGTCGATGTCATCTTGGCGGGCCTGATCCCCGCGTTTATCCTCGTTGTCGCTGTCGTCATCGCCGTCCACTACGTCGCCGCTCCCCAGATCGACGACCCCACCATGGAGGGCTACTTTGAAGAGCGCCTCCCAACCACGACCGTCATCCTTGGTTTCATCAAGTATGCCACCCCCCTTGTGCTCCTGATTTATCTTCTCGGCGTCGCCCAATATACCGTGATGACCGGAGCTCTCGCGACGGCCGTCTCAATGATCATCCTCGGTGTTACCATCCCCGTGCTCCAATCGCTCTATGCGATCGGCCCCGGCTCAGCCGGCCTCTACGTCGAACAGGACGACAGCGATGACGCGCCCGACGACCGGGAGCCATCGACGACCACACCATCCATCCCCGACCGCATTCGAAACACGCTCACCAAAGTCCGCACCCGTCTTGACCCGATGATCCGCTTCCGCCCGATCAACGAGTTTGGCACACAGATCAGGAACACTGTTGCCGGATTCCGGGAAGGCGCACGGGTCGCCGCCCCGGTCGCCATCATTCTCGCCGCAATCAACGGTGTGGTTGATATCCTCATGGCGTCGGGCGTTCCAACGGCTGTCTCGCTGGCGCTCCTTGACCTCTCCGGTGGTGTCCTCGTCATCGCTGCGATCCTTGGGATGGCTATCTGTATCCTCCTCGGGCTCGGTATGCCCACCACGGCCGCATACACCATTGTAGCCCTCCTCGTCGCCCCCACCTTCTCCGGTGAATTCCTCCTCCCCGAGTTCTCCGCGCACTTCTTCGTTTTCTACGGCGCCATCCTCGCCGGACTCACGCCCCCGATCGCCACCTGCGTGGCCGTCGCCTCCGGAAGAGCCGGTTCGGACTTCCTGGCAAGCGCCGTCGAATCAATAAAACTCGCAGCCCCACTCTTCATCCTCCCATTCGCCTTCCTCTATCACCCGGAACTCGTCGACGGCTCGTTTTCATCGGCCGCGTTACTCCTTGGTGCCATCGCACTCGTTGGTGCCATCGGGATGATCCACGGGATTAACTACCACTTCGAGTTCAGCCGACCCGTGACGTGGGCACTACGGCTTGTTTTCTTCGGGACGTCTCTCGTGGCGATGGTCCACCCCTCGTTAACCATCCAATTCATCGCGGTCGGAATCCTCGGCGTCCTCTTCATCTTCCAGACCCTGGCCGGGAAACCAGATCCCGTCGAAACACTCCGAGACGTCTTCACCAACTCACGGCCCCGATAACGATGACGATGGCACCGATTGACCGCTCTACCAACCGCCGTGAGGCCTCTCGTCCGCCCCACCTGTCCAGCCACCCAACGGTCACCGAACCGAGTCACAACTACCACCTGCAGCGCCGATGAACCGGTCGTACTGGCGGACGGTTGGCCTGATTACGGGCTGGCAAATTTCGGCAAGCATCTGCTATTACGCGGTTTTTGCGGCGACACCGTTCTTCCGTGATGTCTTCGGTGTCAGCCGATTTTCTGTCGGGATCATCGTCGCCACTCTCACCCTCGGGTACGCGACCTTCCTTCTCCCGATTGGCGCCCTGACTGACCGCTTCGGTGAGCGTCTTACACTCACCCTCGGATTACTCGGTCTCGCCACCGGGGTGTTACTCGTCGCCGGTGCCCCAACATACGCAACTCTCCTTGGTGCTGTCTTTCTCCTCGGATCGGTCTATGGGACGGCGATGCCAGGGACCAACAAAGCCGTCTTCGACAACATCCAGGCCGGCCGCCAAAACCTCGCAATCGGGATCAAACAGGTCGGCGTCACCGGCGGCAGCGGGATTAGCTCCCTGCTCGTGACCGGGCTGGCAGGCATCTTCTTTTGGCAAGCCGGATTTCTGGTCGCCGCGGCCGTCGCCTACTTCGTGACTGTGGTCTTTTACCTCACCTATCGCGGCGCCAGCACCGGCGGGATTGCTGAATACCCCGCGATCCGGGAGCTCCTCGGCAACCGATCGTATCTCGTCCTCGTCACCGCCGGCTTCTTCCTCGGTGCTGCCTTGTTCACAACGACTGGCTATACCGTACTCTTTGTGCAGGAATCGATCGAAACGAGCGTCTTCTTCGCGGGCGTAGTTCTCGCACTCGTCCAGTTATTCGGGAGTGTGGGCCGGGTGTTAACCGGCTGGCTCTCAGATGTCCTCCCCGGCAATCCCCGGACCCGGATCGGCGCGGTTCTCGTCGTCCAAGCCCTCGGCAGCGCTGGCATGTTCCTTGTTGTCGCCACGACAACGACCCCGGTTGGAGCGGCAGTTGCCTTCTCCATCTTGGGGTTTTTCGTCCTCGGATATACCGGCGTTTACTATTCGTGTATGGCGACGCTCGTCGGCGCCGGCGAGATGGGCAGTGCCACCGCCGGCGGCCAACTCGCCCTCACAACCGGCTCGTTGTTCGCTCCACCAGCTTTCGGCTATCTCGCCGACAGCATTGGCTATACTCCGGCGTGGTACATGCTCGGCGGCACGGTCATCATCGCCGCCGCCCTTGTCGTCATCGTGATTTTCACCGCTCCCCCCGTTGAGCTGTCAGCGGCTGCATACCAAGAATCCTGACTACCCACCTCCCGTGACAGGTCAGTGAACGATGGGGTGCGATTCGTCGAATTACGTTCCGGCCACATCGGCCACGGCGTCTTGTGTCCGCGCGACCAACTCCTCATAATCAGCCCGCTCCTCTCCTCTGATCCATTTATACGACACGACCCCCTCGGTGTCAACGACGAAAATACTTCGCTCGGCTGTTTCTATCATCCCATACATGTCCTCAAGGATCACCTCGTATTTCCGGATGACCTCATGCTTCCAATCTGACAACATCGGGAAATTCAGGTTCTCTTCTTGCATCCAAATGTTCTGGGCGAACACCAAATCCACACTCACCCCGAACACTTGGGCATCCAGGTCCCCGAACCCATCCATCGAATCGCGGAACGCACACATCTCCTGTGTACAGCCGCTCGTGAACGCCGCCGGATAGAAGGCGAGGACAATCGGACCATCACCCACCACCTCGGAGAGCGTGAACTCCTCGATGTCATTGTATGCCGACCCCCCAGCCATCGGCACCGTAAAATCGGGAGCCTCTCCACCTTCCTCAACCATGCCTCCTCTGTGGAGGGTCGCAGACAAAAAGTTTCTCGCCGCAGAATTCCACCGATGCACTCAAAACTCCCCGCGTCCCTCACCCACTGTTCATAGACGGTGAAACACCACACGTGGGGAACTCGGTCGCCGTGAGCCCGCTGTGACTCATCGCCGTCTAGTCTGGATATCGGACGGGGACGGCGACCAGCGAGAGGTCGTCTCCGTCGATACCGGCTAGGGTGTCTTGGAGTTCCTCGGCTGTCTCTGGTTGATAGGCGTCTATCCCGAAGCTTTCGGCGAAGGAAACCATATCGGGATTGGTGAAATGGGTCCCAACTGTTGCCTCTCGATGGTCGTATTGTTGTTCTGAGATCAGGCGATATTCATCATCAGTAAACACGACGACTGTAAACCCGCACTCGAGTCGTGTGGCCGTCTCAAGTTCGGCGGCATTCATCAGGAATCCCCCGTCCCCCGTGGCAGCCACGACGTTCTCGTCGACCGCCAAGTCAGCTGCCACCGCGCCGGGAACGGCGATACCCATGCTTGCCAGTCCATTCGAGATGATCACCGTGTTCGGCTCGTAGGTCCGGAAGTTTTGAGCGATCACCATCTTGTGGGTCCCGACATCAGAAATGAGGACATCACCAGGGGCCATCGCCTCACGCAACTGGGATACTACGCCGTGAATCAGGAACGGCGCCTCCGTCTCAAGGTCCTTGTCGACAGCTGTAATGATGTCGTCTCGCAACGCGTCATACCAGTCTGTCTCAAAGCCGAGGTCCGTTGATTCACACCAGTCTGCGAACTCGCTCGCCGCGATATCAATATCAGCGACAATCTCGACTTCAGGATTGTATGCTTCATAGACTTCGGCTGGCTGGCTGTCGACGTGGACGATCGGGGCCGTGATCCGTTTGCGGTGCCACTGCGCCGGGTTGTGTTCGGCAATATCATATCCAACCGTGATGATGAGGTCAGCGTCACCAATAGCGTCGGAGGCCTCCGCCGCCGGCCCGGAGTCAAGCGTCATCAACGACCGTGGGTCATCATCTGGAATAGCGCCTTTCCCCATATATGTTGAGACGACCGGGATATTGGTGATGTCGACGAGTCGGCGGAGATGCGCTGACGCACCGGTGCGGACTGCACCGTTCCCAGCAATGATGAGTGGCCGGTCGGCCCTCGACAGCAACTCGGTTGCTCGCATAAACGCCGCTTGGTTTGGTCGGGCGGATTTGACAGGGTCACGCGCAGGCAACGGGTCTTTGTCCGTTACCTCACCTGCAACATCCTCGGGAAGTTCGAGATGCGTTGCGCCCGGTTTCTCATACTCAGCAACCTTGAACGCCTTCCGCACCGACTCATGGACGATGTCCGGGTCAATCAGGGAGACATTCCACTTCGTGACTGCCTCGAACATATCGACAACATCTATCCGTTGGTGGCTCTCTTTGTGGAGCCGCTCCAGATTCCCCTGGCCGGTGATCGCCACCAACGGGCTTTTATCGAGGTGCGCATCGGCAACGCCCGTCAGGAGGTTCGTCGCTCCCGGCCCAAGCGTCGACAGACAGACCCCCGCCTCACCCGTTAACCGCCCGTGAACATCGGCCATGAACGCCGCACCTTGTTCGTGCCGAACCGGGACGAACCGTATCGAAGATTCTTCCACCGAGAACAGGAGGTCCTCTGTCTCCTCCCCCGGGAGCCCAAAGATGTATTCAACGCCTTCTCGTTCCAACGCGGCGACCAAGAGGTCAGACGCGTGCACCACCAGTCACTCCCCGAGGGAACCACGACCTTCGTGTTCACCCGCGATCCACACGGTCTTTCGATTCACGAATTCCTTGATCCCCGGTTCAGACAACTCACGGCCGTACCCGGATTCCTTCACCCCGCCGAACGGCACACGCGGATCCGACTTCACGAGTTCATTCACAAACAGACACCCCGCGTCAATCTCGGCGGCAACCCGCTCACCACGATCCAGATCTGTCGTCCAGACACTCGCTCCAAGACCATAGATTGTATCGTTGGCCTTCTCGATGATCGTCTCCTCATCCGGTAACTCATACACCGCGGCCACCGGGCCGAACACTTCCTCGTCGTCAACCGGACAACCTTCGGGCACGTCGGTCAAGATCGTCGGCGGATAGAACGCCCCATCTCGATCCAGTGGTTCCCCGCCAGTCACGACGGTCGCCCCCGCCTCAACACTCGCTGTCACCTGCTGGTGGAAGTCCTCGAGGAGATCCTCTCGAGCCTGCGGGCCAACGTCGGTGTCCTCATCCATCGGGTCGCCAACCGTGAGTGACTCGACCTCCTCAACAAACGCCTCCTGAAACGCATCATAGACGTCCGTATGGACGAGGAATCGCTTGCCAGCGATACAGGATTGCCCGCCGTTTTGATTCCGCGCCCACGCCCCGTTTTCAGCGGCGGCCGCGATGTCAGCGTCATCCAAGACAATAAAGGGATCACTCCCACCGAGTTCCAAGACCGTTTTCTTGAGTTCCTCACCGGCCGTCGACGCGACGGCCTTCCCAGCGCGATTACTTCCAGTCAGCGTCGCTCCGCGCACCCGGTCATCCGCAATGATGTCGTCGACCAGATCTGACGGAATCAACAATGACTGGAACACGCCTTCTGGGAAGCCGGCTTCACGGAAGATTTCTTCAATGGCGATGGCACACCCCGGGACATTTGAGGCGTGTTTTAACACTCCGACGTTCCCGGCCGTTACATACGGCGCGGCAAACCGGAATACCTGCCAGAACGGGAAATTCCACGGCATCACCGCAAGCACCGGGCCAAGCGGCTCAAACTCTGTTTTCACCGTGGTCCCCGGCGGGCTCGGATACTGGTCAGCTGTCAGATACGCGCCGCTGTATTCTGCATAATGGTCGCACACCCAGGCACACTTCTCAACCTCACCGCGAGCCTGGCTGATCGGTTTCCCCATCTCACGCGTAATAATCTCAGCGTATTCATCCGTATTTTCCCGGAGCACGTCCCCTGCTGCAGCCATATACTGTTCTCGCTCCGCAATCGAGCGGTCACGCCACTCACTGAACACGTCCATCGCTCGCTCGAGGGCGGCGTCAACGTCTTCCCAAGTTTCTTCTTCATACGCGTCGATCTGTTCCCCCTTTGCTGGATTGACGACGTCCATAACGAAACAATCAACCCCCGTCGCCATCACACTTGTTATCGAACTAGATACAGATTAGCTAGCCCACGATCCAATCACAGCCATTCATCACGAATCGATCACCACACCCCCACGTCCACTCCCCGCTGCATACTCGCCCCGAGCCACAATCTGTCTCACTCTTCATCCGGGCGGATGTTTTCCACTGGCCGTCCCGGGATACCGTGTTCGAAACGGACGGATCGAGTTGAGTATGATGCTCTTGCGTGTTGACATCGCATTACGTGGCGTGGTGTGCAGCGAGTTGAGCCAGGGCGACAGCGCCTACGGCGATCCAGATATCTCGGACAGCAATATCGAAATTCCCGGCAAGCACTTGTGTTACTGCGATAGCTGTCAGCCAGGCTGCAACCAGATACGCACCGTATTCAGTCCGCCAAAACACGATGATGCCTGCAACGATCTCGATGCCGCCGACCACGTACATGAATGTCTGCGGAGCGACAGGTAACACGTCGCTCAGGACGGCGGGAACAAAATCTGTCCATGTCGCGAGAATGTTCGTGAACTTATCGAGGCCTGCGACGATCGGGAATAATCCATAAACGGCCTGCATCGCCTGTTCAGTCCATTCGAGATCACCGCGGATCGTGGTAGTTGATGGGGCATCTTGTGTGGTTGAGGCTTCTGCCATATCCAGATGCAATGCTCGTCATGACAATAAACGGGGATTAACTATCCGCTCAGGCCCTTACCGGGCGGTAACCAATCGCCACCAGTTGATATAAAGTATCTTCTTTACAAAGAGAAACCACAGACGTGCTATGGTCACGAATCAAGATCGGCTCCCCACCTGGTGTGCAGACGATGGCTGGTGTCCAATGATCGCTGCCTCGGCCGTCCTCGGCCGAAAATGGCATCCGGTCATCATCCACCGGTTACTCGCCGGTGCACCCCTTGGATTTGGTGAACTGGAATCCAGAATTCAAGGGATTTCCGGAAAGGTTCTCTCAGAATCCCTGACTGATCTTGAGGAGAAAGGACTTGTCGAACGGACCGTTGTTGATTCGAAACCGGTCAGCGTCGAATACACGCTGACACCCCACGGTCAGGCTCTCGCCGACGCCATCGATGAACTCCACCACTGGGGTCAACACTACCTCCGAGAGACAACGAACCCTGAAGAATCAATCATCTAACCAGATACGGTACTGACCACTCTCACCGACAGGATGAATACACCCACACGCAGCATTCACCTGATTTTTCCTCCTCACAGACCACCGATGATTACGCCACACCACGCCGAATACCTCGCCTTCAGACCTTCGAAACAGCATTCGTTGAGGAAATCACATAGCCCTCATTGGAAGCAGACCCTGCTCGTGAAGAAACGCCTCCACGTTCCGCACGCGGTACACAGTCCGAATTTATCCAGACCGCCTCTCATACCCATGGAGTCCGTCGGGCTGAATCCACTGCTCGCTCCGCGGCGAACCTCGGAACCAACATTAAACCCCCTCTTGTAAACGAGGTATGGCGGTTTACAGACGCAGTGACACGGTGTTCGTCGTCGGCGCCGTCTCAGTCGCCCACTTCCTCTCCCATGTTTTCCTGTTGGCATATCCACCCTTATTCCCTCTTCTCTCGACGGAATTCGACGTCTCGACGGCGCAACTCGGCCTGCTCGTCACCGCAATCTATATCCCCCAACTCCTCCTTCAACTTCCTCTCGGGGAAGTCGTCGACCGGATTGGAGCAAAATGGGTGCTCATCGCTGGCCTCATCGTAACCTCACTCAGTATCGGCGGCTCCGGGCTCTCCACATCCTACTGGATGCTCGTCGCATTCGCGTTTGTCTCCGGCATCGGCCAATCAGTCTTCCACCCCGCAGACTACGCACTCCTTGAGACGGCCACCACAGCGGACAATGAAGGCATGGGATTCAGCGCCCACACCTTCGGCGGCTATGCTGGCTTCGCCGCCGCCCCCCTCGTCATCGGCACAATCGGCATCACATTCACCTGGAATATCGCTCTCATTAGCACCGGCATCATCGGCGTCCTCGTCGCCGTAGCAATCGCGTTGACAACCGAATCAGTCCACGCCCGCCACCTCGAATCAACCCCTGATCCCACAGACGAGAAAATCCTCCGCCAACTCGTCACCTTCGTTCGACAAGCCGATCTCCTCCTCGTGTTCGTCTTCTACCTGGTGAGTATGATGGCGCTCGTCGGCCTCCAATCATTCACGACGGTGTTAGCAGTCGATGGATACGGCTTCACCGAATCAACCGCGAACACGCTTCTCACTGTACACCTCACGAGCACAGCCGTCGGCGTCATCGCCGGCGGCCCACTTGCTGACCGAACCTCATTCCGGTGGGTTGTCATCGGGATGTTCACTCTCTCGGCGGCCGGCGTCATCCTCCTTGTCCTCAGCGGAACCCAAATCGGCGTCACCCTGGCATTTCTCTTCTTAGCACTCATCGGGTTTTTCTTCGGCCTCGCTCTCCCATCCCGTGACAAGTTTGCGAACAGTGTCGCCGACACTGAGACCGTCGGGAAAAGCTTCGGGTTTTTCTTCACCGGTTTATCCCTCGGAGCAGTCGTCAGCCCCATCCTCCTCGGCGTTATCATTGACACCTGGTCCCCACACGCCGCGTTCATCGCCGTCAGCCTATTCCTTCTCATCGCCGCCTCCATCGTCGTCATCGCGATATACACCCTAACGGACACCTAACTCATCTCCCAGCAACCAGCAGACGCTGTCCCACCTCAATCGAGTCTGCCCAGACGACACCACATCGCCGTGTCATCTGGATTATAGACGCTAATGACGGCAACAAGCATTTGATGACTCCTCGATTCTACGACAGGTGAGGCAAATATACGGCTGGGTGTCCCGGCCGCCGCAGGTACCAGTGTCGGTAGGGCGTCGCGACAGCATCATGTCGGCGTCTGATTCTGTCTCTTTGAATCGTGGATGGCGATGGCCTTAATCGGTGGCTCCGTATACCGGGTATAATGGCTGATGAGTCCGTGGAATGGCGTATTGATGCGGCTAATTCGCGTGCCATCCGACTGGTCATGTACGGGTGGCATGGCCTGTTTGGGGGTGGCTTCATCCTCCTCGGTGGATTCATTCTCTTTATCGGAGTTAGCGCGGCACTGGCAGGGAATCTGGCGGTGGCAGCACTCATCGGTGTATTCGTCTTAGTCGGTGGGCCGTTCTCGGTGCTGTACCTGTATCCCGCGATCCGATCGGGGTCGTTCACCCCGTTATCCCAGTTCATCTATGATCCTGCACCTGACCCGGCGGAACCGCTTGGAACGCGGTATGCAGCAGTCTTCTCGTGGCATCACGCGGGGATTGCTATCGGGCTCCATCTTCTCATATTACCAGTCGCGTTCTGGCTGGACCCTCGACTTCTCTGGGGGTATGTCGCCATCTGGTTTGGGCTGCTGTTCACTACGTCTCTGTTGAGTACATGGGGGCGGATCAATCCGACTGACCCACTGTTTGAATACAGAAGTACAACCATCCCACTGGGCGCGATAGCCCAGGTTCGCCGCTGCCAGATTGGCCATCTCATCGTTTGCTGGCTCTCGTACCAGCGGGGTGCGGCGTCAATCACAACACCGTCATGGATTGTCTTCACCCCAGAGGCGGCGGCTGCATTCGAGGCTGCGCTCGCCAGGGCCGAATCTCGGTCGGCTGCCGGCGATGCATCCCGTCCCATCGAGCGGCTGGTGGCCGGAGGAATCGGGGCTGGTTGTCTGGCGATCGGTGGTTGGATCTGGTTTGTCGTCGAGACTGATCCAGGTTATGGGGTGTATGCCGGAGTCGTGTTTGGTCTCATTGGTGTGTTTTTCCTGTGGCTCGGCTACACCGGCGTATAATATCGACTCTCATCGCATTTCAACACGGCCTGGCTGCGAGGGTGTTTCGCTGTCTCCTTGTACCTGTGTGTCTGGGGAGGATGGTTTTATCCGGTGGTGTAGCCCATTTTTTCGACGCGATGTTGGACTTGGGAGCCGCCGATGATGTCTTCGTCATAGCGGATATCAGCTTCGCCGTCTGGAGAGATCTCTGCTTCCATGACGCCGTTGAGATGGTTGAGGGTGTCTTTGATGTTTTCGAGTTCGTGGTTGTTGGATATGCCGTGTATCTGGAAGGTGGCGGTGCTTTCGGCCATGGCAGCCTCTGGCTGAGGCTCTCTTTGGTAGCTGTTAAACGAGTCTGCCTGCATATTCAGGTTGTTGAGCGGTTGTTCTGGCGTGTAGTTATCGGGGTGGAATAGGAGGGTGTCGGTGCTGATGGCCGGCGGTGAGATGCCCACTAGGTATCCCTAATATAATAGCCACCATTTTCTTTTCTTGTATTCGTGTAATCCAGACTGAATGACGAATAAACACCAACTCACTATTACAATTGAAGAAACGGATGGTGGCTATCAAGCCCAGGTCGCCGACGGCTCCAGACAGCACCGCGCCCGTGGGTCAGACCCAATGGTCGCGATCAGAGGCGCCATCGCCGTCTCCCAAGCCACCGTCGACAACATCGTCGACTACAACCGCACCACCGACCCCGAACACCCCCTCCTCAAATAACCACCCTCTCATCTCCGCTGTCACCCCGCTGCCACCCATCCTCCACTCCATCACCAACAAGCTCACGTCTTCCCCGATATCCACGACCGTCGAGAGATGGTGTGATTCGCCTGGCGGCGACGTTTCACGATTCGAAAACACCCCAAACTGCTATTTTACCCCATGTATATGTGAAGATAACACGGGGAGTCTATGAACACCGACATTCCAACCATCTTGATCGTTGAGGATGAACCGGATCTCGCGGATCTGTATAGCGAGTGGCTAGCTGCTGACTACGATGTACAGACGGCCTACGGTGGTGAAGCCGCCATTGAGACGTTGGATGAATCGATTGATGTGGCCCTGATTGATCGCATGATGCCTGATATTTCAGGTGACACCGTGCTTGAGTATATACGGACCGCTGGTCTTGAGTGTCGAGTCGCCATGGTCACGGCGGTTGAGCCGGATTTTGATATCATCGAGATGGGATTCGATGAGTATATCGTAAAGCCGGTCCGCGAAGACGAACTCAAACGGGTTATCGCCGGCCTCATATCACGGTCGACATATGACCGTCAACTCCAGGCGTTTTTTGCACTTGTCACCAAGCGTGCCACCCTCGAAGCTAAGAAATCACCGCAGGAACTCCACGAGAGTGAAGCGTTCCAAAATCTCTCAGACTCGATCGACGCCCTCCGAGCAGACCTTGATCAAACCGTCGAACAGTTGACGGTACGTGATTTAGAAGTTGAACTCTGCCACGTCAGCGTCAACGGGCGCGCCTAACACGCTCCACGTGGGAGGAGCGTTCCCCGAATTCGACATAGAACACAGCTGACAGAGTTGTTATGAGACATCGCCATAGAGGTGGGTAGCTGGCGTGGAGGTGATGCCGTGGGCGAGCACAGAACTGACGACAACGAGGCTCCCGACGACCCAGATGGTGTCGTTCCCTGTCTGTTTCGTGGCGAGGAGAGCGTAGTAGACTGCTGCGATGCCAATCGGGCCGAACCAGCCTACGAAGAGTGTTGCCCTGAGGGTCGTCAGCGTGGGTATAGATGGGCGGAGAAGGACAATCATCGGCAGTCGGCGGAGCAACAGAATGCCGATGACCACGACGAGGCCTTGCCACCCGATGGCGAGCCAGCCCGCTATCGGGAGGAACATCCCGAAGATGACGAAGACTGGGATGGTGAAGAGGCGATTGAATACTTCCTGGATTTGCTGTTGGTCAGCCTCGTCTTCGATGTCTGCTTGCCAGTTGTAGGCGACCACAGCCACAAAGACCGCGAGGATGTCGTCAGTGGCTGCGAGTTTAGTGATCCCGAGGACAAAGATCGTTAACGCGACAGTGATAGTAAATACAGAGGTCTGTTCGAGGTAGTTCCGAGAACTCTCGAGGCGTTCGAAGACCCCGATGGTGGTGCCGATGGCAATCCCAACCAGGAGGGCACCCCCGACCTCCCATAGGAGTGTTTCTGTCAGCCATGTTGTTACCGCCGTATCAGTCGGGTGGGTGATGAGTAGGAGTGGGAGAAAGACGAAGAGGTATGCCGTCCCGTCGTTGATTCCTGCTTCACCTGACAAGAGCGACCGGAGTCGATCTGGAATGTTTTCGCGCGCTGTTTCGCCCACAACAATGGCGTTTGCGAGCACAGGGTCTGTCGGCGTCACGACGGCGCCAATGAGCATCGCGATGAGCGGAGTGACCGGCAAGACGAGGTAGATCATGAGTGCGCTGATAAGCCACATCAGAATCATGCCGGGTCCGATGAGCGTGAGGAGGGCCTGTGCTTGATTGCGGTAGTAGGTGGGGTGAAGGCGGAGGGCAATGCTTGTCACAGCGAAGGCGACGGTGAGGCGAGCGATCTGCTCTAAGAGCGGTCGGGGGGTGATGGTCGAGGTGGTCTGGAGGATATCGATCCCGTGGGGCCCGACCAACATGCCAACTGCGAGGGCAACGATGGGTTCAGAGGGAAGGTAGCTGTGGCTTTTGAGGACGCCTGCCCCTAATCCTAACAGCAGTGTGAGGCCGCCTAACGCGACAAGCCACAAATTTGTCAGACTCATACTATGGGTGCTCCGCGTGACTGTGATGATGGCCCTCCCGGTGAGATGGCGGACACGCCTGCTGGGCGATCTCGATCGGTGCTCTCATATCAGGGCTCGGTGAGTGCGGCCATTCTCGTGGGGAGGATGGGAGCTTTGGACTGTCGCGTTTTGAGACTACATCGTATCGTGGCGGCTTGATGCGTGCGAAATATCAGTTCGGGGCCGGACGCTGGTGAAATCGGCTAGTGGGTTTAGTAGTAAACCGACCGACCTGGACATCGCTATTTCATCCGTGCTCTCGGAGATGGGCAGTGAACGCTCCGTTTCTACACACATTATTTGTTCCTTCATTAAGAACAGATTTAATGGTGGCGGGACACCACCCTTCACCTCTACGATCAAGACACCACTGCAGTCACGGCCCCGCCACACTCAAAGCAGCGCGAACGCCTCGGAACTTGACCGCGAGACAGTTCAGAGTCGATCTTCCCAATTAATCCAGGCTTGCTCCCAGCCTTTCCGCCGTTCGGCGTGACGGCGAGCATGTTCCCGATCCTCACGATGGGTCCGGTTCCGCTCAATTGTATCAGCCTGTTCACCCTCAACAAGCATCGGATGGAACGCGACCGTACCGAACTCAGCAATCATGGATTCGTCTTCGAAGGCAACCAGTTCCTGGCCAGCCGTCCCGAGAGGCATCACCAACCGGCCACCATCAGCTAACTGATCCAACAGTGCACGCGGCGGTTCAACAGCTGCTGCTTCCACAAGAATCCGGTTGTATGGCGCGTAATCCGGAAGGCCACGGGCGCCATCTCGCCGGTCGACAAGCACCCCAGGATAGCCGGCTCGGGCAAGATTCGACCGCGCCTCATAGACCAACCGTCGCGTAATATCGATCGCATGGACGTTTGCCTCCCCGGCGATTTCAGCAGCGACGGCGACCGTATACCCCACCCCCGCCCCAACAATGAGGACATCATCTTCAGGCTCAATTGCGAGTGCCTCGAACAGCCGACCAACCGAACTCGGCGATAACACGCGGGTCCCTAACCGTTCAAACGACCGGTCAGCATAGGCAACAGCATCATCCTCAACAAATGGTTCACGCGGCACTTCTCGCATCGCAACACTCACGCGGTCGGATCGGACGACATCCTTCGCTTCATGTTCCAACCCATCAACCATGTCATCCCGAAGGACCACGGGATCCATAGTAGACATCCGCCCCCCAGCCTATTGAAACGCGCGACTCACCCCACCCAAACCCACCCCACAATGGAGGGGTATCAGCTAGTTGTACCCCGGCTTCTGGTGAGGCCACGAGACTCCACGGCGGGGTAGGCCAGACCCCACACCGACGGAGGCACGTTGCCGATCCTGCTGTAATGGGTGGCTCTGTCGGTTGGCTCGCTGGACATACCAGCTGCGTCGGGATGGATTAGGCCGTGTTCGCTTTCATGGGGACGAATCGGACCGGCCCGTGGTCTTCACGGTCCGGTCCATCTGGAGTCTTGCTGACGCGAACCAAGCGTTGGCTACCACGACCCACTGGTGCCAAGAGATACCCGTCCGTCTGCAGTTGATCAAGGAGCTGGTCCGGAACTGCAGGTGGTGCACACGTAATGTAGATGTGGTCGAATGGTGCATGCGCTGGCCATCCCTGATGGCCGTCACCGATGCGGACGTGGACATCATATCCGAGCCGGTCCAGTCGATCGGCGGCTCGCTTCCCGAGTTCACGGACGTACTCGACAGTATAGACACAGCCATCACCGACAATTTCGGTGGTTACGGCGGCGTGGTAGCCACATCCAGTCCCGATTTCAAGGACCGTCTCGTCAGCCGACAGCTCGAGGAGGTCACACATCATCCCGACCATGTGTGGAGCCGAGACAGTTTGGTCGTTCCCAATCGGTAACGGCCGATCAGCGTACGCGCTGGTGCGCTTTGATTCGGGAACGAATTCGTGTCGCGGGACCGTTTTCATGGCTTCAACCGTTTCCCGACGCTGAATTCGATTTGCTTCAACGAGCGCATCGACCATCTGCTCTCGTTGCGTCTTGAAATCATCATCCGAAGTACGATCACGTCCCCACATCGACCTACCACCCCGACCAGGCACGCCCCGATGTCGTTTCGTCGCGTGCATACACCCGTTTGAGGTCTTTCGCTGGCACCGCGTCACCGGCGACATCATAATCACCCCGGTCATATCCGGTTGCATCGTCTCGGAGCAGTAATCGTTCGACCGTGAACTCTTCACCACCATACGCGTGCGTTTCCCCTACGACAAAGGATTCATCACCAGGGACCTGGATTTTCACGCTCCGAGTCGACTCAGCGCTCCCAGATTTCGGGTGAAGCGTAAATTTCACGGTTACATTCCCGACAGCCCGCGCCCACACCGTCTTCACCGTTTCCGCAACTCCGGTCTCCGACCGGCCGCCATCGGTCCGTTCAAGTGAGGTGACACGAGCGGAAAGAATCGCTTCATCCGTATCGACGAGAAACTCATCTCCCCGTGCGAGGCCTGCATCTGGCGGCAGATCGATCCAGGCTTCCGTTGCCTCACCATCCTGAGAAATAATGACGCGGCGTTCAATCGTCGACGTCTCCGCTAGCCGCGTCTTGTGGACATGTCCACAGTTGCTGCACCGAACCGTCGCCTGCCCGCCGCGTGCAACCACCTCATGCGCTGTCTCTTCCCCTGGCGAACAAGCTGGACAAGAGACCGCAATACGTGATTGACTCATTATTTCTTCTTCTTGGTCAGGACGTATAAGCACGCGGCTCCACTGCTCATTCGTCTGTGTCGTCCGATCCCCCACCTGTTGCGACATCATCTTTATTTTCCGGCGGTGGGGACGGCGTCGACGGCTCCCCAGCCGGTGACGCCTCGCCAGACTCATCGCCGTGTTCGCCGCCAGCAGAGGCTTTATCGCCCGAACTCGCCTCGTCGGGCGCTGACTCTCCGTCTGTGGATGTCTCGGTCGACTCGTCGGAATCTGTCTTGGTTTCGGGCCGGGCGGCAACGAGCCCGCGGCTTTCGGCAAACTCATAGGTTGCCCATCGACGGATGGTGCGGACGCCACTCATTTTCCGGACACGGATGCGTTTCATGAGGGCATCTTCGACAAGTTGATCGGACAAAGTAAGGTCGATGATGCCATCCGCGATGTACCCGAGATCGAGCGGGAAATCCGTGCCTTCGTTCACACGGCTCGCCCCGGCAAACACCGGGATCGTCCGGGATTTACACACGCTTGCTCGTAAATCCTTCACGAAATCATACGCCTGGACCGGCTGGACCAACGTTCCGAATTCAGTGAGCGAATCGATACTAATCACTCCTCGGATCTCATCCTCGTGTCGGACTTCGTCGAGACTGTTCTCGATGGCGTTTAACACGGCGTTGGGGTTGCTTGGATCGCGGACAGCGACAGTGGATTCGCGGGCGACACTGAGAAGATGTTGATTCCAATCACTCATTGAGCGCGCCATCTCCTCGGGGTCATCAAGCCGGTAGGTGAAGCAATCGAGGATCTGGAGTTGGCCACTGGCGAGATAGGGGAGGACGTTCCAGCCCAGCCCGATGAATTCCTGGACGATCGACACGGGTGTGTCGAGAAATGTCACCACGAGCGCCGGTTCGTCCCGCTGCAATGCTCGCCAGACTAACTCACCATGTAGGGCCTCATCCCGGGTCCCTGGCTGTCCGGCGACCAACACGAACGAATTCCGGGGGATGCCCTGAGGGAGCCCTGCTCGTAACGCCGACACCCCAGGGTCAAACCGCCGTGTCCCATGGTACTCGGTGAACACGCGGTCTTCTTCTTGGAGCGTATCCCGACATGGCTCAGAACAGAAATGGTACGTGATCCCCGCATATTCGGCTGTAATCGGGTCAGTTGGAATCGGCAGCCGGCAGTAATCACAGCGTTGCGCCTGCGATTCCCCGCTCAGATCGGGTGTCGTCCCCGCAGGGTCGCGGCCGTCCTGGCTGCCGTCCCCCGCCTTGTCACCGTCCGTCATGCCACAAGATAACGAGCCGCCGCTTGAAACCACTATTGCCCGCTACGCCCTATTTCGGGCGTTTCGAATCGCCACTGCGATACCAGTGAGGGAAAGCGGCGGTCACTCCTCGTCGTCGATCGTCGGGAGGGTGATTTGGGTGCCGTCGGCGTAGACGGTCGGCGCTAGAAGAATCCCATCAAGATGAATCGGGGCGTCTGTGTCACCCCCGATGCCGGCATCGTCACCGATCGCGATATGGACGGTGCCGCCAGCTTTCTCATCAAGTAGCACACTCCCAACGAGTTCACGAACGGCCACGTTGGTCCCAATCCCAAGCTCCGCGATATTATATGCGTCCTGCCCGACGTCATCGGCGGCCGCCTCGACATCAGACCGGATCGCCTCATCGTGAATGTCGGTCACATAGCCATCCGTGACGTCGAATCGGATGGTTGTCCCCGCATCGAGCAACCCGTGGGGCCGGATGGTCCCATCGACAATATAGGTCCCGTCGGCCGATGCGGGACTGATGAATACCTCACCCGCCGGGAGATTGGAGAAGCTGCCAGGGGACTGCACGATCCCCGTATCTGTCTGCCACGGCCGACCGGTGACATCAAACGTGATATCGGTCCCAGCAGGGGTCGTGACACGGATTTCAGCGGCGTCCTCTATCTGGGTGAGGACGGCCTCACATTCAGCAGCAATTGCCTCATAGTCCGCGTCGAGCCCTGTCGTGAACACTGTTTCCGTAATACCGGGGAGGGTAGCGCCACGCGCGCCGTGGTCGGTCGCATTTGATCGGGCGCGGGTATGACTGAGGCTCTTGGTCGTCGGCGCAACGAAAACGTCGGCGGCCTTGAGTGCGGCGCCAATCGGCGCTGGCGGTTCTGCGCCATGCTGCGGGCCAGGAGGATACCTGGCCAACACAACCGCATCGGTACGAGCGCGAGCGGCCTGGTACAGTGCCTCGCCAATTGGGCGTCGCTTGTCGTCCGTCACGACGACACAGGTCTCTTCTTTCGTGACGGCCAAACACTGCCGGATGGCAGTGTCTGCGGCGTCGGCAACCCCGGCTGGATCGGTGATTTCGAGGGGCTCGAAGCCGGTATTGGCATCGGACATATCCTGTGTTCCGGTGGGCTTCGGGATAGGCGTTCTCACTCCCAGGCGGCATCACTGGTCGTGAGAGAAACGATTATTCCCGTTGCGGCGAGACTTCTTTGTATGAGTGTGCAGGTCGCGGTCAACGGCTATGGGACGATCGGCAAACGGGTTGCCGATGCAGTCGCGTTACAACCGGATATGGAGCTTGTCGGGGTGGCGAAAACCCGGCCGAACCACGAAGCCGAACTCGCCGTCAGGAACGGATATCCGTTGTACGCGGCCGTTGAGGACCGCTTCGACCAATTTACCGCGGCGAATATTGACCTCGCCGGAACCGTTGAGGAGCTTGTCTCGACAGCCGATATCGTCGTGGACGCCTGCCCGTCGGGAATCGGCGCCGAAAACCAAACACTGTATGAGGAGTATGCGACCCCGGCGGTGTACCAAGGTGGTGAGGACGCTGACCTTGTTGATGTCTCGTTTAATGCACGGTCGAATTTTGCGGAGGCAAACGACGCAGACCACGTCCGCGTCGTATCGTGTAACACGACCGGTCTCTCTCGGTTACTCGCGCCGTTACACGAGGTCTACGGCGTTGAGAAAGCCCGTGTGACACTGGTCCGGCGAGGTGGCGATCCGTCTCAGAATGACCGCGGCCCAATTAACGACATCCTCCCGGACCCTGTATCGCTCCCGAGTCATCATGGCCCGGATGTGAACACGATTTTCCCCGATATCGATATTGATACGCTCGGCCTGAAGGTACCCTCGACACTGATGCATATGCATTCGGTGAATTTGACACTCGCGGAGACACCATCTGTTGGGAGTGTACGGGAGGTGCTTGCCGATGAATCCCGGCTTTTCCTCATCCCATCATCGCTCGACATTGCTGGGACCGGCGCGCTCAAAGAATACGCGTTGGACCGCGGCCGACCGCGGGCTGACATCTGGGAGAACTGTCTCTGGACGGAGTCACTCACCGTCGAGGATACAGACCTCTACTTATTCCAGGCGATCCACCAAGAGTCCGATGTGGTCCCCGAGAACATTGACGCAATCCGGGCGATGCTCGGGCTCGCCGATGCCCGTGAATCCATCGAGCAGACCAACACCACCATGGGGATCGGACTCCCGCAACGGTAAGCGTTAACTTTGGGCGGTGAGGGCGTCGAATGCAGCGGGGTTTTCCCAGAGTTCATGGAGCGTCCCGGCGGCGAGAAACCGGGTTGGCGCCGTCACCCATTCGCTTGCGGCCGGGTCGCCAGGGTCTGGCGCGTCGGTTGTGAACCACCACGCTACATACCGGCCATCATCGAGTCGGGCCGTCGGGTAGGCTTCGGTCTCAACAAAGATATCGATCCGCGTATCTGACTCGACGGGCGGCTGTTCGTGGTCAGCCTGTACGCTGACCTCGATAGGCACGTGGTCTGTGTCGAACTGGGGGGTAGATTGGGAGAGATCCCGAGGCGACATGGTCTGGGATCTAAATATTGAGCAAGGCCCTACAAAAAGCCACGTCGGTCATCCGTCAGACGCACCGATGACACCACCCGTTTGGCCCCGTCGCAGTCAGGCGATATCACCCGACAGCTTTCGAGTTCTGCCATCGTCAGAAGGCTTTTCCCCCCGTCCACCCAACCCATCATTATGCGCCGCGACGACCGAGACGATCCATTCGACGATATCTTCAGTGAGATTGAACGAATGATGGAAGAAATGACGGGCGGCGTCCATGGAGCCGGGAACGCTGGCTTCGGCAGCGATGCACACGTCTCAATCTATGACTCCGACGACGAAATCCGCGTCGTCGCCGACCTCCCCGCCGTCGAGAAAGACGACATCGAGATAAAATGCGACGGCCGCCACGTCACCGTCTCCGCATCCACCGCTCGTAGCGACTACGAAGAACGCATCGAACTCCCGGCGCGCGTCGACGAACACTCCGCCACCGCCTCATTCAACAACGGCATCCTCGAAATCACCCTCGACCGCACCGGCAGCAGCGCCAACATCGACCTCGCCTAACCCTCCACCTCCACCTCCGCCCACCCCTCCCTCAGCCGCCCTTCACTCTCCTCGCGGTTCTCAATCGCCGTCTACCCAACTTTTGCTGCGGTATCGAACCTCTACCGTGACTGGGCTGTATTCCGGATGAGTTCCGCTAAGCGGTCATAGAAGCCATCTCTATACTTATCAGCAGCATCAACCGTTGGCCGCGCATTCGTTTCAGCCACGACCACTGCCTCGTCAGTCGCCAAGAGATCCACTCCCAGCCACGGAATATCAAGGACACCCGCGGCCGTCTCCGCCAGCGACTGGACGGCATCCGGGAGATCCACACTGACCGCCTCAGCCCCTCGGTGGACGTTGTGCTTCCAGCGCCCTTCGGTCCCCGCCGATGAAAGCGTTCGCTCGACGGCCCCAACATAGTCCCCATCAACAATCATCGCACGGTAATCACGAGCCCCCGGAAGATACTCCTGGACCAAAAAGGATCGATCCCCTGTCGCGCGATACTCATGCAATAACGACAAATAATCGCAGACACCGAGAAATGAATCAAGATCATCCACCTTGACAACACCAACACCCCGCGTTGCCGAGTTCGGTTTGACAACAACCGGTGGATCAAACCGCTCCCAGACGGCTCGCAACTCCGAGTCAGCCACCGGACTGGACACAAAACTCGTCGCAGGAATTGGGAGATCAGCCCGCGTAAACCGCGCTAACGCTTCAGCTTTATTCCGCGACCGGAGCACCGCTTCCCGATCATTGACCCATGGAACATCAAGAAGCGCATCCGCAACACCACCTTCCATCAGCCGCGGTGGGAACACGAACCCGACATCCACCGGCGTTTCGAGTAACGCGTCGGCCAGCGGGTGGACACGGTGCCGTGTCTCGACGTACACCGTCTCGATGTCGCGCTTGCGAAGTGGCGCACGGATTCGCCGATGGGTCTCCGCATCAGTCGCCACCACCATCCGTACCATACCACCACGTGTGGCTGGACCCCACATTAACAGTGCCGACCGTCACATCCCAACTGAACCCCTCCTCTTCTTGTAGCCGACGATGGCTGACCACGCTCCGTAATCGAGACAGCTAGGGGTTAATCGTCGTCGGCATCCGTCCGGGCTTGCCGTTTCGCTGCCCGTTCGATGAATTCCTCCGGGAGTTCCTCGATTTCACCGGCTTGGACACCCCAGAGGTGAGCGTACAGGCCTTCCTCTTCCAAGAGCGCGTCGTGGGTCCCGCGTTCGACGACGTGGCCATCTTCCAGGACGACGATCTGGTCGGCATCCTTAATCGTCGACAACCGATGAGCAATCGCAAACGTGGTCCGGTCGGCAGTCAACCGGTTCAGCGACCGTTGAATCAACATTTCTGTCTCGGTATCAACGTCACTCGTTGCTTCATCGAGCACGAGGATCGCGGGGTCTTTCAGGATGGCACGAGCGATGGCGACCCGTTGGCGCTGGCCGCCAGAGAGTTTGACACCCCGTTCGCCAACCATGGTCTCGTACCCATCCGGGAGATTCTGGATGAATTCATGGGCTTCAGCAGCCTTCGCTGCATCCTCGATCGCGGCGGCATCCGCGTCGAAAGAGCCATACGCGATGTTTTCACGAACGGTTCCATAGAAAAGGAACGTTGACTGGCCTACATACCCAATATGCTGCCGGAGCGATGCCAAGGTAACTTCTCGGATATCTTGGCCATCGACCCGGATCGTGCCATCGTCGACATCATACAACCGGAGGAGGAGTTTCAACAGCGTTGATTTCCCCGCGCCTGTCGGTCCAACGACCGCAATGGTCTCGCCGCCATCAGCCTCGAGCGTCACATCTTCAAGCACGGGTTCATCCTCGTAGCCGAAAGTGACCGCATCGAACTCGACGCGGCCGGACGCAACGGTGAGCGGGGGTGCATCGTCCGCAACTGGGAGGCGGTCCGGTTCGTCCATCAACCCGAAAATCCGTTCAGCCGACGCATACGCCCGTTGATACATGTTAATGATTTGCCCGAACTGCGCCATCGGCCAAATGAAGCGTTGATTGAGCAGAATGAACGTTACAAACTCACCGGCGAGCAACGGCTGGGTGAACGGCCCCGGGGCGCCGCCGGTCGTCTCGGTCGTCAACACCCATATCCCCCCAATGAGGAAGGTGAGGACAAACCCAATCCCGGAGATCATCCGGAGCCCCGGGAAGAATTTAATCCGCGTCCCGATGGCATCCCAGTTCGCATCAAAGTACTCGCTTGACACCGCATCAACTCGTTCACTTTCATACGGTTCTGTGTTCGTCGATTTGATGACTTGAATCCCGCCAAGATTGTTTTCAAGCCGCGAATTCACCCGTCCAACCGTGGCTCGGACTTCTGCATACTTCGGTTGGATCACCCGGATAAACATGTAGGTGAACGCGGCGATCAAGGGCACTGGGAGTAAGGCAACCACCGCCAGCTGCCAGTTTATATAAAAGAGGATGCCGGCGATCCCTAACACCATAACTGCGAGCCGGAATGCCGAATTCAGGCCGTCGTTGAGGAACCGTTCGAGTCGATTCACGTCATTGGAGAGAATCGACATCAGTTCGCCTGTTTGTTTATCGGCGAAAAACTCCATGTTCAACCGCTGCATCGTGTCATAGGTATCCGTCCGAATGCTGTGCTGGATGTGCTGGGCGAACGAATTAAACCCCCAATTCCGTATCCAATGAAATCCAGCACCGAAGAAGAACGCCGCCGCGATGAGCCCCACCGTGAGATACAGTCGCCCCTGGGTCGTGGTCGGCGTCCACGCTTCTGGGATTAACCACAACGCAAATGTCTTATCGTTCCGGAAAATCGCATCAACGGCGAGCCCCAAGAGCACCGGCGGCAAGAGATCGAGGAGCCGAGCGGCGATACTCCCGAACACCCCAACCGTGAATGCTTTGAGGTTCTGCCAGCCGTACGCCGCGAACAACCGCCGCATCGGATTCTCAATATTCGCTCGTTGAGCCTCAAATGGGTCGTCTTCACCATCGGCCACCCGATACTCCGCCATACCTTTACCTCGCCGGTCTGGCTGTATAACCCTTAGCCACTCGGCCCCATCCGCCGGCAGTTATACTCGACCAGCGAACGTGATCTGATCGCCCGGCTCGACTGCCTGCTCGTCCGACCATCCCTCGTTGACCTCCAGCACGTACTGCCCCCGGCCTGTATATTCCTGCATTCGCCCGGATGCATCCGGTCCGGGCTGTGGTGCGGTGTGAATCTCACGAATAGAGCCGTCTGCGCCAATAAAGATGATATCGAGGCCGAACGACATCTCCCGCATCACGTACGTCCGTTCTGCTGGCTCGTCGTGGATGAACAACATCCCTCGATTCGCCGGGAGCTGCTTGGTTCGGCTCAAGCCCACATACCGTTTCAAGTACGTATCGGCAATCGCCGCCTCCACGGTCGCTTTGTCATCTCCCGTCACGTCATCCACAACGGTCACGGTGGTATGCTCATACCCGGCGGGATCGCCCGGGTCATACCCGTTGAGATATATTGAGAGCATGCCGGTTGCCCCAACCGTCACCGCACCGACGATGAGGATCCCACCGATCACGACCGCCGCAGCCACCATGCGACGTTGCTCCATCACTCCTCATTGAGACACCGGCGGCGTTAAGACTGCCGACAGCTACGAGACGCGACTGAACGTCACTCGGTCGCCGGTTGTAATATCGCGGTCGGCTGTCCACCGCAGATTCACCTCCAGGACATACTGGCCGGTCCCGGGATACCGCTGGTCGTTCCCATCTTCGCCCGGCCCTGGCGCCGGCGCATGATGAATCGTGGTAATCGTCTGGTTCGCCCCGACATACACGATATCTATCCCAAACGACATATTCCGCATCACAAACGTGAGTTCCTGCTCGCTGGCATACGGGAACACCATCCCATGATGGCCGGGGAGACGATCCGTCTCGCTCAAACCGGTGTATCGACGGGACGCATTATTGGCGATGGCCGCATACACCATCCCCTTCCGTTCATCTGTCTCCGCGTCCACGATGTGCACTTCAGTCAGATTATACCCCGGATGGACCGACGCATCGGGTGTCAGCGTTGGCGTCATAGGCATCGCTGTCTCCATTGGAGTCGGGGTGGCCGACGGCGATTCCTCGTCTGGGGTCGAGTCAAGAAACCCGAATGCCCCACCGAGTACCGCACCGCCGAGTAGGACTCCAGCAAGGAGGCCGACAGCGAGCAAAATATGAGTGCGTCCCTCTATCACTGCCGTGTCGTTGCATCCCGAGAGGCTAAATGTTCGGGTCTGAGGAGTAAGCGTTAACCGCCCGTACCGATTCCACCAGCATACGGGTCCGTAGTCTAGTGGTTATGACGCGTCCCTTACAAGGACGAGGCCGGCGGTTCAATTCCGCCCGGGCCCACTGCCGTCTAGACGTACCCATGGACACCGGATTGATCGCCAAACGCGGGATGACGGGCCCGGCTGCCGCGAAGCACTTAAGCGGTATCGCCAGCGAGTGATAGGTATGTCAGGTCGGGCTGGCTCGGACTGCCCCGAGTGCGGCGGTCAACTGGAGTCGGATGATGGCATCGAATATGTGTGTCGCGAATGCGGCCGTCGCTTCGACTCGGCGGATGTCTTCCTCATTTAACCCCGATACGGTCCCGATGGGGTTTCCGAAAATCTTTTTGATTCCGTCGGCTTCCTACTGCGTGCGTGCCGCCTTAGCTCAGACTGGGAGAGCACTCGACTGAAGATCGAGCTGTCCCCGGTTCAAATCCGGGAGGCGGCATGTAACTCTAATTACACATTCCCACTTGTAAAGGGCGGGATGTGCCTTAAAACCAGTATCCGATAGTCGGGGGTGTTGGGCATGACGGGCCACTGTCCACATTGTGGCGAACTTGTCATGTTGGTGCCCATCAGCACCCTCGTCGCGAGCGAACGTCAAGCTTGCTCCTGTGACGTCCAGCCGGACCTGGTCGGCCCCGACGATCCACTCCCGGAGCGACAGCCATCGCGATTGCCGGACCCCCTCCGCCGCGATCAGGACATCGTAGCGACAGCTATCGAGTTGCTTCCATGCCAGATCGGGGGTATATTCAGCAGAACTCCTGAAACCTACCCCGATAGAGGGTTTCAACATGGCGGTCGACTGTCTCCCGTACGCCTGAATATCCGGACACT
>CAZSSY010000034.1:0-20143 GCA_964609565.1 uncultured Natronomonas sp.
CAAATGAGCTTGAATTGAATATTGTCCATTCGTAGGTGACCGCTCAAGGGATCGAATGACGCTCGCTGAGGTCTCAGCGTCGATTGACTCCCTGGGTTTCGATTCCAGGAAGGCATGGGCAATCGCGACCGATAACGTGGGTGTCTGCAAGCCAAGCTGGCACCCGAAACTCGACGTTGTATGGAAGCGCATTCAGACCGTCGCTTGTACCGACAGAGGCAGTATTCTCGCGGAACCGGTCTAGACGGAGTACTGCATGGAGGACATGGCATGTGAGACACGGTATGGTAGGGATTCGTGGCGGCGGCGGTGTGTGCTCGCGGATGGCGGCCATAGCGTCGATATCATAATAAGGGAGCGAGCGCAGATGGTATTATGGCTGTAGATACGGACACGCAAGTGTCGACGGAGGCGTTTGTGAACAGCGTTCGTGAAGCGAGTACGGGTGATATCCCGGATCCGGCTCGGTTTATGAGCAAGCGACTTATCAAAGACCTGATTGGGATTTCAATCGCCGGACAGAAATCACCACAGCTTGATACTGTAGTCCACTTCGCTCAAACCCAGTATGGCGATGGAGCGGCCTCGATATATGGGGTGGAGGGGAAAATCTCGCCTGTGGGTGCGGCGCTTGCAAACGGGACGACCGGACACGGACATGATTTCGATGATACGTACGATCCGTCCCCGATCCATTGCTCGTCGTCGATAATTCCTGCGGCGTTGGCTGTCGGGCAAGAAGTTGATGCGACAGGCGAGGATCTCCTCAGAGCAGTTGCGTTAGCGTTCGATGTCCACACCAGGTTGACACTGGCGTGTAACACGGGCGGGCAAGAAACAGGATGGCATCGATCAGCCACATTTGGCACCTTCAGCGCGACTGTTGCATCATCGCTGCTGTTGGAGCTTTCGACAGCCGAGATGGTTAATGCGCTCGGCATCGCGTACTGTCAGGTGGCCGGGAATGCCCAAGTGTACCGAGATAAAAGTGTGACGAAGCGATTCCAACCGGGGCATGCGTCGATGGCGGGGGTGACCGCCGCACTGCTCGCACGCGATGGCCTGACCGCCACAGAAGACCCGCTGTTTGGCTCGTATGGGTTCTATGATGTATACGAACCCGACTACAGTCTCGACGACATCCTCGTTGATCTCGGTGAAGAATTCTATATTTCGGATTTTTCGTTGAAGCCGTATCCGAGTTGTCGGTTAACACATGCAACGATCGACGCCGGGTTAGCGCTCAGAGATCGCCTCGGGATTGCGCTTGATGATGTTGACTCTGCACTCGTCGAAGAAACGAGTACATCGTACGGTATCGTGTGCAAACCCGACGAGAAAATCTATCGGCCGTCTGCCATGGTCGAACTACAGTTCAATAATCCCTACACGCTTGCTGTGGCTCTGGCCGAGGGCCGTCCGACGCTCGAGAACTTCACCGAACAGGCACTCGAGCGTGATGAAATCATTTCTCATCTTCCGAAGATCGATACCGCGATCGCGGATGACTTCAGTGAGTTCGAAAATAAGGTCTCTCCCTCTCGTGTGACGGTCACGACGGCCGATGGCCGCACGGAGACGGTGACCGTTACGGAACCGAAGGGCCATCCCAATAATCGATTGTCGGCAGCCGAAGTCGACCGGAAGGTCCGAGAATGTATTCAATTCGGTGCGCCCGATATCGATGATGACGCCATCGATCTCGTTATCGAGCGGGTTGATGATCTCGACGCGGTATCGTCAGTGGACGACATTCTCGATCCGCTACAGTAATACGGTTCACAAGTATCATCCTGTATGGCTGCCTAGCGAGGGCGACGCGGCCAGCAGGAAAAGACACACGCTGCTTTACAGCCACGGGGTTTATACTGGGCCCATACGCGTCCACTTCACGAGGAAGCTGCATGGTTGTCGTGGAGACAGTTTCCGCGCAAGGCTGTTGGAGGACAACCAGTATCGGGGTGTTAGGCGCCGGGGTTGGCTTCGAATATCCCGATGATGATACAGCCATAATTCGTATTGACAAAGGTTCCGACGATTTGGGTCAATCCCACGGTGGCGTTTGGAACCTGACGGGCGTCAGCTTTGCCGCGGAGTTGCCAGAAGATTTCACACACTTGGGCGATGCCGCTGGCGCCGAGTGGGTGCCCCCGCCCGAGCAACCCGCCCGATGGACAGAAGGGGACATCGCCGTCCATGCTCGTTCGGCCATTTTCGACGGCGATACCGCCTTCGCCTGGGTCACAGAACCCGAGTTCTTCAAAGTATATCGGTTCCTCAATGGTGAAGGCATCGTGGATTTCAACAACGTCTACATCGGCGGGCTCCATGCCTGACGCTCGGTATGCTTTGGTCGCCGCGGTGCCGACATCTGCGGCGTGTGCGATATCTGTCTTATCGTTGTAATCTCCCGACGTCTGAGTGGCGGCTGAGACCCGGACCGGGTCGGAGGTATACGTATCGGCGATATCGTCACTGGCGAGGACGACGGCAGCGGCGCCATCGGTTGTCGGGCACGAATCGTAGATGGTGAGTGGGTCGGCAACAACTGGTGCCTCGAGGACATCATCAACTGAGAGGTCTTTTGGCCGTTGTGCATACGGGTTGTTCATTGCGTTTGCGTGGTGGTTCACCGACACCGTAGCGAGTTGTTCCCGAGTAATGTTCATCTCGTGCATCCGGCGGCGCGTGATCATCGCGTACAGCCCTGGCCATGTGAGACCATTTGCCCCTTCGAGTTCCATGTCACCGGCGTTTGCCATCACTTCCAACATTTTCTGGGTGTCGACCTGCGTCATTTTTTCGACACCGAAGGCGAGAGCGACATCAGCTTGCCCGGAGGCGACACTCATCCAGGCTTGTTGAAAAGCCTGTCCGCCTGAGGCACCGCCGTTCTCGACGTTAATGACTGGGATTTCAGTGACGCCCAGCTCCTTCATCGTTAGCTGGCCAACTGTCTTCCCTTGGTTACCGAACAGCGCCGTGGCGAAATTCCCGCAGACCGCATACTCGATGTCGTCCTTCGGCACATTGGCGTCCTGGAGGGCGCGATAGCATGCGTCACTTGCGAGGGACTTCACCAATGTATCTGGGTGGCGTCCGAACTCAGTCATCCCAGCGCCGATTACATTGACAGTTCTCATGGCTGTTACTCAACCCGCCTGAAAATGTACCCGTAGAGTGGGCGGTTGTTTTCTTCGCCGATTTCGCCGAGTGCGACTTCGACCTTATCGCCGACACCGAGAGTCGGGTCGTCTTCCAGTAATGAGAAGACGCGGACGCCTTCTGGGAGATCGACGTAGCCGATGGTGTACGGAGCATCGAATTTTGGGGGGCCGGCTCGGACTTCTGCGAAGGTGTAGACGGTCCCTCGGCGACTCAGCTGGATAGATTCTACGTCTTCCCAACACGAAGGACACCGGGATTTTTGAGGGAAGTATGTCTGGTCACACGGTACACATCGGCTGCCTGATAACGCCGGATCAGTCTCGAGGGAGTCCGGATCGAAGTGCCGGGCTGTCTGGTAATCCAACTCAAGGCTACCGGGGTCTGTACAGATTCTCATTGTTAGCTGAAGTCTGGGTCGCGGTCGGCATCGAATGCGGCTAATCCTTCACGTGCATCGGAAGAGAACATGTGATCGGTAACCATTGTTCGTTCGAGTCGAAGACCGGTTTCTAAATCACTTTCACTGGCTGTCTCGATGAGGGTTTTTGCTGTCACTGCTGCTTGTCGCCCTTTCGAAGCTAATTCGTCTACTGTGTCATCAATGTATTCATCAAACTGGTCACTCGGGACCGTCCGGGTCACGAGGCCCCATTGTTCTGCTTCGGATGCGGTGAGTTGCCGGCCAGTGAAGATGAGTTCTTTCGCGCGTCGCGGCCCAACGGCTCGGTGGAGGCGTTGGGTCCCGCCGCCCCCTCCGACTAACCCGTATGTGGCATGTTGATCGCCGATGACTGCTTCGTCGGTCGCAACAGCCCAATCACAGGCCAGGAGAGTTTCGAGCCCACCGGCCAATGCGTATCCGTCCACGAGCGCGACGGTCGGGACTGGTAGTTGTGAGAGGGCGTTCAACGTGGAATGCAATCGCTCCAGGAATGTCTTGACGTGCGTTCTGTCATCGTGTTGAATGGCTGTATAGAGTGATTCCAAGTCGGCCCCTGCGGAGAAATGTTCGCCAGCACCTCGGATGGTGACGATCCTGACTGGCTCCTGTGAGTTGATATCCTCAATGTTGGCCTGTAGCGAATCGACCATTGCATCGTTAATTGCATTCAGATGGTTTGGGCGATCCAACGTAATATGTGCTGCTCTGGTATCCCGAGAGAACCGTAGTTTTGTCGCATCACTATCTCCCATTTCCAGCGATTTGTCACTCTATCACATAATAAAGCTGTTGTTTGCGTACCCACATAGGTAGTGCGTCTTCACCAGACGACGATACAGGTATTAGGACGCGAGTTCCCTAGTCTTCGTCCTGGCCCAATGGGGAGTCGGCAAAGATATCTTTTCGTCGCTGAATAGCTCCCTTGACACCTCCGTCTTTCCGTTCTTTGAAGAGGTTGAATTCGTCGTCTTCGTATTTGATATTTGTTTGCCAGGTATGGGTGATATACGGTGCGGCCGTTGTCGTCCCCAGAAGGTCGTGTGCAAGTTCGAAGTTGGATTTCCCCATGGCGATCGCGTCTTTGGGTTGCTTGGCAATTGTCGCTACCATGTCATCGACGGCCTCTTCGAGGTCTTCATCAGCTACCACGTGATTGACGAAACCCCAGTCATCTGCCTCTTGTGCGGTGAATTGCCTGCCTGTTAACATGAGTTCCTTCGTTTCTTTGATGCCAATCGTCTGAAAGAACAGAGGGATGTCCCCCAATGGCCCGATATAGCGGTAGCCGGGATGGGCGAAGACGGCATTTTCGGAGGCAATCGTGATATCACAGGGCAGTGTATACGCGAATCCGCCGCCGTAACAGTATCCTCGTACTTGCGCGACCGTCGCTTTTTTACACTTCAAAATGGTCCGCATGATCCCTTCATCGCCCCAGAAGACGTAATCGTCGTGATCCATACGCTGCCGTTGACTCGGTCGACCGTGGCTCTCATCTTCCGACCAATCCTCATCATGCGTCCAGCCATGGTGGCTCCCGATGTCTTCGACATCGTGGCCACTGGAGAAATTCTCTCCCCGTCCACGGAAGACGATCACCTTGATG
The DNA here is from genome assembly GCA_964609565.1 of uncultured Natronomonas sp. GTDB lineage: Archaea > Halobacteriota > Halobacteria > Halobacteriales > Haloarculaceae > Natronomonas. Next base: position 5,217 of record CAZSSY010000034.1, read on the forward strand.
TCGTCGTCAGTGCGGAGGTCACGGAGTTTCTCCAGTAACTCCTGTTCCATCTCATTATCAATGGCGTTTAGCTTATCGACGTTGTCGATGATAAGATCAGCCCGATACGCGTCCGGGTCTTTCTCAAGGACAATCTGACCCATGGTACAGGGACGGTGGGATTCTATAAAGATTTGGCGAACACCGTCGATCGTCCCGCCCATCGCAGTTAGATAGCGTTTTCCTGGGAAAGTTCTAATATTTCTTCGTCACTGAACCCGAACTCGTGGAGGATCGATTCAGTATCGGCGCCAGCCTGCTCCGGTGACTGCCGTATTGGTAATCTTTCACCGTCAAATCGGACCGGGTGTCGAAGCAAATCATAGCTGTCGGTAGTATCTGTCGTCCGGAGATCGCTGTTCTTGATGTGTGGATCATCCCACATTGTCACTGTATCGTACACGGGAGATAGGGGGATTTCGTACTCTCTAGCTATCTGGAACCACTCTTTCGTCTGTTTTGTTTTGAATTCTTCCTCAAGGATGGCATAGAGTTCATCTGCGTGGTCGAGTCGGGCTCGATTCGTTTCAAACCGTTCGTCGTCAATGATATCTTCCCGATCGATAGCCGAACAGAATTTGGGCCACAAGAAATTCGAATTGATGGCCACGACGACATGGGCATCCTGCGTCTCAAATAGCGTCCATGGCGCGAAATTAGAGTGTTCATTGCCGCGGGGATATGGCTGGCCCGTCACGAACGATATTGCAGCACGGACCCCGACCCACGAAATGAGACTATCCAATAGACTTACCTCGAGGTGTTGGCCACCCCCTTCCGTATCTCGACGGTAGAGGGCAGCGATAATGGCTTGAGTAGCATACATGCCTGATGCGATGTCACCAATCGGGACCCCGGTCCTGACTGGTGGATGGTCGCTAGGGCCAGTGATACTCATCGCCCCACTCATCGCTTGAATTGTGAAATCCAGTGCGGGGAGGTCCTCGTATGGTGAGTCCTCTCCAAACGGTTTCATCGAGCAATAGATGAGCTCCGGATTCACCTCTGTGAGATCGCTATATCCGAGGTCGAATGAGTTCATCGTCCCTGCTTTGAAGTTCTCGATGACCACGTCGGCTTCAGCAGCGAGGTCCCGAAAGGCCTGTTGACCCTGCCTCGATTTCAGATCCAGGGTGAGATACCGCTTGTTCCGATTCAAGGCCACGAAATAGGCACTTAAATCGTCCATTGCGGGATCGATCCGTCGACTCAATTCCCCGTCTGGATGTTCGATCTTGATTACCTCAGCGCCAAGATCGCCGAGTTGGGACGTTGCAAACGGTCCAGCGAGGAGTTGCGTGGTATCGAGGATGAGGACATCATCAAGGAGTCGCTCTGAGTGGAGCATCGGTAGGTATTGAAGTTCGGGCGGACGCCGGCTTATATCTTACCTAGCACCGTGAGGCGTGGTCGTCCCACATGCAGATAGACACCCCATGATATCGCGGCCTGGATGGTGTGGGATATTGCTATACATCTCAGAGATCCGGGGGATTGAGAGCCATGTGGCACCTGGCGGAAGGACTGTCTACCTGCGGCCGGGCGGTGACAGGAGTCAAGATCGTCAGGCGCGTGGTTGATTCACGGAGATGATTCAATCTTGTCGGTTACTCTCGGGACGACTTGCTTCCCATATAACTTGATTGCCTCCAGGACGTTCTGGTGGGGTATCCCCGGCTTTTGGAGTAGTAAGATCACACACCCGATCCCCCAGTTGTCGTGTAACCGGACGATCTCTTCGGCGACCGTCTCGGGAGATCCGATCAAAAAGCGATCAACACCTTCGGTGTCGAGATCGAGAGCTTCCGGAGTTTCCATGGCATCGCCCTGGCCTTCGGATTGGTACCATCCATAAAATTCCTCGAGATACGGCCGATAAATGTCCAGGGCTCGGTCATCTGTTTCAGCGATAAAGCCGTCCTTCATTACCGGTTGGAGGCCACGGAATCCCGACCCGGTTGGCGGTTCAATCTGGTTCAATTGCTCTTCGATGACACCTTCTCGGTCGTGGGGGTTGATCAACCACGCATCGCCGAGTTCGGTTGCTCGAATCACCGCGTTTGTCTTGTTTGCTCCGATCCAAATTGGGGGGTGAGGGTCTTGCACCGGTTTCGGGGTGATTGTGATATCTTCGAAGGAAAACTGGTCTCCCCGGTAGGTCACCTCGTTTTCCGTCCAGAGTTGTTTGATGATTTCGACGCCTTCCGTTAATCGTTGGGCGCGGTGATGTTTGTCAATGCCAAACGCCTCGAATTCTTTGTCGCGATAGCCGGCAATCGGGCCGATGATCGTCCTGCCGCCTGTCATCGCATCCATCGTCGCGAATTGTTCGGCGATTTCGACGGGGTGGTGGAGCGGAAGTAACAGATTCATCCCGATATACATATCGCCGCTCTCAGCGGCAAGTCGAGACATCGCTGGCACGACCTGGAATTTCTGTTTTTCCTCCATGACATAATGTTGACCGGCCCAGACCAGGTCAAGACCCACCCGTTCTGCGGTTTTGACCTGCTCAATGACTGTCTGAAAATTTGTCTCAGGCTGGACATCCGGTGGGTGATGCCCGAATAACGCTACGCCAAATTTCATACCTACCAGTTTCAACCGCCCGTCATAAATCTACTCGTGCTGCCGCACTCCTGGGCAGCTATGAATGCACTCGCATAACTGAATACAGCTGGACCGCTCCTCGTGATGAGGGCGGACCACCGAAGTAGATACAACATTTCGCATCAAGAAGTCCGTTCATCCGATCAGATCTGGTCGGTGTATTCTAGTGGTTGGTCCGGAGGATGAATGTGGGCTCTCTCCGAGGAAGATAGTGACATATACCGAAACAAATATCCCCAGTTGCAGAGAAGTACCGGCATCATGCAAGAGTACAATCACCTGGACGTGAGTCTCGAAGATGACGTCTTCCGAATCGCATTTGATAGACCTGACCGACTAAATGCGGTGAATGCTGATGTACACGAAGAGCTCGCGGAGGTATTCGAGAGCGCCTACGATTCTGATGCAGCGGTTGTTGTCCTCACCGGCAATGGCGATACCTTTTCTGCTGGCGGTGATATCGATTGGCTACAAGACAGCATAGATGAGCCGGAGGAGTTTTACAGGACAGTCCGTCAAGCTGAAGAGATAATCGAGTCGATCCTCAATCTTGAGAAACCAGTCATTGCCAGGTTAAATGGTGATGCTGTTGGTGGGGGCGCCACCTATGCTCTCTTTTGTGACATAGTCATTGCAGAGGAGTCAGCCAGAATCGGCGACCCACACGTCCAAGTCGGGCTCGCAGCTGGCGATGGGGGCGCAGTCATTTGGCCGCTCCTCACGAGTTTCAACAAGGCAAAGGAGTATCTAATGACTGGTGAGTTAATGCCAGCGGAGGAGGCCCACGATATCGGGCTCATCAATCACGTAGTACCCGAAGATGAACTGGATGCGAAGGTTGACGAGATGATCCAGAAGCTCAAATCACGACCAACCATGGCGGTGAAATACACGAAGATGGCATTAAATGAATGGGGCGAATTCGCAGCGTCATTGGTGCTCAGGGAATCGCTCGCATTGGAAGGCTTCAGTCAGAAACACCCCGATCACGAGGCTGCCGTTGAGGCCTTCTTGGACCAAGAAAACAGGTGAATGACATGGTTAACCACCGTCTGACCGAGATGAATTGGGTGAGTGGAGGCCTGGCTGCGTATCGATGGAGGACGCCCGGTCCGTGGATTAATAGCCCAATCCGCGTTGACATAGATGAGGTGCACGCTCGCTATAGTGTTGCAGTATGAGTATTCACGACAGAATCCCTGAATTTAGAAGCTACGAAGATGCCTGTGAAGGGTGGGATGCATCAATGAAATGGGATGTCTTCGATGGGGTAAGATCCAACTTCAATATCGCACACGAATGTATCGATCGGCACCCAGAAAACGATATCGCAATCCGTATCCAGGAAGATTCAGGAGAGGTATCCGTCCATTCATTCCAGGAGCTACAGACTCGCTCAGCACGGTTTGCGAATGCCTTCGGTGAGATTGGGATAGAACCAGAGGATCCGGTCGCCGTCATGATGGAACCGAGTCTTGACCTCTATGCGGCTTTATTCGGGATACTCAAACGTCGAGGTATAGCCGTACCGCTCTCGACATTATACGCGCCAGACAGCATCCGATACCACATTGACGATAGCCAGTCGGAATTGCTCGTCACAACAACTGAACACCAGTCCTCCCTTACAGAGGTATATGATACAGATATTCTCCATGTTGATGCTGATTCGGCAGTCATTGACGGGCAAGGAGAATCCTTTGACATTCCTCAGACTGCCGGAACGGATACAGCGATTGTGCAGTATACGAGTGGAACAACGGGTCGACCAACCGGCCACTTAATGAAGCACAAGAGTCTAACGAACATGGTCGAACACGTCAAATTCGGGATTGGGCTCAACGAACCGGATCACTTTTTCAGTGAATTAAAGCCATCCTGGGCCGGGGGAATATGGATCGGGACATTTGGACCATTGATGTTCGGGAATGCAATTGGTACATACGCTGGGAAGTTCGCTCCCGCTACGCTCCTTGCTGGATTATCGGGCTTCGAAATTACAAACTGGGCGTCAACGCCGACGGCGTTGCGGAAAGTCATGAACTCGGGGGACCTACCCACGTTTGACCTTGCTCTCGACAAAATCAGTGTCGGTGGCGAGAAGCTCGACACCGACACGATCGAGTATTACCAAACAGTAGTGGGGATCACCATAGCCAATATCTACGGGATGTCCGAGTTCGGAGCGATCTTGATGAACTACAACGGGTTTCCCGATTGGAAGCATAAACCAGGAAGTATTGGGAAGCCCAAGCCTGGGATCGATGTAGCGATCATCGATAAGGATGGTACCGAACTGCCGGTGGGCCAAACGGGAGAAATAGCCGTTAGGCACGAAGGCGAATGGTTTCGAACTAGCGACCGTGGAGTGGTGGACGACGAGGGTTATTTTTGGCATAAAGGCCGTATCGATGAGGTGATTTTGACGGCCGGGTATCGGGTGGACCCGTTTGAGGTGGAGAACATACTCCTCCAACATGACGACGTTGCAGATGCCGCGGTAGTCGGTATCCCGCATTCGGAACGGGGAGAAATCGTCAAAGCATACGTCAAACCGCATTGTGACCCTACGGAAGGCCTCAAATCGGACCTAGCAGAGTTTGTCAAAACTACATTGAGCCGCCACAAATACCCGCGTAACATCGAGTTTGTCGAAACGTTCCCACGGACATCGACTGGGAAAATACGGAGAACAGATCTCGAAGAGGAATCTGCTTCAAGTGAATAGACCGGGTTGCACGGCGCTGTTCTGGCGATGGTGAAGCGTGAATAATCATCAATGAAGAGGAATTCGTCGGGATGTGTGGGGCAACGTCGGGACTGGATTTACGGGTACTCGAGATTTATCTCGATGATATTTTTGGACTCGTAGAGTAGTTGACTGAGGGACTCGATTTTTTCATCCGTAAACCGGTGGCCGGGTCCGTAGATACTGATAGCTCCTTCGAGCGCGCCAGTCGTGGTGACCAACGGGACACCTAAGGAAGTGACACCTCCAATTCGTTCGTTTTTGTCGACGGCGTACCCGGTTTCGCGGACGCGTTCTAATTCCTGGAACAACGACTCTCTATCCGTGATAGTATATTCGGTCTTTTCTTGCAACCCATATTGATCAATGATGTCATCGACGCGTTCATTCGAGAGATTAGCGAGTATGGCCTTTCCGGGGGCAGTCGTATGGAGAGTCATTCGCATCCCGGGGTGTGTCTCCACCTGGATGGCATCTGTCCCGAGTGCTGTATACAACAGGACCCCCAAGCCGTTTTCTTCGATCATGAGACTCACATGTTCTCCGGTTTTCGCTGCCAGATCATCGATTTCCTGTTTCGCAATCCGATACAGGTTCATTTGATAGCGGGTGAAGGCACCTATATCGAGAAATTTGGTGCTTACCCGGTAATCGCTGTTAGTTTTCACAACGTACCCGCATTGCTTTAGAGTCTTGAGATGGTTATGGACGGTACTGTTCGGTTTATTCACGGCAACTGCAACCTCTGACACCCCGGCTCCGTTGAGGTCCACTAGGGCTTCCACAATGTCTAACGATGTCTTTGAAGCCCGAATCGGATAGTTTCCCTCCATGGCATCCATGTAATAGGGAGTAAGCTACTTCACACTTTCCCATAATATCGAATACAGGCCGCAGATATCAACAGAGTCAGTAGAAACCGTTATATCCTGATTTGTTAGCATTCAGAATGCCTTGCTCATTGGTCCATAGTTTGTAATAGGCAGTGCAAAGAACGGATTATACGTTGTTATCCTGGATTCTACCGTGAGCAACTCGGTACCCATATTATCGAATCCACTTGGTATTGAAAGGTGTCAAGTCACATGCAGGTGGACGAAGGACTACGAGATAGAATATGATTTCACTGCAGATAGAATGAGCACATAAGGGGCTTTGCGGCGTATCTATACCAGGATCATAGGCTATTCGGATAGTATAACGAGGTGTAGTACCGTTGGACGATGGGTTGATGCAGACTGGAGCGAGGTTTATTGCCACTGGATGGAATTGGTTTGATAATCCGCCTTATAGGAATTAAGGTAATAGCATGGTGGGAGAGTGTTTTCAGTATCGTGGGAGGAACATGGGTGTGTTTCAGCATACCATACCCACCAACCTCACTTTGGTGTATCTTGTAGAGGGTTGGTGTAATCAGGCCTAAAGCTGGCCCGACATGCGCTTCCGTTGAAATTGAAAACTTCTCTTCCGACCGGCGATGTTGCTGTCGTGAAAGCGGGTTGAAAGGGGAGTCTGTCAGCAGTCTTCATTGAAGTCAGTGAAGGTTCGATAATATGGAACAAAGGATTCAGTTTAGATTCCATCCAAGATCACTATTCCATAACAGGTTTAATGTTGTTATTCAGGTTATGTACTGACTGGTGGCACAGAAAATAAATTGGCTCCTACGGCCCGGTGAATTCCATACAATGGAACAACCTAGCAGCCGTTACCTATTACCAAGAATGGTGGTTCAATCTTACTGCTATCGAAAACAGCCGGGTCAACACCCGATTGGTTTGTGATTCATACTGGAAACCAAAACCCTAAGGTTTCCTTGAGGCTTGTAGCCAGCATGCAGATTCGTAGAAGCGTGCTAACGACACCTGGAAATGATAAAAAGATGATGGAGAAGGCAGCAGCATCACAGGCGGATATGGTCATGCTCGATCTCGAGGACGCGGTACACCCAGCGAACAAGAACACTGCCCGCTCGAATGTGATAAAGGCCATCAGAGAGTACCATTGGGATGACCAACAACTTTCTGTCCGGATTAACAACCTCGATTCGCGGTATTGGTATTATGATATTGTCAACATTATCGATGAAATCGGGGGGGAAATTGATACAATCACTGTTCCAAAGGTCAGGAAGTCAGCGGATCTTTATACAGTCGCAAAATTGCTGGACGCCGTCGAAGCGGACAATGAAATCGCAGGCACTGTAGGGATTGATGCGTTAATCGAAGAAACAGAAGCAATCCAAAACATCAACGCGATTGCGGCTGGAAACGACCGGTTACAATCATTGATATTCGGGCCTGGAGATTACGCGGCCGCACGTGGTGTATGGCAAGCAACGGCAGATAAACCGGATGCCGACGTGCCATTAGTCCGGGATCACTGGTCATATGCGCGGAATCGGATCGTAGTTGCTGCCAGATCAAATGGAATTGCTGCAATTGATGGCCCGTTTAGTAATTTCACTGATACCGATGGATTCCGGGAAGATTGTCAATATGCAACCAGCTTTGGTTTCGGAGGGAAGTTGGTTATACACCCCGACCAGATTGAGATCGCGAATGCGGTGTTCGCCCCGACTGAGGAGGAGATCCAGTCTGCGCTTCAAATTGTCCATGCCCTTGAGAATACAGATTCGGAGAATCGGGGCGCAACAACTGTTGATGGTGAAATGATTGATGAAGCATCGATCCGGATCGCACAAAATACACTCGAATTCGCCAGGGAACTCGGTTTGATCAATTGATTATCTTCTTAGGCGCCTGACAGCCTTAAGAGTCAGTCCCAGTGAATAATTGTTTGAAATTTATTGGTGATATTATTAAAGATAACAATATCATTTCTGTTATTTATCTAAATAACACTGAGTTGTCAAAACCTGGATTGATCGTTGCAATCGCCTACAAACTACCCAGTCGTTACCGTCTTGCGTTGGCTTTGTGGATAAATACTCAGGGGGATAATAGACCAAGTAAGATGTCGTTTGTTTCAGTTCAGATTCATAGTCGTTGGAGCCTCTAGGACGCGGTAACTCAGTCAGAGGTTTATCATAGAAGTAATCGTTTTCGAATCCAGATTTTTTGTTCCAGTAGCTCGATATAAGATAGTACTCAACCAGGAAAACTAACTATGCCGCTAACATCAGCTAGGTAAGGATAACACAACATAGTGGACAAAGAGGCTATCTAATCCAAGCGTAGTTGTATGCATCGAAGATAAATAGTGACGACTTAGTTAATCTGCTGTAGGAAGTGTTCAACGGTTTGTGGAGGTTGAGATACTGCGTATGCCGACACATATCTTGCAAGTGACAGGATAATATTGGTGGTTAAATCAGCCATCCACAGACCTATTACTCGAAGAAACCCACCTAAGTTCCGAAAGGAAAATATCAATAAAATTGTATTAACAAAATATTTATTTATACTCGGAGTATAGATAAGTAGATTCCTATCAGACAATAGGATAAATTTGGCTACAATCGGACACTATACAAAATAATCAAAATAATGGATAATCTCTAATGGTTATAATTTGTATGCTCCCAATCTTGCCACGGACTTTCATCGGAGTTCAGGTGTATAATGATTCCCTAAAGTAAATATATCTTGTACACTAAGGCAATTTAAATTCCATAAGAAAAGGATTGATTTGTCCCATCGATGCCAGAATAGAAACCTAATCCATAAATTTGATATCTCATCTTTTCGTCAAGATCGATAAAATTCGTCGCCCTGAGGGATTCAAGGGCTTCCTCACTTCCGGCACGAATGATGTCGTGGCATAGATATTTGATTTCTACATGAAGGAAGTCAGGGGTCTGTATGGTCAGATCACTAACCAGAATTCAACGGAGACCCCTTCAATTACGGTTGGGATGACCGTAGAAAGAGAAATGGTCCCCTCATATTAATATTCAATACAGAAGTCGCCAATCAAGACGCTGCCGAATGATTCCGACCCGGTCTTGAGCACCTGTATAACCACTACGGCCCAATTGGCATTAATACCGTAGCCCTAAACATAGTTAGTGGACCAACTAATTTCACCCCAGAAGCGGATTGACTATTGGAAGAAGGAATCGCATATATGGAAACCTCCCAAGAGCTCGTCGATCAAATCCTTGAGTTCATGCAAACCTGTGGATATGATGACTTCGTCATGGAAATCGGATTCGACATGCCAGGTATTACTGGTGAGGGAAGACCTGATCAAATCACGGTATTCGCTGAAAAGTCACACCACGTAATGAAGAGGAGAATCCAGGTATTGAGTAGGTCCAATTCAGTTGTAATGAAGATGTATACTAAACTGCCTGAGATATCCAGACACGAAATAACTGATTTTATCAACCGTGAGTCCAGATGATAAGAGTCGTATTTGCGGGTCTTAGCAACTCGCACGTGCTACGCGTGAAAATGGATATGATGAACATGACTGTGTTTTCTGTGAATACGCTTCATCAAATCAAGATGGGCAGACAAACCGCATTATCGTAAGAACGCCACATTTCTAAACGTTCGTGAATCCTGCCCCCTATAACCCAGGCCATGTAATGGTAAGGCCCTGTAAGCATACCAGCGACTTTACCTTCTGAAACCAACTAGTAAGAACCAATCACAGTTTGCTGGGTCAAAAGATGATCGAAGTAATCAAAACTGAATATTCCCCAGATGGGTTCAACATCGGATTGAACCTTGGCAAGCAGGGGAACTTCAAAAGAGTACTACGTTCAGACCCATATTGTTCCTGAATGAACAAGTGCTACAAACTTCATACCGATCACGGCGAATACAAAAGTGAGTGTACAAGCTATGGATGAAACATATGAATACCTCCGTGAGATATTCGCAGGACACAATGATGGACATAGGAGCGGACCAGATGATGATATTATTGTTGATATCTAATCAAGTAGTATTGATTTCTGATATTTAATTTACCTATCAGTTGTCACTATTGTCTACCACATTCCGTATCACTGTCAGAGTTCAATGCGCTAACGTGGCCTTTGATTCAAGCGGGCGATGCCCGCCTGTAACCAATGTTTTGACGCGATTACCTCCACGAGTCTATTCGAGTTTGAAAATACGGAAGTTCACAGTTACACCACCAGTATGGCAGAGTCAATATCTCCCCAGTCCACATGGCGAAAATATTGTCATCCAATCCTCTATGACGGTAGCGAGGTTTTCAAGCGGCGGGCATCGCAGATGAGACTCATGATGTCGCCAAAGAACTGTTTCTCGGTGGATTTAGACAAAAAACACCGCGTGTTGCGAGATATATCTGGGCCAACCGTACGTAAGAAATATTGATTATTGCGAAAACTATGACGACGTACACCGATTAGCGGTCTTCCTGAGGCGGATCACCGGTTCATTCACAGGTAGAGGTGATTTAGCTCCGCCTCACTAAACGACTATGACTCAGTGTTCTGTACCCAGTTTTGGATGGAAATATAACTGATATTGATATTTTTCTATCATAAATATAATCATTGTATAAATATGATAGGTAAAGGAAATCCAATTAAATGCCCGCGTTAATAATCCATAGGGCAAATGGAGTGTCCACTGAGTCAATTTAAAGCCTATTGACCCGGAAATTTTGCAATATCCTCATAATCATCTACAGAGTCTATGTCGACGCGTCATCGCTCTGTGTACTACTGTCACTCAGCAACCGGATCAAGCCCAACCTATCGGACTGAAAAAGCCGGATCGAACACCCCAAGTTATCAAAGAACTGTTGGATTATGGATCAAGAATTCGTCGAATTCATACGGTTGCAGGTGCTCGATGATCGCAACACCTCCATTCAGCCCTTTTCTTCCCTGATCATCGATGGGCATCTGGATCGTGTGGCCGCCGCGTTTTTGTGAACTCGACCCTCACTCGAAGACGACGTTGAGACAGCCAAATATGGCTTATCCAGACGACGATCGTTGCCGACTAATTGACGTGGTTGAAATCTGTTTCTTCCTCGGGTTGCAGTCGATGCCCGCTGGCATCAGTGTGTGGACGGTCGCAGGAAGGGATGTCTCGGGGTGAGCCTTGTGATTGGTGAGGTTCTCGGGTTCTTACTGGCCCGATTCGGCGGGAATTGATGGCTGTCCTACCAGGCACTAGCATTGAACGATGCCCGCGAACGCCGGGCGACGATACATTATTTGAGCGCATTACTGTGATCGAATACGACCAGAAGTATGACCGGATTCTGGCAGTCGTACTATTTGGGATTAGGATTACTGCGTTCGCAAACATCTTATTCAGTGATCCTCGGAACGGCTTGGAGATAGTCTGACTGGTTGGTCTCGGCCTATGTGGGGATCACCGGCAGTGCGGTGATGTTCCTGTTGGCGACAGCATTCGTGTGAGTCGGCACGTTCGCATTAATGAAACCAAAGACGGCATTCAGAGTTGTCCATTTGTTCCAGATCAATGAGGTAGAACTCTCCCGATTTGGTATCGTCACGACCCAGCTGGGTGGCGCCGGGGTCCTCATCCTCGGCATCGCGATCGTTATGACCACCCTCCATTACCTCTTGTGGATCGCATTCACCATCTCATCGCTGCACCCGTTATCCTCACCTATACAGCCGTCTTCCAGTTGACCGACCCGACCTTGGAGAGATAACCCCCGCTGTTACACTGAGCGGACGGCTCCTGGAACTCGCAGGGAGTAATCCAGGCGACTCCGCCATCTCGACCATCTGTAACTCCCTATGGGTGGCCTGCCCGTTTGACACACCCGCGGGCGTGTCGAGTCGTTGCTGGTCAGCGTCAAGGGAGAGCATGAGTGTCGGCGTGGCGGTCGTGAAATCATCTTCGATGTGTATCTCGAGTGGCGTCCCGAATGGTGTCGCTGTGATACTCGATTTCCGGGTCAGTCTCAATGACGTCGGTGCAGCCGGCGGGTCCGACGAGGACGAGGCCACACCCCGATAAGGAAGCGTCGTCTCGAGGCCATACCTGTAGAGGGGGCGAGGGGCAGCAAAAGGATTGAGCCAGAGATACGTGCTGATTTAAATTTTGTCAGAGTGAAAATGGCGGGAGTAGCCTGGTCAGGCGTTCATGCCCATTCAATCGCAGGCGTATCTATCCCGGGTGGGGTGGAGTCGATGCTGTGATCTGGGCGAGGGTTTCCTGGTCGTCCTGTCAGATTATTGAATCTCGGTTCGGCTGGAGTGAGTTTCATTAGAAAATAGGTCCAACAGGTTTCCTAGCGATCTGTGTATGATTGTCAATGAACAGGAGCTCGATTGGAAGGAGTATGATCATGGGGAGCAGTCGTTTCGTCGAAAGGAGCTCTCGAATGCCGTTGAGGCAGGGGAGATTGGGTGTAGTCTCTACGAGATTCAGGCCGGGAAACGGTCCTGGCCGTACCACTACCACACGGGGAATGAAGAAGCGGTCTTTGTCCTCAACGGTGTGGGATTGCTTCGGGCCGAAGATGGTGAACATGAGCTGGAGGCCGGCGACTATGTGACGCTCCCGGCGAATGAACATGGAGGCCACCAGGTTGTGAACAGGAGTGACGATCCGCTCCGGTATCTGATGGTGTCGACGATGCACGAGCCGGATGTGACCGTCTATCCTGAAATGGGGAAGGTCGGTGTGTTCGTCGATGCTGCCCCTGGGGGGCGGGATGAGCGTTCGTTGCATGGGTATTACGCGATTGACGAGGACGTGGACTACTGGGAGGAGTAGGCACGATACGTGTGGGGGGTGGTGGTTTGGTGGGTGTGGTGGTGTCGTGGGTCGGGACCGTCACACTTATATTAGTATACTCTAATATTAGCGTGTTCTAAGATGGATCCTGAGGAGTCCACCCAGCCGTCCACCGACACCCGCTCAAAACCAGCCGCTGTGTGTTGTTCACCCACCCAGTCCGTCCCTAACCATGCGGTCGCGGATGACGTCCACCTCCTGACAGCCCTCGCCAACGATACCAGATACGAAGCCCTCCGCCTCATCGCCACAGCCGACGACGAACTCTGCGTCTGTGAACTCGAACCAGAACTCGGCGTGAGTCAAGGTGCCGTCAGTCAAGCCCTCTCTCGCCTGTTCAGCGCCGGCCTCGTCACCCGCCGGAAAGACGGTCGCTGGCGATACTACACCGCCACCCCCCGCGCCCGCCGCCTCCTCGAGACACTCGACGCCACCCGAGACAGCCACGATGCGTAATCGCCCACCCCCGGATCCGCGGACCCACGCCTACTTCACCGACCCCCCGACATGGCGGACAACCATCACTGGGTACGCCGTGGTCTTCACCGTCCCCCTCCTGTGGTGGGCGGCAACCCAACCACTACATTTCATTCTCCTCGGGAGTGCCAGCATCGGCATTCTCGGCGTCGGACGGCGACGAATCCGGCGGGTACACCGTTGCCTCATAGACTGTGGCGGCGTTTCTTTCGAACTCGGAGACACACTCCGATCACCATCACCCACCCACCAGGCAATGACGCTGCTTGCTGACCACTTCATCACTGGCCGGTCGCTCAACGAACGCATCTACCGGACCGACCGGTCACACCACCCACCCAGTGGCGTAATCCCCTGGGTTGACCACCGAGGGACTTACTCTGAGTTACGGTGGTGGGCGCGAGTTTGTTGTGCGTCGGCGATGGCTTCGATTGCCACCAGAAGGCGCCACACGAGATACAACACGAGAATCTCGACGCCGATGACGACGTCGAGGGTGATTGTGGTCTCGCCGAGGGCGACAATATAGAGAGGAGCGACGAGTGACGCTGCCGCGAGGGTGACTGCCCTTTGTCCCCAGGCCACCAGCCAATTCGTCGACATAATGACCGGTCGGTTGACAGCCGTAAATCACTCTGGCACCCAAACGATGCCCATCCCACCAGGGAAGTGAAACCACGACTTTACGGGAGCGTCTGGCGGTGGGCTTACAGCCGGGTTCCGTCAAGATCGCCGAGAGACGTCAGGAACCCTGAAATGAAGCCCTGGGAAGTGGATATGTGGGCTGGCGTGCTGGTTTCGAAATTCCTGTATTTTGACCTATAGTCATGGACAAAATAACTATTTAGTTCCCATTAATGCGTGGAGTTATGAGGTGTCCAGAGTGTGCAGCCGAGATAGGGAGTGGCGTACGGTACTGCCGGGAATGTGGCGCTGAAATAAATCACCCGGATGCTGTGCCACCTCCGGAGGGGCTCACAGACAAAATCCCGTTAATGGCATCGGGAGCGACAACACGGAACGTCCTCGTCGGCGTGCTCGTTTCCCTTGTACTCCTAGGCGTTCTCGTCGGGGCACTAGCTGGTGGCGATGACCCAGACGATCCAGAGGCAAATATCGAGAACGGTGACGGTGCCCCAATTGAGACGGCCGGTCAAGCCATGGCGACACCAACGCCAACGACTGATGGCGACACAGTAACCGGCCGGACGACGACCCCGCGTCCACAAGCCGACCCAACACCAACACCAACACCAGAACCCACCCCAACACCAACACCAACACCAGAACCCACCCCAACACCAACACCAACACCAGAA
>CAZSSY010000034.1:20243-30767 GCA_964609565.1 uncultured Natronomonas sp.
CCCACGGCAACGCCTCAACCAGAGCCCGATACCCAGACATACTCTGGGAGTGGGCAAGCTGTTACGGATACTGTTACCATCGAAGGCGGCTTGACAACATTCGAGATGGACCACGATGGGGACTCGAACTTCCAGGTTGAACTCATCGACCAATCAACCGGTGAAACTCAAGAGTATCTCGCCAACGAAATTGGATCGTGGGAAGCGAATCTCCCATATTATATCCCGTCTGGTGAGTACGTCCTCGACATTAATGCCGATGGAAACTGGAACGTTGACGTCGGGCAACCACGACCAACTTCCGGTGATGTCGCGTCGCTCCCAACTAGTGCGAGTGACCAGTACCCGAATTACATTGGTCCAGTCCAGTTCGAGGGCTCGCATACGTTTACTGCAACATACAATGGTGACAGCAACTTCATCGTCTGGGTCCTCGACGAGAACGGGCAAGAACAGGATTTAATCTTTAATGAGATCGGTACGTTCGAAGGCTCAAATACGTATAGCGGCACACACGTTGGATATATTCGGATTCAAGCGACCGGTGATTGGCAACTCGACATCGAATAACGAAAGTGTACATCGCCTTCGGGATTGCCTGCTACTTACCTAACAACACACGGATAGATCAGTGCTATGCATCGCCGGGCGATTGTCTCTTGAGACAACAACCGTACCAATTCAGATGGTCACCCCGCGTTCGTCGCACAACACTGCTGGCCATCACGGAATGTGTTCCTGTGCTGGTCGATGTGCCATTGGCTGGCAACCATCGGGGTACCGTCACAAGATACACTGCCGTGGAGACTCCGGTATCTTCAGTTAGCTCAAAAACGTGTTTATACGGGCGGGCGGGAATCCGGCAGTCAGCGCATTGAGCGTGGGTTTACGTTTGTGAGGAGTGTGACGCGGTATGGTACGTCAACGTGAATAGGGAAGAGACCATTCGTTTGGACTTGAACGGAAGTAAAGTCGAATCGTCAACCAGTTTGGACGAAGAGAGGAATACCGGCTGGTGGCACAGTTCGGTGTCTACTTGCCCGAGATTTTCCACGGATGCCACTGTCGGGCAGATGTAGTAGACTGCAACCCATAATATCCTATCCGGCGGCATGGTGCCGTGGGAATTCCGGGTTCCCAAGTGTAGTAAGATGTCAATCTGGGTCTCATTGGTTGGCGAGAGTTTGTTGTGCGTCGGCGATGGCTTCGATTGCCACCAGAAGGCGCCATAAGAAATACAGTAATAGCATACCGGCGCCGAGGACGACGCCGAGGAGGAGTTGCTGTGCCACGACGATGAGATATCCAAGCCCGATGAGGTAGACGGCGATGATACCGACGAGCCATTCCCGCGGAAGGGTTGCTGGGGACCAATGTGACATAACTGATACAGCGATAATGGCCCCATAAATCTTCTCAACGCTATCCCCGAGTCTTAGTCCCCGAGTCAGTGGACGCTATCCACATTGGAAGCCGTCGAACACCCTTCGGTTCAGCCCCGAGGGAAATCTGGTTTTGGTGACCCCCTACCTTCAAGCAAATGAGTTGCAAATGGCCAGAGTATGTCTTCTGGCAAGGGAGACCCAGGGGAACTCTCCGGTACCCTCTACCGGTTGCCGTTCCTTGCGGGGGAATTGGGGACACAGACTGCATCGATATTCGCCGAACTCGCCGACGAGTTTGGGGTTGAGAATATTCTGGTTGTGAAACGGTTCCCAACAGAAACGGCAGCGATCGCGCGGCGGTATGCGTCGGCCGTCGAGACGGTCGAACAACCTGATGTGGTTGGCCTGACAGCGCATGCAATCCGGACCATCGAAGAGTATGAAGATCCACCGCGACGACTTGATCGAGCCGAGCGGGCCCTCCTGTTGGCACGATTCATCGAGGAGTATACCTGGGAGACGGAGTATCTGCAGCGGGCGGCCGGCCAGGAATCATTCGAGGCTGATGTGGGTCGGTTCATCACGGAGGCGACGTGGCAAGGCAGCCACATCGATTCCGACGACCCGGTGCTCTCAGAGTTGGACACGGCCACAGACGCGTACCATGCATGGCTTGCTGACACGCAGACGCTTGACCCGGCGATGCTCCTCCAATGTGCGGCCGACGCTCTCGACGATCCAGCGACACAGCGTCGGGTCCAGGCCTCATTCGATGCGGTGCTCGCTTTGGAGTTCGAGGAGTTCACGCCGATTGACCGGACGTATCTCGCTCGACTGACGGACGGCTGTGAGTTGGTGTGTGTCGCCGAAGCAGAAAGCGCCATCCAACGAACGTGGAACGAACCCGGCCACGTAACCGACCACACCCCTGGGATGTCGGATTCGCCGTCGACACCTCCTGTGTCGGGTGAGGCTGTGGCGTCGTCGCTGCCGGCGGCGGTTGCGTCGTTCCTGGCGACCGGTGACGTCCCGGCGATCCCACCGGATGGCGACGTCGCAGTGATCAAGGGTGAGACGGTGATGGAGCAAGTCCTCGGGGTGGCCCAAGAGATCGAGCGGTTACGGCGCGTCGAAGACATCCCGTATGATGAGATGGCGGTTGTGCTCCGGGACGTGAATGCCCCGATTACCGAGACACTCCAGGGGCTGCGGTCGGCTGGGATTCCCGTGGCGTCGGCGACGGTGAGCGGGCTGGAACACGACCCTGCTGCCCGTGAACTGTACGCACTCGGCTGCTGGTGTCACCGCCAGACAACGGACACGACCGATGGAGACGGCGGCTGGTCCGAGGAGCGTGCCCGCCGAATCCTCAAGAGCCGCATCCCAAACCTCACGGAAGAGTTCCTCGATACGGTTGCCAGGCAGGGCCGGGAGGGGGATCTCTCGGCCGGGGTGGACGAGTGGCTGCTTGAAACTGATCTCAAGCATCGGATCGCTGATTCGGGGGAGCCGCTCACGGTCAAGACGCAGTTCGACCATGTCAGGGCGATCCGGTCGTTGGCAGCCGCGATTGATCGGTCGGATCGACTCGATGCCTCCTGGGAGACGTTCTGTGCGGGTATGGAACGGGAGATGCAGCGGGCGACATCGGATAAGGTCGCCTCTGATGTGTCACTCCCCGAGGATGGTGTATTGGTGGATGCGGTCCGGGTGGTGAAGAATGCCGAACGGGCAGTCGTGTTCCTCGTTGGGGTGGTGGATCGGGAGTATCCGGCTGAGCAGCGGTTTAACGCGTTGTTCCCGACGCCGCATCTCCAGGAATTACCGGCGTACCCAGCATTCTCTACACCCGACGCCACGGATGTCGAGGAGACGTTTGCCTTTGTGGAGGAGGCGGGCTCGCGGCCGCTCCATGCGTATTATGCGGCGTTGAACCGGCGGATGCTCGCGGTTGGGGCTCGGGCTGCCGCCGACCGGCTGTATTTCGGGACGTATCGAACCGATGCAACGTCTGGCCAGCACCTCCAACCGTCGCGGTTTCTTGCTGCGATCGACGAGGCGTTCGGGGAGCTGGAGCGGATTGAGCACGATGCAATCCATAGTTACGGGGAGGCCGTCCGGTTTGCGTTGGATGGTGTTGAGTCGGCGTTCGAGGACGTCAAACGCGGTGGAGTCGTCCGCGAGCCCGTTGAGATCGCGGAGGTAGAAGCTGATTTTGCGGCGATACAGGGGGTGCTTGCGGCGGATCCACCGCCAGATTTAGTTGAGGCGATTCGGGCTCGTGTGGCTTTCGCTGCGGGGGCGGTGGCGCGTGAGTAGCACCGATGCGTCGGCGGACCCTCGCCGGATCTCGCCGTCCCGGTTGGCGGTGTATGCCACGTGTCCACGCCAGTATGAATACGACAAAGTGTGGGGGGTTGAGACGCCGGAGGAATCCCGACGGTACCTCGACCGGGGCCTGGTCTATCATGGCGTCATCGAAGACGTCTGTCACATCGTGGCTGACAATCCTGGGATGGATGACGCGGAGATCCGGGCGGCTGCCCGCCAGCGGGTGGATGAGCGGTGGGACGAGGAGACGTCGCGGTCGGAGTACGTCTCCGACGCCCAGTACGTCTACGATCGAGACGTCACCCGGGCGGGGATCGCCGCGTATTTCGCGGATGTGGGCATTACGCACGTGCGGAATTCAATTGGGACTGAGGAGTGGCTCGAATGCAGCCGGGGCGGGGCGTACCTGGTCGGGCGGGCTGATAATATCGTCCGGACGGACGAGGGGGTCTGTGTCATCGACTATAAAGGCTCACTCCGGAATTTAATTAGTAGTCCCTCAGCCGAGGATATCCCGGCCCATCGGGCGGGAGATGAGTATATCGCGGGGAAGCTCAAGAGTGTGTTTCAGGCAGCAACGTATATCGAGGGGGCGAAAAACCTCTCGGCGTATGACGCCGGGATGGACGTGGAGTTCACGTTCTACGGCCTCCTCGCCTCCACGAATCGTGAGCGGCATATCGATGGCATCCAGGTTGATGTCGAGGGGGCGGAGCGAGATGTCGGGGGGATTTATCGGGCGTATGAGGATGAGATTTGGGCGTTGATCCAGGAGACCTATCAGGGGATTGTCGCCGGCGAGTACGAGCCGACACGGTGGGACGACATCACCGAGCACGCCTGCGAGGAATGTGCCTATAATGGAATGTGCGGGGAGTATCTCGCGGAGGCGGTGCAGATCCATGAGTAACGATCAGCCCCCAGACCCGGCGGCGAGTGGGGGTGGTGGGGAGCCGACGCCGATTCGGTCTCAACGACAGGTCATTGAGTCCGATGCGTATCCGATGCGGGTGTTGGCTGGGGCGGGGACGGGGAAGACGTTCACGATGGTGCGGAAGATCGAGCGACTCATCGAGGCGGGGACGCCGCCGGACCGGATTCTCGCGTTGACGTTCACGAACAAGGCCGCCGACGCGATGCAGCGCAAACTCGTCGAGAAAGTCGGGCCGGCCGGCCAGGACATCCAGGCGTATACGTATCATGCGGTGTGTCATGAAATCCTCCAAGAGTACGCCTATCACGCTGATATCGATCCCCGGTATGAGGTGGCGACCGACGCCGACCGCCTCGCCATCGTGTACGACGTGCTCGATGCGGTCCCCTACCGCTTCACGAATCCAGATATCTACACCGATACCGTGTATGCAAAGGATGCGGCCGATCGGTTACTGGACTTTATCCAGGTGATGAAGCGGGCCGGCATCCGCCCGGCTACCGTCCGGACGTATCTCGAACCGCCTGCCCGACTCATTGAACTGGACGGCATCGTCGATCGAATCAACGAGGGGGTTGAGACGCATCTCCGCGTCAATTGGCGCTCGATGTCAGCGGAGAGGTTCGACGAAATCCGTCGCGGGCTAGCTGCATTCGAGACCGTGCTTGCAGACGAACACGACGGCCTCGGAAGCGAGGGGGTGGAAGGTGATATCGCTGCGTATCTGTCCGCGATGCGGGAGGTATGCGGCGGGCTGGATGCGTTCTTCGAGGCGAACGCGGAGGCGATTATTGCCGAGGAGATCCCGGCCGCCCAGAAACTGCCGGCGTATCTGTTCGGGTCCTACGGGAACGCCCCAACAGGGATGCCACCGCTCGAGTATGACCTCCCATCGAACCTCGCTGCGTTCATTGAGCGGTGTCAGGCGGTCTCGGACCTTGTTGCTGGCTACGATGCCTACCAGCGTCGGTTACGGGAGGAAAATCTCCTAGATTTCAACGATCTGGTGTTGGAGACCCTCGCCATCCTTAACGATGAGTCGATCACCGACTGGATCACCGCTCAACACGAGTATGTGTGTTGTGATGAGTTCCAAGATACGGATACCATCCAGTTCGATCTGGTGCGGCAGCTCGCGGTGGATGAGCGGTTGTTCGTGGTTGGGGATGACGATCAGGCAATCTATGAGTGGCGGGGGGCGAACAGCGACAATATCGGGCCGCGACTCACCGACACCTACCCCGACATCACAGATCAACACCTCCAGACGAACTTCCGGTCGCGCCAACCGATTTTGGACCTCGCCAACAACGCCCTCACCGACCTCGACGACCGCGGCAGCACCAAGACACTCACAGCGCATGGCAACAATCAGCACGCATCCACGGGAGTCTTCACCATCACCGGAACAGCCAGCGACGACAGAGCTGGTGACGACGAAAACGAAAACGAAGACGAAGAAGAAACGGGTGGGGGGCAGGCTGTCCAGATTGGGAATGCGATAACCCGGCTCCTGAATGGTGAAACCGACCACACGGAGGGGTCGTACGCACCGGGTGATGTCGCGGTGTTGGTCCGGAAGAAAAAGCATGCGACACCGATCGTCGAGGAACTCCGAGCACGCGGCATCCCGTATGAACTCGCCGGGGACTTGGCTGGGGAGTCCATCGGTGTCGAGACGGTGGTGGCCGGCCTGAAAGCGATCGCTGATCCCCGCGCTGAAGTCAGTCTGAACCGCCTCCTCCGGATGCGATACCGACTCCACGAGGACGACCTCCGGCAGTTGAACACCGACGAGGAGTCGGAATCTCTCAAGCAGGCGTTACTCACCCTGCCGCGGGAGGTGTTCGTCGACCCCGACCCCGTCATGCGGGCGCGGGAGGATCTCTCCGCGTTGTGGACGGTCAAGTCGTCGTATTCGCTCTCGCGGCTGTATCGGGAGTTGAAAGACCGGTTGAACCTCGAGTGGTTCCTCACCGCCCAGGAACGCCGCGATGTCGAACAGTTCGATAACCTCATCGCCTCGTTCGAAGACGGACCGATCGAGCCAGACTTGTCAGGAGCGTTCGTCGAGTACCTCTCTCGGCATGGCTCGATCGCCGAGGGCTCGACACGGAGTATGGAAGACCAGCCCGAGCCGGATGCAGCGGCCGTCTCCATCATGACCATCCACAAAAGCAAGGGCCTCGAGTTCCCCGTCGTCATCCTCCCCCGGCTGGAAGCCGACGAATGGAGCCCCCGCGCTCGGCCGTACGACCAGTTCGAACACGCCGTCACCGTATCTAACCCGCTGGATGCGGATTTCGTCCAACGAGACCTCCAGGAAGCCCGCCGACTCCTCCACGTCGGGATCACGCGGGCAGCAGACCACCTCATCATGGTCGGCCGCCACGACGACGAAACCGGCGACGATGATGGCGAGGACGACGAGACGATGTCGATTGAGACAATAGAGACGGTGGTCGGTGATGCAGTCCCGTGGTCCGCAACTGGGGTGTTGTTCCCCATTTGGGAGACGATCCAATCGAGTCTCCCCCCGTCGGCCGTCGATGTGACCGACACGCTCGCCCAACCGGTCGACACAGCAAATCGAACCGCCGCCACCGACGACGGCCAAGACCTCACGAGGACCGAAGCCCGCGAGCGAGTGTTCGACCTGGCGCGAGCAGTGCTCGACGGCGAATTAGCAGAGACCGCTTCAGACCGCTTCGCTGTCGACCCCGACCAGCTGGCGCCGGTCGATGAGCCGCAGCTCCAACGCCGCCACAGCTACACCGCCTTCGACACACTCGAAACCTGCACTCGCCAGCATTACCTCAACTACGTGGTTCGCGCCTACGACGACCCAGTACCGACACAAGAGAACTCAGGTGAGGCGGGTGTGTCCCAACGGATTGTTGGGGTGTTGTTCCATGAGACCGCCGAACGGGCAGTACAGCGGGACGCTGATGCTGTTGAGGACTGGCGAGCGATTGCCCGTCAGCTCGCAGCCAGTCGCGGCCACGAAGACGCACTATCCCAAGTCGACGACTGCATCGACCGATACTTCGAGTGTGAGGTTGCTGACTGGGATGTCCTGGCTGCTGAACGCGCGTTTGAACTCGATATTGCTGGTGAAACGATCGTCGGGAAGATTGATGCAGTCTGTCGGCGGCCCGACGGTGACCGCGTCGTCATTGATTACAAAGCAACCCAAACCGAGCGATCACTAGACTCGGATCTCCAACTCCCGATTTATCTCCTCGCCTGCCAAGAGCTGTTTGACGACCCGATTACGACCGCGGGCTACGCCTACGTCGGTGCGGTCGGTCCAGCCGTTGACACGCGAGTGTTCACCGACGACGCCCTCACCGAGGCTCGAGATGAGATTCGAGATCGACTCGAAGCTGCCAACGCAAGCAGCTACGACGAGTACACGGCGGGAGACCACTGTCAGTGGTGTCCCCATCGAAACCTCGAATGCAGTGCCGAAATAACGAGCGACGACTAACCAGCCATTCTCCTTTTCGATAATCAAAGGAGGTGTGAGTATCTCACAGAAATCTGAGCAACGAGAATCGGACATGTGCTTTTGCCTGTAGCGCTATACGTGGTGAGATGAATCCTGATGGTATCGCCTCCTCGATTCTATCGATCGGGCGGTCGAAGAGTATTCCTGGAATGCTGCTTTGTGAGTCCCCGTACTTTTGGATTCAGCCATGACGAGAGTATCACCGGCACCGATCGCCTCGAATGATAGCTCGACGGTAGGAATCCAATTGAAGCCTATATATTCGCTGGTTTGAGAGCTTCGATCGTCCGGTCTCGACCGCGGGCAGACATCGAGCGAGGCACATACACAATCGGACAGTCAACAATCGAGGTATCAACAATTTCGGCGAGCTGATCTTGTGCAGTGTCGGGTGTGCCGGCTACGGCGAGATCGGAGACTAAGTCGTCGGTGACGGCTGCTTTCGCTGCTTCAAGCTCGTCGCTATTCCACGCGTTAGCGATGGCGTCACTTTCCTCTGGATACCACTGGGCGACGGCCTGCCGGTAGTTTGGGAGTTTCCCGATGTAGGTCGCGATATAGCCACGGATTGGATCTTTGGCTTCCTCGGGATCATCGCTGACGGCAGCGAGTATCTGTGGTGCCACATCAATGGTGTTGGGATCACGTCCAGCAGCGCGGGCTGTTCCGGCGATGGTATCGAAGGCATCGTTGAGGGCGGATACGGGGAAGAGGTATGGGAGCCAGCCGTCCGCGACCCGCCCGGTGGCTCGCCGGTTTGCTTCGCCCAGTGCGGCATTATAAACCGGTACCTCCGTATCGAATCCGGGATAGTTGTCGACGTGGAACAGGTCGCCATGGTAGGTGATTTCGTCACTACTGCCGGTGAGTTCCTTGATGAGTTCGATCGTTTCGTGGGTGCGCCTGACGGGTCGCTCGTAGTCCAAGCCATGGAGCGTCTCGATGGTCGAAGCATGACTCGGGCCAACCCCGAGGACCGCACGACCATCTGAGAGGTGTTGGAGTGTTGCGCCAGCCATCGCCAGGACGGGCGGGGTCCGTGAGTAGGTGTTCACGATGGCCGTACAACACCGGATGGTTTCGGTTCGGAGGGCGATTTCAGCGAGTGAGATGAGGACGTCATGTCCCCAGCCTTCGCTCATCCAGATGGAGTCATACCCCAACTCTTCGGCGCGGTCTCCCCACGCACCAGCTGACATGGAATCGGGGTGGCTGGGGCTGTCGCCGGTTGTCGGGAGTTTCAAACCGATCGTCGGATCAACCATATACGGGGTGGATGGCCAAAGACCGTAGTAATATCGACGTCCATCACGAGGAGATTGTAAGAAAATGGAGCCTCTTAGATGCCGATCTTAATTTGACCCGGGTGATTTTTTATGCGGATAGATATATTTCTGTTTGACTCCGCGATGCTTTCGTGAGCTGCTCTCTATACAGTTAACCGATAGCGAATGAGGAACAAGCCGTGTGTCTTGTCTCCAGATGCCGTTTGTTTGGGATCAGCGCCATCGTAGCGGGGGACCAATGAAGATCTGTCTCAGCCTGTGACATTGTTCAAATAATATTATTTAATTAGTAATGATTGGATAGAATATATTCTTTTCAAATTTCAATGTAATCTCGAAATTTTATAATTTGTATACAACCCATTCGTATCACGAGCTCCTACCAGATCAATGATATAACAACTTCTATCTGAAACCAAATATTATATATTATCATAATTATATTACAATATTCCAAAGATTATTTTGTATTAAGTTAGTGACATCGGGAACAGGTGATTATGATATGCATTGAAAAAATTTGATGTTGATTCTTTACGTATTGATTGTTTACGAAAGAGGGAATGGATCCGCCGGAAGTAATCCTCGCAGCTAGGAGTGCACAAGGTGCACACCAACGACATATTGTACTGAGATTAAATGAGTACATGAAATAAGATAAATATTTTGGCGTTATTATATAGAATATGATGTAAATTCTAACACATAGTATATCGACAATTATTATATAATAATCGGCTTCAATTTATGGATCATAGTAAATAGAGTATTGAGTCCAATACGTTTGATATATTTCTCATCCTCCTCACTATTGAAATAGGATATCTTTCATCCACCTCGGCGTCCCGACCAGCTGTTACAAATCTCGAAGATCTAGCAGAATCCATCTGGATGACAAATTTTTTGATGCAACTTTAACGGTGTGCGGATTTGAAGTCATCAATAACAGGTTACATGATAATAGTTTAGAATTATGTAGCTAATGTGTAACTAGGTACCGCTATCCGTGAGATGAACTAGATTTATTTCGAGAGAAATCGATAAAATAATATTAGATATCTCCTTCTCTAAGATTCA
>CAZSSY010000035.1:0-30432 GCA_964609565.1 uncultured Natronomonas sp.
GCCTCACGGCTCGAAGGGGCGGATGGGATAATCGTTCCCGGGGGCTTCGGCGCTCGAGGGACTGCGGGGAAGATCGACGCGATTCGGTATGCGCGTGAACATGATGTCCCCTTCTTGGGGCTCTGTCTTGGCTTTCAGATGGCCGTGGTGGAATTCGCCCGGAATGTCTGTGGATTTACGGATGCTCATTCAACGGAGATGGAAGAACCAACCCCGGATCCGGTCATCGATATCCTCCCCGAACAATACGAAGTCGAAGATATGGGTGGCACGATGCGGCTGGGAGCGCATGAAACCGAGATTCAGAAAGGGACGCTGGCGAACGAGATTTATGCGGATACGTCGTGTATTGAGCGGCACCGTCACCGATATGAGGTCAATCCGGAGTATATCGACACAATGGAAGCACACGGGATGGTGTTTTCAGGGCGGGCCGACAACCGCATGGAGATTTTAGAACTCCCAGACCACGAGTTTTTCTTTGGCACCCAGTTCCATCCTGAGTTCCGTTCGCGGCCTGGGCGAGCGTCGCCGCCGTTTGTTGCACTCGTCGAATCAATTCTGGAAGCGACCGATTCTGATACCGAGGAGGTTGCCGCCTGATGGTCGATACCGCGGCGTTCATTGAAACAGCCATCACCGAGATTCGTGAGGAAATTGGTGATGCGCACGCCGTGATTGCGTTGTCAGGGGGTGTTGATTCATCGACAGCAGCGGCACTTGCATATCAAGCGGTTGGTGAGCAACTCACGCCGGTCTATGTGGATACCGGGTTGATGCGGAAAGGGGAAACGGAGAAAGTCCGGGAGACGTTCGTGTACATGGAGAATCTCCGGATAGTGGATGCGCAGGACGCATTCCTCTCTGCATTGGAAGGGGTCACCGATCCGGAGGAAAAGCGGCACGTCATCGGTGAGCAGTTTATCCGTGAATTTGAACGGGTCGCACGGGAGGTAGAGGCTGAATATCTCGTCCAGGGCACGATATATCCCGACCGGATCGAATCTGAGGGAACGATCAAATCCCATCATAACGTCGGTGGACTACCGGATGTAGTCGATTTCGATGGAATCGTCGAACCGATGCGGGATCTGTATAAGGATGAGGTGCGAGAAGTGGCTCGAGCGCTCGACCTCGAGGCGGTCGTCTCGGAACGGATGCCATTTCCAGGCCCGGGGCTGGCTGTCCGGGTGCTTGGTGAGGTGACTGATGAAAAACTGGCGGTTGCTCGAGAAGCCAACCATGTGGTCGAGGAAGAACTCCAGTCGTATGACCCCTGGCAAGCACTCGCCGCAGTGTTAGGGAAAGCAACCGGGGTGAAAGGCGATAATCGGGTCCACGGGTGGGTTGTGAGCGTCCGCGCAGTCGAATCGCGTGATGGCATGACAGCTCGCGCCCAGGAGGTTGACTGGGACACCCTGCAACGCATCCAATCGCGGATCACCGGGACGCTGGATAATGTCGCGCGTGTGGTGTATGATGTCACGCACAAGCCACCGGCAACGATCGAGTATGAGTGAAGTCGTCGTTGCTGGTGGTGATCCAGATGGCGTAGGGGATGCACTGGAGGCACGCGGAGCTGTTGTCAGGCAGGCTGCGGGGACGGCCAATCGGCCTGCGCTTGAGGAGGCGGGGATTGTTGAGGCGGATACGTTCGTTATTACCGATGCTGGGTTGGCGACGGCGGTCCCGATTGCGAAAGACCTCAATCCGGAGGTTCGAATCGTGATGTATTGTCGCGATGCGGTCCCGGAGTTCGTGAAAGGCCAAGCCGGCCATATCATTGATCCGGACGTCTTGGATCCGGCGACGGTTGCGGATGAGATTGTCTAGGTGTCGCTGAGGGTGTCGGCCAGTGACGCAGGTGTCGCAGGGAGACCGGTCGTGTGGATGGTGTCCATCACGGTTTGTGCGTATTCGATCGCGGTTGCTCGGTCGTCGATGTCTTCTTTGAGCGGTGTGGTAGTGTCGAAATTGGTATGGGAGCCGGCAGCAAGTTCGATGCGCCACGTGTTGGTTTGCCCGGGGTCATTTGGTCTGACGAAGACGGTGATATCCCCAGAGTCATGGTCGAATATGGCGGGTTGTTTGGCTTGGCGGACATCGGGCCGATCGGAGTTGTAATCGGTTTCGGTCCAACTTGGTGGGGTTGAGATGCGTTCATCGTCCATGGAATAATGTTGTGTTTGGAACGACAAAAACTGTGTCGCGGTTACGGCAACGACTCAGCGAATGCTCGAAACCGCTGGCTGCCACCAGACCGGAGTGGATTCCCATGCCCCATCGCAGCGACCTCAAAATCTGGCGCACGAGCAGCTACATCACGGATACTGTCGGCTACCTGCGTCGTATCCGCCGACAGAAACCAGGGTGACTGATGGAGCACCCCATCCCGTTCGACGACCAAATCACCCAAGAACGCTGCCGACATGTCAGCATGAATATACACGGTATGCCCGGGTGTATGCCCCGGAGCCTGATATGCTGTAAAACCTCCGATCGTCTCACCATCCTCGACCGGCTCAATCCGACTGGTTGAAACACTCCGAATAAATGGGCGTGTCAGGAGTTGTGAGAGGCCTTTCGGGAGGGACATTCTTGGGCGTCGAATACCACTCACCAGGTCTGCATCCGCCTGCCCGACGTATACCGGCGTTTCACGGGCGAGTTTCGCTGCTGTCCCGACGTGATCAATGTCAAAATGCGTGATTAAGATTCGCGAGAGGTCCCCGAGGAGAAAGCCGGCTGACTCGATACCATCCCGTAGCGTGCCTTTATCGAATGGCGTCCCGGTATCAATGAGTGTCAATCCCTCCGTGTCCGCAACCAGATATGCGTTCACACCAGTGCATTCAATTTGCCAGACCCCCTCCTTGAGTTCCGTCACCATACCGCTGCATACCGCGGCGAATCCAAAAAACACCCGTCGCCCATTGTAGTGGCACTTCGAATTCACCGAAGCATCGTCCTGTTGCGGCCAGAAAGGAGAGGCAGTGTCACTGCGTTTGGTTATGGTTTTGGGGCGGCGTTTTGGAGCGCAGTTTCGGCGATGTTCCCGCCATAGTCCGCACTTCGTGACAATGAATCGACAACAAGCCCAAGGAGTTGGGCTTGCTGGGGGTCAAGTTCCCGGATCTGGTCGTCAACCTGACGGGCAAGAGCATCGATATCAGATATCCGTTGGCGGGCATCGTTCGCCAACTGGGTGGCCCGGTCAGAATCGGTCTCCAAGAGAGCATCCATCGCCACGTCGATGATTTCAGCTGCTTCCGCGTGGAGACCCTCTATGGCTGTCGCTGCATCATCGGGCGGTTTCCCGAGAACCTCGGCATGTGTCGCGATTTTTGCGGCGTGATCGGCAATCCGTTCGAGTTGGCGGGCACTCGAATGGAGGTCAAAACACGTCTCCCGATCGAGGCCAAGGGTTGTCGCCGCCGACGGGTCTCGAAGCACTGACCGAAACACGCGAGAAACCATCGACCAGAGCCGATCGACATCATCATCTCGTTGGACAACATCGGCGGCAAGATCATCGTCGTCAGTCAAAAGCGCGGTGACCGCATCGGCGAGCATCGTCGTCGAGACTAGACGCATCCGTGTGATCGCGTTGTGCATCGACAACTCAGATGAATCCAATAAATCTTGGAGTCGGACCCGTTCTGAGGTTTCCCCTATGACCTCGAGGCCGACAAGGCCCTGTGTGGCTTCCCGGATAGTCCGCCGTTGGGCAGCGCTCACCTGGCCAGTTTCAAGCGTTATGATATCGAAACCGCTGACATACATCGTGACAACAGCCCGGGTCAGTTCATCGCCGGTCAACCCGGAAATATCGAGTGTGCCTTCGACTTTTTCAGTGTCGCTTGAGGGCGTCAGCAGTAATGCTTCGTCCTCCGGGTAAAACTCAACGACACTCCCGGGACCCACATCGTTGTCAGTGGCCCACGTTTTGGGCAATGAAACGGTATACGTAGATCCACCCGTGACCTGTACCTTCCGGGTCTCCATACACCACCTACATGAATCAAGCTATAAATTGATACCGGAATATATAGACCTCTCAGAGAAACCAATAAAACCCGAATAACGCCCTGAATCGCGTATTTAACCCATTTTGGTGTAACTCTATGGTGCGACAACCGGTCACGAACATATATCTATATAGTTCACATAGTGGAATACTTAGGTCCGGCACAGGGCAACATACACAATGGTGACCGGACGAGCGTGCGACACCTATCCCGTCTCCAGACGGGCACTGCTCACCGGCAGCATCGCGGGAATCACTGCCCTGTCCGGCTGTCTCGTCCGCGGAACGGATAGTGGTCTCGCTGGAGAAATCCGGATCGATGGCAGCGACACCGTCCTCCCCCACAGTGCCGCTATCGCCGAAGAATTCCAATGGCGGAACAACCGCGTCCGAATCCCAATAAGCGGCTCCGGGACCGGCGCAGGCTTCCAAAAATACTGTGTCGGCGAAACAGATATCCAAAACGCCAGTCGAAGTATCCAAGACAGCGAACAATCCACCTGTCGCACCAACGGGATAGACTTTGTCGAACTCCAGATTGTCCGCGACGGCATAGCGGTTTTTGTAAACCCCGCGAATGACTGGTGTGACTGTCTCACCGTCGAAGAACTCGGCCAGATCTGGGAATCCGGGTCATCAGTGGAAACATGGCGAGATATCCGGCCCGACGACCCCGCGTTCCCGGAGGAAGAAATTGAACTGTTCGGGCGAGACACCGCCTCCGGAACGTTCGACTACTTCACAGAGGCAGTGACCGGAGAAGTCGCCAACGTCCGGAACGATTACTCGGCCAGTCCCGATACCAACGTCATCGTTCGCGGCGTCCGAGGTGACGAACACGCCCTCGGCTTCGGTGGCGCAAGCTATTATTATGAAAATGAAGACGACCTGAAACTCCTCGGAGTCGACGACGGCTCCGGGTGTACAAAACCAACCCGTAGTAACGTCGAAGCAAACACCTACCAACCACTCTCCCGGGAGATGTACATGTACATCAAGCCGTCAGAACTCACCCGAGAGGAAGTACGCGCGTTTACCCGGTTCTTTTTCGAATCAATCGATCAGGAAACACTCGATCGCGCCGTCGAACACGGGTATGCAGATCCGACGGACGACTTGACATGGACACAGTGGGCTGCCCGACGAGTCGGCTACTTTGCCCTACCCGATGAAACGGTCACGACCAGTCGTAACAAGCTCGAAGCCGCCATCGAGGAGGTTCAATGAGTATCGACATCACCGACGACGTCGGCGACCAGATGACCAGTATCGCCGCAGGCGTCTTCTTCGCGTGTGCGTCCATCACGATTCTCACCACCCTCGGGATCATCCTCATCCTTCTTTCCGGGTCGATCGATTTCTTCGCGGCAGTCTCAATACGCGAGTACCTCACGGGCACTGTCTGGTCGCCTCGCGTGCAACCGCGGAGCTTCGGCGTGCTCCCGCTCGTCTGGGGAACGATGATGATCGTCGTCGGATCAGCCATCATCGCCCTCCCGGTAGGGACACTCACCGCCATTTACCTCTCGGAATATGCCGACCGCCGCATCCGACAAGTCGTCAAACCAACACTGGAAATCCTCGCCGGGATCCCCACCATCGTCTACGGATTTTTCGCCATCTCATTCATCACCCCCTACCTTCAACGAGTCTTCCCCGAAACCGGGACGTTCAACGCCGCATCCGCCGCCATCGTCGTTGGAATTATGATCATTCCCATGGTCTCGTCGCTGTCCGAAGACGCCATGTCCGCCGTCCCGGATGACCTCCGGCAGGCCGGCTACGGGCTCGGCGCAACCAAATTCGAAGTCTCAACGCGCGTTGTCGTCCCCGCTGCCCTCTCCGGGATTCTTTCCTCCTACGTCTTGGCTATCTCGCGGGCCATCGGCGAAACGATGGCGGTCACACTCGCGGCCGGCATGCGGCCGAACATCACGACGAATCCGTTCGAAGAAATCCAAACGATGACCGCGTACATGGTCCAGATCGGGACCGGGGATGTTTCTGTCAACTCGATCGGCTACCGGTCGTTGTTCGCCGTCGGCCTGACGCTCTTCGTGATGACCCTCGCGATGAACATCGTCAGTCAATGGATTCGGCGACGCTACAGGGAGGAGTATGAATAATGGCAGCTGACAATGCAGACTACTTTGACGGCCTTGATGCCGCCGGCGACCTCGCTCGAAAACGACAGATTGGTCGTGCGTTCGTCGCGTTGTGTTTTGCCTCAACTCTTGTCGGGATTGTCGCGCTCATCCTCCTCCTTTGGGATGTTGTCGTCGAAGCCTGGGGATGGATCGACCTTACATTCCTCACGTATCCACCGTCGCCATTCGTCGAAAGCTATCTTGAAGGAGGCCGCGGTGCCGGGATCTGGCCAGCGCTCGTGGGATCCATCGTCCTAATCGCGTTGACTGCTGTATTCACGGTGATTATCGGTGTTGGCGCGGCGATCTACCTTGAGGAATATGCCCCTGAGAATCGACTCACCCGATTCATCGAAGCAAACATCGCAAATCTCGCCGGTGTCCCCTCAATTGTATATGGATTGCTTGGCCTCGCGTTGTTTGTGCGTGCTGCAGACCTCGGGGCGAGTCTCCTCGCTGGCGCGCTCACACTGACACTGTTAATCCTCCCGATTGTCATTGTCTCCGCCCAAGAGGCCATCCGCGCGGTCCCGGAATCACAGCGGCAAGCGGCGTATGGTGTGGGCGCAACCAAATGGGAAGTCACCCGCGACATTGTCCTTCCGGCGGCGACACCAGGGATTATGACGGGGACAATCCTCTCCTTATCACGGGCAATCGGGGAGACGGCCCCGATTCTCATGGTCGGGGCGGCGACGACGATGTTCACGCCACCGTATTCGGTGCTCGGGCCATTTAGCGCAATGCCGATGCAGATATTTGATTGGGCCAGCCACCCGGAACCCGAATTCCAACATATCGCTGCCGCCGGGATTGTCGTTCTCCTGACGGTGCTCCTCCTCATGAATGCGGCGGCGATATTCATCCGCAACCATTACGAAACACAACGACAATGAGTTCCGAGAACACTACTGAACCTGTGACAGATACAGAATCGCTCATAGACACACCCGCGAGCGGCCTTGAGGACTCAACCGATCGCGAGCCCGGACCTACGATCGTTGAATCGCGGAATATCAGCGTCTGGTACGGCGAGACGCAGGCGTTAAACGATATTTCCATGTCGATCCCAGAACACCAAGTGACTGCCCTCATCGGGCCATCAGGCTGTGGGAAATCGACGTTTCTTCGGTGTATCAACCGGATGAACGACCTCATCGAGACCGCCCGTGTCGACGGAGATCTCCTCTTTCACGGTAAAAATGTGTATGATGCCGACGTTGATCCCGTTGCGCTCCGCCGGAAAATCGGGATGGTATTCCAGAAACCCAATCCGTTCCCAAAGAGCATCTATGACAATGTAGCATACGGCTTGAAAATCCAAGGCTATGACAGCGACATCGATGAACGAGTTGAGGAGGCGTTGAAGAACGCAGCGCTCTGGGATGAAGTGAAAGACCAACTTGACTCCTCTGGCCTCGAGCTATCCGGCGGGCAACAACAACGACTCTGTATTGCCCGGGCGATCGCCGCCGACCCAGAAGTCATCTTGATGGACGAACCGGCCTCAGCACTTGACCCCGTCGCAACCTCAAAGATCGAAGATCTCATTGACGACCTCGCGGCCGAATACACGGTCGTTATCGTCACCCACAATATGCAGCAAGCAGCCCGAATTAGCGATAAGACCGGTGTCTTCCTCACCGGTGGCGAACTCGTTGAATTCAACGATACAGAAATCGTGTTCGAAAACCCGGAAAGCGACCGCGTCGAAGCGTATATCACCGGGAAATTCGGGTAACTTGACTATCGACCGTGGAACCTCCTGTCCCGAAGAATCAAACAATCGCTTCCCGAACGTCACAATAGGAAACACCAATGGCACGGAAAGGGTACCAAGAGCAGCTCAACGACCTTCGTGAAAACGTCCTCTTTATGAGTGAAATCGTCCTCGAACGGGTCCGCATGGGGCTCCGCGCGCTTGAGACCAAAGACCACTCACTGGCACGCGAAGTCATCGAAGGCGACCACGAAATCAACACCCTCTATCTCGAACTCGAACAGGACTGTATCGACCTCTTTGCCCTCCAACAACCAGTTGCGGGTGACCTCCGGTTCATTGCCGCCTCGTTCAAAATCATAACCGACCTCGAACGCGTTGCCGACCTCGCGACCAACCTCGGCGATTACACCCTCCAAGCAGAACGCGACCTCTATCCCGACGTCGACGTCCAAGGCATCGGCGAAGCGGTTGCCGAAATGGTTGAGGACGCGATGGATGCATACGAACAAAAAGATGCCACTGCCTGTTATGCGATCAACGACCGGGATGATGATGTCGACGAGATGTGTGAGCAGGCCTCCAGTACAGTCGTCCGTGACCTCATCGAGACAGAGATCGACAACGAATCATCAGAAGCCGACATCGAAGCCCTCATGCAAGACGTGTCCCGCCTGCTCTTAACGATCCGTGATTTAGAACGGGTCGGCGACCATGCCGTGAATATCGCCGCCCGTACCCTCTATATGGTCGAAAACAGCGACGAACTCATATATTAACTCACAGCGCCAACACCCCATCGACGAATCGACACGGAACTCGACGAAACCCAGCCACTACCCGGGTTGAGAGCCACGGGCGGACATGACGATTTCGGTCGATCGCTACGAGAAAACACAGGGGAACCAAACAACGGTGCCCCGGCTGTCTGCGGCTACCGCGGCGTTACTGGAACCCGATGCGGCCGCCCTGCCGACGGGCATCGGGTGTTCCGCCGCGGAATTGATCTTCGACTTGGTCGTAGTAATCGCGGATATCGTCGGATATCGTCGGTCGAACGGCATCAAGTGCTTGTCGAAAATGCCGCATTTCGACTTCCTCTGCGTCCTCGTCATCGCGGAGTGCTTCGATGGCTGCCTCGCGGGCGATCGTTTCCAGATCTGACCCCACATAGCCGTCAGTGATTTCGGCGATTTCTCGCAGGCTGACATCGGGGGCGAGAGGGGTCTCATCCGTATGGATCCGGAGAATCTGCTCGCGACCCTCTGTGTCTGGTTCGCCAATCATGACGAGGCGGTCGAACCGGCCACTCCGGATGAGCGCCGGGTCGATCATATCCGGTCGGTTAGTGGCCCCAATCACCATCACATCGTCCATGTCTTCGAGGCCGTCAAGTTCCGTGAGGAGTTGATTGACGACTCGCTCGGAGACATTCGAGCCAGCGTCACCACCCCGACCGGGTGCGAGTGAATCGAGTTCATCGAAGAACACCACGGTCGGTGACACCTGGCGAGCCTTCCGGAACGTTTGCCGGATGGCTTTCTCTGATTCACCAACCCATTTCGAGAGGAGTTGTGGGCCGCGGACCGAGATGAAGTTGGCATTCGTTTCGTTAGCGACGGCTTTCGCCATGAGGGTCTTCCCGGTCCCGGGCGGCCCATACAGGAGGACACCGGCTGGTGGATGGATCCCCATCCGGTCGAACCGTTCGGGCGCGTTCATCGGCCATTCCACAGATTCTTTCACCTGGCGTTTCGCTGACTCAAGGCCACCGACATCCTCCCATGAGACCTTGGGTAGTTCAACGAGAACTTCCCGCATTGCCGAAGGCTCGACTTCATTGAGGGCACCGCGGAAGTCTTCGCGTTTGATGATCATCCGATCGATGAGGCTGGGCGGGATATCTTCCTCGTCGAGATCGATCTCGGGAAGATATCGCCGCAATGCTTTCATTGCGGCTTCCTTGGTCAAACTCTCGATGTCAGCACCGACGAAGCCATGGGTTTCATCCGCCATATCATCGAGGCTGACATCGTCAGCTAACGGCATCCCGCGGGTATGGATTTGGAGGATCTCTTTGCGACCGGTTTCGTCAGGAACACCGATCTCGATTTCACGGTCGAACCGGCCCGGTCGGCGGAGCGCCGGATCAACGGAATCGACGCGGTTAGTGGCCGCAATCACGATCACTTGCCCACGGGATTCGAGGCCGTCCATCATCGTCAGGAGTTGCGCGACGACACGGCGTTCAACTTCGCCGGTCACATCCTCTCGTTTCGGGGCGATTGAGTCGAGTTCATCGATGAAGATGATCGCTGGGGATTCCTCGCCGGCATCTTCGAAAATCTCGCGGAGTTGTTGTTCGGATTCGCCGTAGTACTTCGAGATGATCTCGGGGCCTGCAATCGAGAAGAAACTCGCTGATGTTTCATTCGCGACTGCTTTCGCGAGGAGGGTTTTCCCAGTCCCGGGCGGGCCATGAAGTAACACGCCTTGCGGTGGTTCAATCCCGAGTTTCTTGAATATCTGGGGGTGTTTCATCGGGAGTTCCACCATTTCACGGACGCGCTGAATCTCGTTTTGTAACCCACCAATGTCTTCGTACGTGATGCCACCGCCCGTTTTCTCGAAGCCCGAAATTGGTTCTTCCCGAAGCTCAACTTCGGTATCTTCAGTGATAAGGCAGACACCGTCCGGCTCGGTTTCAACAGCGATGAGCGGGATCGCCTGGCCCGGCGACCGCATGAAGGGATGGTTCGTCGAACTCATAACGGGGACAATGTCCCGTTCGACGACAGGTCGTTTGAGGATCTGGCGTTTCACCATCCCGGCCGCATCGGAGCCAAACTGGACGGATGCCTCTTCCGGCGGTGCAAGCACCAGCTGGTCGGCTTTGGTCGCTTCGGCTTTCCGAATCGTGACGCGCTCGCCGATCCCGACCTCAGCGTTTTGCCGGGTAAATCCATCAATGCGGACTGTATCGGTGTTCCAATCCTGTCGGTCAGCCCGCCAGACCTTCGCCGCTGTCGTTTCGGCCCCCTCAATCTCGATGATGTCACCCGGCGAGAGCTTCAGGTGTAGCAGCGTATCCGGGTCAAGCCGCGCAATGCCCCGCCCCGAGTCGTTGGGATAAGCTTTCGCCACCTCCAGTTGTACCTCATTCATTTCAATATCCAAACTGGGGGACGGCCAGAGATATGTTTTTTGCCGCAATCACGTTTCCGCGAAGCCACTCAGCCCACAATCGGCTGACATTCGTCCGACAGATACGGCGAATGACCCGTTGGTCGTCGCGGCTCAGACTTGAGGGATGTGATTTATGCTAGAAACGGTGGGGGTAGGACCACACCCTTTTTTCGCCGCGCGCGCCCGACGCTCTCACATGCAGACACTCGCGTTTGACGGCCGAACTGGAGCGAGTGGAGATATGCTATTGGGAGCACTTCTCGCTGCCGGTGCTGACGTCGATGTCCTCGCTCCAGTGGCGGACGCCCTCCCTATCGAGTATCACCTCAGCGAAACCACAAAAAACGGGGTTCACGCCACTGCTGTTGATGTCCAGTCGACACCCGGTGGTGCTGACACAGACTCCACTGCCACCACCGAGATGGACAGCCAGACGGACACCGACCACAGCCATTCGGATCGTGCGGCTGGCAGTCACGGGCCGCACCGAACGGTCCGGGAGTGTCAACGGCTCATCGAAGAGATGGATCTGCCAACGACGGTGCAGGCCGATGCAATGGCCATCTTTCGCCTCTTGGGGGAGGCGGAAGCGCGCGTCCACGGCACCGACCTCGCGGACACCCACTTCCATGAAGTCGGGGCTGACGACGCCATCGCCGACATCGCTGGCGTGGCCCTCCTCGTAGACGATCTTGATGTCGACCACGTCGTGACGACGCCTATCGCCACCGGTGGCGGCGAAGTCACTATGAGTCACGGTACCTATCCCGTCCCCCCACCGGCCGTCATCAACATTGCAGAGGCGGCCGATTGGGAGCTGTACGGCGGGCCCGTTGAAACTGAACTACTCACGCCGACTGGCGCCGCCATCCTCGCGCATTTTGCAGATGGTGTCGAGTCATTTCCACCACTGCGTGTTGAGACGTCTGGATACGGTGCCGGCAGCAAATCGTTCGATACCTATCCCAATGTGCTTCGAGCGACCATCGGTGAAACCCAACGAGGCCTCGTGCGCGATGACGTTCGACTCCTCGAGACGAACATCGATGATGCCACCCCCGAAACGCTTGGTAGTCTCCAAACCCACTTAATCGAAGCCGGGGCGCGCGATGTCACCATCCTCCCAGCAACAATGAAGAAATCCAGGCCGGGGCATGTCGTGAAAGTCGTCGTTGACCCGGCAGATGTCCAGTCAGTGGCCCACCGTCTCGCGACGGCAACGGGGACATTAGGGATCCGTGAGACAGCCGTGAGTCATCGCTGGATAGCCGACCGTGACATCGAAACAGTCACGATTGATGTCGCGGGCGAATCATACTCAATCCCGGTCAAAGTCGCCCGCGATGCCGACGGCACCGTCTACGATGTCAGTACTGAATATGACGATGCCGAAGCGGTGGCTGCCCAAGCGGAAATCCCCGTTCGTGAAGTCGTGACGCGCGCTGAAGCAGTCTACTTGACGGGCCCAGATCACTCATGAGCGTCGCCATGCCGGTGTTCATCGAGCGCCTCATCAAGCGAGAGGTCGCCTACAGCGACTCGACGCGCTAACGTTTCCGTGATGGTTCGATCGTCAGTACTCATCTCACGGGATTGATTTTTAATTGCCTGTAATTCACCGGCGGTCGGTTCGATCACCCGGTCGTCAATCACGTCACCTTCCACACGGGCAATATTGACAGCAGCGAGCACATCTCCCATCCCTCGAGCACCCGTCCCAAGATACGGCGTGGAACCGGTTTCATCGACGAGTTCAATCGGGACATCCGAGAGGGCTTCAATGATGGCTGTCCCTTTGAGTCGGGCGCCATCACCGATTCGGACGAGGGGGTCGGCTGCATCTTCAAGTTCGCGGGTGATGACCGACGCGGCCTCGGATGCCGGGACCTGAAACGCTCCCACAACCGTATCACCGGAGAGTACGGCAATCCCTGGCCGGTCGCCAGGATCAACACCCACGACCATCCGTCCCTCACCACCCCGGAGGAGAACCATCGCTTCATCAACTGCCTCGCGGGGTGCACCGGGATCGGCCTGGATGACGTCAACCTCTGGATCGACAGCCGGCTGGTCGTCCGTCGGCCCAGTGATAACGACCGTCGTATTCGCCGGGAATGGATCGTCGGCCGTCCGCGTCGTAAACGGGACATCTCGGTCCCGGAGTTCGGTAACGACGCCGTGATAGACCTCGAAATTCGTCGTTGCGACGACGATCACTACTCATAATATCTTGTGGAATGGGCTTAAGCACATCGCTGTCCTACGTCACTGTCCGTCTCCTCTTTGCCCTGTGAACGCGGTGATCGAGGTAGAGGAATGTCACCGTGCGGCTTTGGCGACGTCTCTGTCAGCGTGTTTCGCTTCTAATACCGCGCCAGCTGCGAGGTCGAAGGCGAGGGCTTCGACATCGGGGGGTGTCTCCGCGGTATACTGGAACCCGGTTGATACAATTTGGCCGACAGGCGGCTGAACGGCGACCGTGGCCTGGAGCGTGTCATCATTCGCCGTGATCTCGCCCCCAACGACGAAATCATCAGCAAGGAGGTCGCGGGTACGGGCCGTCAGATCCATGAGATTTCGACGGAGCGATTGACGATGTGTCCCATCGGTCTCCGGCCGTGGTGGGCCATCATGGGGTGAGTTTCCGTGCATTCGATGTTGTCCCGCCTACAGGGCTCCGTCCTAAAAAGCCGTCGGCCGCCGACAGCCATCACGTAACCCGAAGTCACATCACGGGTGTGCTGTCCCCATAGACGGCAAGGACAACCGCGGTTGTATATTCATCCGGTGTGGTCGCGGCTGTCACGATCTGGCGGGCGTCGTCGTCGAACTCCCAGTCGCGGAGTTCGCGGCCAGCCGCTAACCCCTGTGCAATCTGTTCACGAACGCGTTCGGGCCTAGTTCCACCGGTCTCGTAGAATATGCCGAGCCCGGTGGCAGTCTGTGCCCATCCGAGTCCGGCGACGGCAGGGTCAGCCTCGCCTGGCTCCAGTGTCGCACAGCCTTCAACCACCGTGAGTTGCTCGCCAGCCGGACCGAGTTCCGGTGCAGTTCCACAGGCGTTGACGGTTGTCCCGGCGGGAATCACCGATGACACGGTCACGAGATTATAGTTGTGGATGTTTGCAGCCGCCAGTGCCGCATCGTACGAGGCGATCGCTGTTGGGCCTGATCCGGTCCCCCAAACTACGCGAACGACGGCCATATGGATGCTGAGTGCTACAGCTATAACCCCATTGTGGAACTCATCAGGCGGCTGCCGGGCGACCAGGCGTGGGGTTAACTGCCGGCGGATGTCTTGTCGATGTCGGCCGATTGGATATCGTGGCCGGCGACAGATGACCGTAAGGCGTCCATCCCATCGTCGCGATCAATCCCGAAGTTGGTGGCGTGTAACGATTGCACGCGGCGATACTCGTCGTCCGAAAGCGGTGGGACGTCGCTCGCGGCGGTCCATTCGTCGATGTCGCTGTGGGTGCGGAACGTGGGGGTCACGGTGGCAACCGCTTCATGGTATAAAAGCCACTGGAGGGCGGCCTGGGCAAGCGTTCGATCGCCGTCGCGTTCGAGGAATCGAAGTGTGTCGATTTTCTCCCAGCCGGTCTCATACCATTCGTCAGGACGATAAGCACGGTGGTCGTCCTCGTCGAGTTCCGTGTTCGCGGTCACTTGTTCATTCAGCAATCCAGATGAATGCGGGACGCGTGGAATAAAGCTGGTGGCGGCGTCGGTGCGTTCCCGGACGTCCAAGAGATGGCTGCCAACGTCCTGTTCTAGGACATTCCAGACGAACTGGACCGCATCGAACTCGTCGGTGATAGCTTGCTCACCTTCGGCAAGCCACCCAATCGATGGACCGAGTGCCCACCCGATTGCGTCGACACGGTCTTCTTCCCGGACTCGGTCGAGGAATTCCAGCACGTCGGCGTCGATTTCGTCGATGTTTGCGTTGTGTAACTGTAACACATCCACCCGGTCGAATCCCAAGCGGTCGAGTGACCGATTGAATGCGGTCGAAAGGTACTCCACGGTCATCTCTTTCGGGAGTTCCCCATGCCCGGCCTGGGGGTTATTGTAGAAATCGTACCCGATTTTCGTCGCGACGATCACATCCTCTCGATGGGGGCGAAGCGCCGCTCCCAGCAGGTCTTCGCTACGACCGTGCCCGTAGACATCACCGGTATCGAAGTAGGTTATCCCCTGCTCGACCGCGTATTCGATCATTTCCCGGGCGTCTGCCGTTGATCGGTCCCCCCACCAATCAGTCCCGACAACCCACGCGCCGAACCCTATCTCTGAGACCTCGACGCCGGAGTCCCCGAGCGTGCGATACTTCATACTCGATGCATGGGTGGTGGGGCACTTAGCGGTCGTGGTTCCTCCCACCAGTTGAGACACGCAATGACTCGACGGAAGATGGTCGGCTATCGGTGGTCACTGCGTAATCGTTGTCGAGGTTTCGGGTGAGATTCCGGTCGGCGGGCGTGTACGCGTCGTGCACGGGTGTCTGCCACAACAGCAATCCCTAACACTGCGGACTCCTTCCGACTGTATATGACGAAGCGCCACGCGTCGCTGCCCGCACCCGCGGAAGATAGTCTCCAGGCGTTTCTCGACGAGGTCGATCGTCGACTCGCGAGCGATGAGGATACCTGTGACGTGGTTGAGGATGTCCTCATTGACCTGCATGGTGATCGGACCGCGTATGAACGCTGGCAGGCAGGCGAAGATATCTCACCTGCTGAACGCGTCCGTCTCCAAGGCTATAACCCGTGTAACGCGACGTTGGAGAGTGAGTATTACGCGGAGAAAGATGAAGATGCCTTCAAACCCTCGAAATATCTCCAGTGGCTGTGGCGACAGTTTGATGCCACACCGATGGCCGACAATATCGAGTTTGCCCTCCGGTTCCGTTCGATGCTCGCCGACCACCTCTTTGCTGCTGCGGGCGAGAACCTCCGGTTGTTTAAAGGTATCACGTTCACGTACGGCCACAATATCGAACTCGGCGACAATGTCGTTATCCACGACGATGTCCACCTTGATGACCGTGGCCGCCTCACGATCGGTGACCGGGTCTCCATCTCCGATGGCGTCCACATTTACAGTCACGACCACGATATTGTGGATCAAACCAGGATTGAAAACTATCAGACGATCATTGAAGATGACGTCAGATTGACGTACGACGCGATGGTGCGCGCCGGGGTGAAAGTCGGTGAAAACGCGCTCATCGGGGCGCGTAGTGTCGTCCAATCGGATATTCCAGCCCACCATATCGCCGTCGGGGCGCCCGCCCGGAGTGTCCGGATTAAACCCGGGTGGGAGTCTGTCGCCACCCCGATCGACTCCGACCACCCGGATGACAGCGAAGCCCGACGCATCCCCTTTGATCTCCCGGATGACCTCAACCAGCTTGATGAGTTCCAACGTGACCTCACTCCACCAGAGTAACCCGGTCACAACCGGCTGACACGAGTATGCGTGGTGTTGCACTCAACATTGGCGCGAACACGAATGCCCCCGGATTCCGCGGACCGATATATGGGGATGGGAGCTTCGAATACATCCCGATTCCGGAAACCGAGCCGATTGCGGACGACCGGACCGTCCCCTCCTATGCTGATCTTGACCTCGCAATTGAGGTAAGTGATGTTGCTGACATCCCGGTCCATCACGATCCCACATTCGCTGGCGTCCACAACGCCGACCGGTATACATACGGTGATCCATACGGCGTCAAAGCCCGTCCATTACTCAACCTCACAGCGGGCGATATCGTGTTCTTCTATGCGACACTCACTGCAACGGGCCGCAATCACGCCGACTGGATCACCACCGACTGGGGTGCCTACGTCATCGGGCAGTTCCACCTCCAGGTTGACCCTGTCTCGAAGGAGGCATACCATGGGTTATCGGCCGCTGAGAAAACGCGATTTGAATCCAATGCCCACGTTAAGCGAGCAACATACGATGCCGAAGTTTTACTCCTCGGCGATCCAAGCCAGTCAACCCTCTATGACACCGCCATTCCACTCTCAACGCCAACAGCAGGAACAGAGCCAAACGCGCTGGTCACCGAGTATTCCAGCGATTCAGGGCGTGGACCATGGTGGCGCCGTCCCTTGCGATTCGATTCCGCTGGCGTCACCACGCTACTCGATATCACGGACCACGATGACGTGACAGACGCTCTCAGCAAGCTGTCGTAGCATGTGAACGTAGCCGCCAGCGTGGCGTCCCACTCGTTTTCGACACCGACGTTGACGGGAATCCCGGGACTGACGGGTGTGAGTAGGTGTCATGACGGCCAGGAGACTTATAGTCAATTGCCGGATATCCCTTTAACCGCGATGCGAGATACTACACGACACCTCCGTGTCGACATCGGAGTCGAAGAAACAACCGTCCAGCGGATCATCCGGACGGGCCTGGCAGTCGTCGGGCTCTTACTCCTCCTCGGATTACTCGCCGTACTCCCCGGTATCAGCCGACTTGTCAGTGGCCTCACGATATCAATGGAAGCCCTGTTGTTCGCGGTTGCCACCCTCGTCGTTGTGGTTGCGTTCGTCCGAATTGCCCCAATGATCGAACGACTCGTCGAACAAAACCTTGACGGGCAAAACGGGGCCGTGGCCAACGCAGCGGCGAGTGCAAAACTCCTCGTAGGGTTCACAGCCATCGTGATTGCGTATCGAGGCTTCCAATCCGCCGCCAGCCCCCTCTTTAACGCATTCGGGATCGGTGGCCTCTATCACCTCGGCTTCCTCCTTCTCGGTATCGGCGTGTTCGCCGCATTTGCTCGTCGAATGTACCGCTGTTGGGATCCCCTCACTCGCCTCCTCACCACCTACGTAATGGACGCAACCAGCGAAACCACCCAGACCCTCTCAAGCGAATAACCTTCGCTCCAATCCCCACCACCTCACTGGCTGCGTGGAATGATGCCGTATCGTCTGGCCCTCAATGTCAGGAAAACAGAGACACACGACGGTTATTGCTTGGGGGGTTTGGCGTCTGGGTCGTCGCTTGGAAGTGACTCATATCGACCATCGCCAACATTGGTACCGGTCCAGGCACAGTCGGTACATTCAAAGAGGCCTTGCCCGTTGACAAGCCGCCCGTCGCACTCCGGGCAGCGATTCCCACCGGTCTGAGGGGTTGCCGTCAATGGCGTGGGATACGTCTCCGTTCGGATGGCCGCAATCGCCTCTTCGACCGTATACGTTTCTCCATCAGCAGAGTGAGGGTAGACGCCAGTGAGACGCCCAGCAGCATCGTACACGCCCAGA
The DNA here is from genome assembly GCA_964609565.1 of uncultured Natronomonas sp. GTDB lineage: Archaea > Halobacteriota > Halobacteria > Halobacteriales > Haloarculaceae > Natronomonas. The sequence goes on from CAZSSY010000035.1 coordinate 18,373, forward strand.
CAGATTAACGGCGTGATGAGTTGTTCTTTCGTTTTCGAAGTGACCATCGACGTATGTTCCCGGATTTCGAACGGCGGTTGTATCGAGACGCCATGTGTCGATGCCCACGCATCGAATTCCTCAAATCGTTCGACGACCGCGCGATGGTGTTGCTCCGATGAGAGATCCACGGCATCAGGCCAACTCCGTAAGACTAACGCATCAATGATACCGTCGGATTCACACTGTGTGAGCGTGGCCACGTGGGCATCCACCGGCTCCAACAGCATCGGTGCCCGAACGTGACAGGCGATTGTGAGTGTTGACAACTCGCGATCATACATCCCACCTGGAGACATACAACCAACGGCAACGGACACAGTATTGAAGGCAGGTGATGCTCCAGGAGCGTAAGCCGGTCTTACCGTCACATCGCTCCTACTACCACCAATAATGGAGGATGCGCCTGCGTTGACCGGCGTCCTGAATCCGGCCCGCTGAATACAGGCGCAACGAAACGGCTATACTGCTACCCCGATCTGTCGTTTGGGAGCAGGCATCATGCGGCGACAATCCAAGTTTTCACAACACATCGATATACATGAAACCGATTCGAGAACAGGGTAGGTGGACGCCCACCCGTTTCGTGGAGGTACGTTGCAGGATTGACGATCACCGACGCTCGACATACTTCGGGGATTCGGGAGAAAGCACCAGTTGCGTATGCGCCGTCCGGGAATTGAACCCGGGCTAGTGGCTTGGGAAGCCACTGTCCTGCCACTGGACCAACGGCGCGCCATCTCGTTGTATCCAACGCCGCCACTTCAACGTAGCGCCTCCCCGCCATGTGGGAGTGAACGACTGGTTGTCGATGCTGGTTTCGGGTACTTATTAGTCGGCAGCCGGTCTATCATTACCGGATGACTGCTGGGCCAAGCCTTCTGGAGGGTACGAATGTGACGTTACAGTTCTCAGAAGAGGAGCTAGCGTTGCGACAGGACCATATCGCGTCCTTCATCACCGAGACGGTCGAAGCAGCGGGCGCTACGGGCAGCGTCATCGGGTTGTCTGGCGGAATTGACTCCACAGTAGTTGCGTATTTGGCTGTTGACGCACTGGGTGCGGATGCGGTACATGGCCTCCTGTTGCCGAGTGCGGTGAATCCTGACGAAGATACATCTGATGCCGAACGTGTCGTTGACGCCCTCGGGATTTCCCATGACGTTATCGAGATTGAACCAATCGTTGACACGTTCCTGGAGACAGTTCCGTCACGAATTCCTGACGATACGGTTGCAGTTGGGAATCTCCGGGTTCGAACTCGAGCGCTTCTGCTGTATTATTATTCGAATGCGGACGATCGTGTCGTGCTCGGCACGGGTAATCGGGCGGAGGCCGCAACCGGCTACTTTACGAAGTATGGCGATCAGGCAGTTGATTGTAATCCGATTGGGAATCTCTATAAGTGCCAAGTCCGCCAGCTTGCCCGCGAGATGGGTGTTCCTGACGATATTGTGACGCGGACGCCAACGGCGGGGATGTGGCGGGGACAAACCGATGAGGAAGAAATGGGCCTGGGATACGATGCACTCGACGCAATTCTTGCGCTCCATATCGACGGCCCGTTCTCACGGGCAGCCACAATCCAGACGTTAGACGTCCCACCTGATGCGATCGATCGGGTCGTGGATCTCTATCAGGAAAGCCGCCACAAACGCGCGATGCCCCCTGCCCCAGATCCACGTACACCACCCTGACCTGGAACAGCGTTGTGGTGTGCCGTGATGGCCACAGAACGGGGGGCGTGGGGCGATGTGGGGTTACTCTGTTTGGACGATGATGCGGACATCGTCGCCCTCCCCGGCAGCTGCGGCTTGTTCATCGCGAATCCCATTGAGTTCGTACGATGCGGGGGATACCGCCTCGCCGTCGACGAGGATCTGGACGTCTGTCCCGGGATCGCTATCACGGTAGGTTGTGCCATCAAAGGTGAGGACAGTGCCATCGTCATTGACGTCAATCCCGAGCGTTTCGAGTGCGAACTGGAGGGTGATTCCGCTGCCGTGGATGTGCCAGACATCGGCACCGTAGTTCGAGCGTTCATTACCATGGAAATGGAACTGATTGGCATTGCTGACGAAGCGAGAGTCCATGAAATTGAGGTCCTCCCCTTCGATTGTCGCTTCCATGGTTCCGTGGGCGTGCGTTGGTTGGTTTGCGCCACTGCCGCCCGCAATGAAGACGACGTACGCGACGATGGCTACAGAGGCGAGGAGAACAACGCCCAAGGCGATAGGGCCGATGGGGAGGCCCTCGTCGCCGGTGTCGACGTCGCCGATCCGGCGTTGGTCTATCGGGCCGAGTTCGTCCCGGTGTTCGGCCTTCAAATGGTTGAGTTCCGCCTCCTCACTGCCAAAGGAGGCATCACAGTAGTCACACTCGGGCATCCTTGCCCCTCTCTATCGGGTGGAACGTCTCAATCTTTACGGTACTACCAGAGAAACTGGCGAATCCGTTACTCAGTCAGGGTGTGTAATGTATCGCCGTGAGCTTCGATGAGTGCCTCGAAGGCGGCGACCTCCGCTGCTTCTTGGTCTGGTTTTGGGCTCCGGTCGCGTAACCGTTCCTTCAGGAGTGTGAGCGCTTGCGGGTCGTTGCTGGCCATACTGTCAGCGACCGCACGGGGTGTCTCAACGATCCGGGAAATCAGCCCGATGTGTTTGGCTTCACCGGCATCGATCACGCGGCCGGACAATGAGAAATCAAGCGCATCACCAAGCCCGATAACCTCGGGGAGGCGAATCGTCCCACCCCACGCACCGAACAGTCCGAATGTGACGCCCGGTTCACCGAACGTGGCGTCAGGCGTGGCCACACGGACATCGCACGCTACTGCCAGCTCAACACCGCCACCACGGACAGCGCCATCGATCCCCGCCACTACAATTGCTCCGGTGGTCTCCAGTGCCTCCGCGGCGCGCTGGCCCCGGCGAACGAACGGAGCGACCTCGCCCGTCGTCGCCAACTCCGCAACCCGGTTAAGATCCGCGCCAGCGCAAAAAACCTCCCCTGCCCCATGGAGATAAATAACGGGCTGAGAGCACTCGAGTACGGCTGATTCCAGTGCATCTAAGGCCTCTGGCGTGAGTGCGTTTCGTTGCGCCGGCCGGTCGAGGGTAATCACGCGGACCGCATCCTCGTCTCGAATCCGAATCATGGCAGGCTGGTATCCTGCTGGGTGATGATCGGCATTTCCAAAGGCCTTTGCCCTTCCCTTCCAAAGACAGAGGCGATGGAGGAAGCCGCCGCCGTCCGGCGGGCAGCGTCCGAGGCTACTCTGGACGTCGTCCCCCAGTCGCTCCGTGACACCATCGAGGAGTACATCGCCGATGAATCTGCTGTCCCCGGCGTTCTCACCCTTCTGAGTGCCCATACCGTCGCTCCCGATGACCGCGGTGCCTTCGATGAAAAATCCGCCGGCGTGCAACTGATCTACGACGGGCTCCGGCTCACCCGCGAATTAGCCCACCACAACCCCTGGCTTGATGACACCGCCTCACTCCCTCCCGGGAATACCCCCACATATTCCGAGCCGGACAAGGCGGTGTTGGCCGCCGATGTCCTGGTTGCCCGCGGATTCTATGTCCTCGCCAGAACGGGGATCGCTGACGAAGCTGTGGCGGTTGTCCGTGATTTCGGTCGCGACCAAACCGATCGTGAAATCGCCACGGCCGAACAGGCTACAGAGCTTGATAGCAATCTGGAAGAAGATATCCTGAAACTGGCGGTGTTGACCGGCGTCAATGCCGCTGGCGGCCACGTTCCTGACGCAACCAGGATTGCCCGCGAGCTTGCCCCAGACACACCCCGGTTTGGGTCGGCAGACTCGTTCTTTGCCGATGGCTGCCGAGACCGGCTTGCAAGCCTGACAATCCAACGCCCGCAGCCGGTGAATCGAAACGATTAACGGTGCAACCAGGCAACCTATCGATTACCTCACTGCCTGGGTAGCTTAGCGGTAAAGCGCGTCCTTGGTAAGGACGAGAGCCCGGGTTCAAATCCCGGCCTAGGCTTCCTTCCCCTTGATTTCGGGCGTTTCAGGCCTTCTCTGTGTTTCAGCTATGCCCCGAACTCAAGGACGAGACCCCGGTGTCAAAATCGGCACCCCGACGACGTACAGCGATTACAGCAAATTGAATGGCTCTTTACATAAGCCATTTAAAACTTTGTTACGCACTAGTCTAGATCATTATAGGAGGATACGATGACAGAGACGGTTGACGACGATAACAAGGCGCAGGGCATCGTCCTATTGACGGATGAGGCCTCGAAATTTCTAAACCCGAGAGAGGAGATCGCGTACAAGGAGCATCGCCGCGAATTAGCGGAGTGGATGCTTAACTTGGGTAAAGACCCGGCGAAGGCCGAGGGATACAGCTACAGTACCGCTAAAAATCGGATGAACAAGTTGGATTTGTTCTACCGGTGGGTCTGAGATCAGGAGCAGTGCTATGTCCAGGATATCACTGTGGAACACGCGGAGGCCTGGATGCGTGATTTGGCGAAGAAGGATTTGAAGGAGTCGACGAAGTGCCATTATCAGAAGACGGTGCAGACGTTGTTCAAGTGGATGCGTGAAGCCCGTAACCGGGATGTGGAGTGGGAACCGAGCATCGAGTACAGTGATCCTTCAACGACTTACCAGCCCCGGGAATACCTGACCCAGAGCGATCGGAAGAAGATGCGGGAGGCCGCAATGAGCTACGGCAGCGTTCCGCACTACAATTCGTTGAGTCCGGAGGAACGGAGTCGGTGGAAGAAGCACTTGGCCCAGAGATTGCAGAAGCCTAAGGAGGAGGTTAACTGTCCTTTCTGTGGAGCAGAGAACGAGTCCCAGTACAGTGAGTGTAGAACCTGTGGAAGGCCTCTTTCACTGAGAGAAGAGTCCGAGAAAGAGGAGAAGCAGGCTGTATTGGAGCGGTTGTCGGAGCTTGAAGAGAAAGGCGTACTCGATAAGCTGGAGAAGTTGGAGGGTTTGAATGGGTGAGTTGTCGGTCCCGAGATCTCTTCCCCTTAGTTATTCAGGTGAGTATCTAAGTAAGATTCTTAAATGTTCACGTGAATATCTAAGTATGGTGTTCGAGGTCAGCACAGCTAAAAAAGAAATCCTGCAAAAGCTCGCGGAACAGGCCTGGACCCCAACAGACCTCGCCGAGGAACTCGACAAGTCACGCAACACCGTCTACAACCACCTAGAAGACCTCCACAGCCAAGGAGTCCTGACTAAGAAGCAAGTGGCGGCGAAGACCAGGCCTAAAACCGAGTACAGCATTGGGGACGGCTTCATGCAGTACCTCGCCGTTCTACCAGGCCAATACACTGAGAAAAGCCTCAAACTCACACCCGAAAAACAGGCAGTACTTCGGGTCTGGAGCGTACCGCAGGAAGAGTTCCAACCCTACATCGAAAGCTACTGGTGGAGCATCAAGAACAGTGCCGATGTCAACTACCGCAAGGAGATCAAAGCGGTCGCAGTCTACGGTTCAGTTGGAAGGGAAGAAGCCGACAAAGACAGCGACATCGACTTCCTCGTGATCACTGAAGACAATGAAACCGAAGACATCGTTTCCAAGAACTTCGGTTCAATCCGGATCAAAGCACAAGGAGGTAGCAAAATCGGTATGACAGAGGCCTACTCGGTGAAAGACTACAGAAATAGCTTGGTCCACGGCAGCGGCTTCCTTGAAAACATTCAAGACGAACTCCACATCATATACGACCCCGACAAAGTTCTTCAGAACCCTGAGCAGGTGCTAGAAGATGAGCAGTGAGGAACAGGCCGAAGCATACATCGAAGAAGCAGATAAATCATTGTCCCCTCTTCGGAATACGCGTGGGTGTGATTCACGAGGATCCGGCATTCATCCTTCCGCCGATACATCGTGTCTCCCGACGAGTAGCCCTTTGCGGGGGCCGCTGGCAGGATTTCCTCATCGATCCGCTCCACCTGGTCGTCAGGATAAACATTCTCCCAACACTCTCCCAAGAGCTCCGCTGTATCATATCCGACCATGTCGGTATACGCGTCGTTGACGAAGATGAACTCACCATTATCGTCAAGGAGCGCGATTCCTTCATGTGAGTTATCCATTGTCCGATAGGCCCGATCAACTAACCGCTCGGCCCGATATTTCTCGACGGCGTTGACGATGCGATTGGCTAGAACGGTGTACTGCTCCGTCCCCATGCCCTTCTGAAGGTAATCGGTGACCCCCTTCGAGATGGGTCACGAAATCGGTACAGAATACAATATAAAGAACTGAATATGGAGAAGCATCTAAACAGGATGAATTCATGCAATGGAGCGTAACACGGCGGTCTGCACTCTATGCAATAAGTGCAGCCGGAACTGCAGCGATAGCAGGATGTAGCGCCCTCCAAGAAAGCAACGAACCCAGCCAAGACGATGGAACCACACCAGAGAACGGGGATACCCCCGATTCAGGTGATGAACCGGAGTCGACATCCGATCCAGAGGAGCTTGACGCAGTTGAGTCGGACGTGGCCTATCAGGGTTCACCAGGTCGTCTGCTAAACGTTGGTGATGGTTTGCTGGTGACGTGGCGTGATGAACAGGAGGAACTGGAAGGTCTTTCTTACCGCGGGGAAATTCTGGGTGGGTTCCACAATGTCCATACTCCGTTCGTACCTGTCGATGGCGGTGTTGCCTACCGCGTGAACGAGGTTGTCAATGAGAACAGCAACGGGGTCAAAGAGATCGAATGGGTGCTCCGGAGCGGCGGCAACGAACTGTACCGCTGGCCACCCGATAACGAGAGCCGGGTCAATGACATCCAGCTTGAAGGCGCTGCCGATGGCAAGCCGCTGTGGGTTAACAAACGGGAAGACCCACACGTCCTGATGCACGGTGATGAACCCCTGTCGACGGAATACGATGGGTATAGAAGTGTCACCACGATCGGGGGTGAGATCGCCTACGTTGGCATGGAGGACAAGGATGGCTACATGGTCGGTGACGCTGTCGTCCTCGGCGGCAAGGTCATCGAAGACCTCGATGGCTCCTCTACAGTGTTGCGGGACGTCGGAGGAGACGTCTGCCTTTACCGTGCCACGTCGGAGGGATACGTCCTCGAACTGAACGGGGAGAGGTTTGGTGGTGAGTACACAACACGCGAGAACAGCGGGTTCGAATACGTCTTCGACCTCGACGGCAGACTCGGCTTCATCACAAACGTCCCGGAGGACCAGCGGGAGGATCCCGAGGAGGATGAACAGGTCCTGTGGTACGACGGAAACGAGGTCGCCCGACACGAAGCGATCGGAGTGACAAGGCCCAGCGGCATCAGCGGTGTCGAACTGATCGATGGCACGATTACGTACAATGCTAGAGACGAGGGCGGCTGGAAGATCATACAGGTAGACGGCAACGTACTCGCTGGTCCAGAACACTACTCCTCAAAGATCCAGGAATTCAACAACAAGCCCCTGTACTCCATCGAGACGGAGGACGGCCAAGCACTGGTCCACGGCTAGGCACAGACAGACATCTATGAAACCCTCAGCCACCCCACTACCGTTGACGACACCATCTACTTCCTCGCCACAGAAGGCAGCGAAGAACGGATTTTCGAAATCTAGACCACTACACGGACACGATTCTCCACCACGTTTGAGAAGAAGTATCTTACCACAGCAAACGCCAATAACATGCCGTAAAGCCTGCCTCTCTACGAAGCCCGTCCTCTAGTCAGAACACTCCGAGTAAGATTGTGGCCCAGATACCTCATCCTCAAGAGACAGTCCCATAATCGTTCATACGACTATCAAATATCCATAGAAGGTCTGGAAACCGGCCATACACTATGAAATACAACTATTGCTTCTGAAAAACCAATAAATGACTTCTCCTAGCTGAGTGATTGAATATACTCAAAAGACCAAAATCATCCCTTATGAACAATTAGAACCTCGATGAAACAATCGGGGGTGTATTGGAGCTCGTAGCGGAGAGAGCGCCTCTACCGGTGAAACAGTTCCAGTGGAAACCTATTAAAAGGGCTTTGGGCCAATAGGAGGATAGTCTTACGGCCATACGGCCACACCCCGTATGGCCAGATTCGGAGACCGGTCAACGAGGACCAGTCCGGGCAACCGCCCCACCTCCCCCGTAATTTGAATCATGGAAGGTAGGAGCCACAGGCACCTGCCTTCCTACGTAAGGAACGGGAGGCACGGGCACAAACTCGCCCGGACCTCGCTTTTCCTCTACGACCACTCCGAACCCCCTTCCCAAACACCGTTTGGGAACCAACAGGTGAACAAGCACAATGAACGTGAAAGACTCAATCAAGAAGGTAGGTGCTGTAGCAGCATCGACCCTGATGGTCGGCATGACCATGGGAGCAGCCCAGTCTCTGGGCGAGTTCCCGGGTATGTTTGTCGACGATGAGGGCTCACCGACCGCACAGGTCGTTGTGGGCTCCCAGGGTGCAGTCTCCGACGTCGTCGGAGCTGTCAACGTCGCTGCAGCACTCGGACAGGCAACAATTCAAACTTCAGAACAGACAGAAACAGTCGATGTCGAGACCTCAGGCGGAATCGGTTGGTCCGCATCTGACGGTCAGACGCTGGACACCAGTAACACACAGCTGTACTTCGGCGACTCAGTCAACGACGCCCGGTCATCCTACCACCCTGGAGCCGTGGCTTCGCCGTCGTCACCCCTCTGGTTCAACACGACCAACAACGGCGTCCACGCCGCTCACAGGGCCCGAGCGGCCGATGTAGGGCTACGACGGCCGATAAGTAGGATGAACTGGCTCCGTAGGGGTACGCCGAGAACGGAAACTGCACCGCCCCGGTTCCACAGTGTTCTATTGGTTCGACCGATTTTTGACCGAGATTTATGAAGGGGGTGTTCGTTCTATGGGCCATGTCATCAAACTACTGCCAGAACTGTGGAACCGAACTCGCTGCCAACGCAGCCTTTTGCTCGGAATGTGGTGCAGAAGTTGGTGAGGGGGACCAGAATACATCGGACCCCTCAGGGAACGCTACTGCCGGCAACACACCGACTACGGGGGATTCCGCCAGCAAGAGTGGCGCACCAATGTGGACTGTCGCTGCGCTGGGGGTTCTCTGGATTGTATTCCTTGTGACCTTCCCTGGGCTGGATAACGCTGGTCAAGCGTCCGGAATGGCTGCTCTAAGCGGGTTGTCCGTCCTGGCAAGCATTCCACTCCTGTATATTGATGCCAGAGCTGCGAAGCGGGCAGAAGTTCTCGAAGCCAGGCCCATCCTCGTGGTGATTGCTGTGTTCATCCTCTACCTCGTCACGATGCCGGTGTACGTTGGTTACCGTGTGTACAAATCACGGAAGGCGAGCAAGTCAGGCGTGGCCACATCATAACTCCATGCCCTTCTGTCCCAGCTGTGGAACCGAACACCAGGGTGAAGACCAGTTCTGTCGCAACTGCGGCGAGGCCATCGGTCAAGACCCTTCTGGGGAACTCGAAACGAACCAGAACCCGGCAACGGATACGGACGAATCCGAGGACTGGAGTTTTTTTAGTCCCGAAGGCCCGTTTCAGTCGCCTCGGACGGCTCTGAATTACTTCAACACGGGAGGATTGCTACTCATCATTATCGCGATTCTGTTTATTGGGGCCGGTGTCGAATCCCCCTATGCGCACCTCCCGGACCCTCTGCCGATATTGGTGATTGTCTATCTCCTCGCTGTCATCTTCGTCGGAATACCAATCTGGTTCGTCCTACTCCTCACCGACAACGTGTTAGGGTTCCTACGCCACGGGTGACATCACGGTTCGAACCGTCGATGCCCAGCCCCCCAATATCCCTGGTCAGTCGGCCATCAGCCGTTCCCGGAGTTCGTCCTCCAGTTCGTCCAGCAGGGCGGCCTTGACCTCGGGGTCATCCATCACCTCGTCGAAGGTGTCGAGGTCGGCCATCTGCTCCTCGTCCTCCGGGTCCGTCTCGGCGTAGGACTCCTTCGTCGCCTCGCCCACCTCGGCCTCCAACTCCCCGGCCGTCTTCTGGTCCAGGGCGTAGCCACAGCGCATACAGAAGGAGGCGTCCGGCTCGTTCAGTTCGTCACAGCGCGGGCACTCCTGCACCTGGGGTTCCTCCTCGTCGTCCTCCGGCTCGTACAGCCCGTGCATCCCGTCGTAGGCGTTGTCGATGTCCCGGCCCGACAGGTGGACGTAGCGAGCGGGCACGTCCGACCCCTGGACCCACCCGAACCACTCGCACAACTGGGCCTCCGTCAGGTGGTTCGCCATGTAGGACGCCCGCGAGTGGCGGTAGTGGTGGGGGTTCGAGGGCGTCTCAATCCCGGCCTCATCCATCGTTTTCTTGAGAATCTTGTCCCGGATGTACCGGTAGCCGAGTTGGTCGTCCGGCCCGCCCTGCTGGATTTTGCACCAGAGCGGGGCGTCCTTCGTCGGGTTCGGGTGCTGGTTCAGCCAGCGGTTCAGGTGCGGGACCGACTCCACGAGCGGGAGCCGACGCGAGCCGGTCTTCCCGTCGATGACCACCTTCTTCCCGTGGTCCCGGTCCTCGATGTCCCACCGTCAGGTCGATGAGTTCCCCGATGCGAGCGCCGCTCTCGTACAGGAGGTAGATGATGGCCTTGTCGCGGGGGTTGTTCGCGGCCTCGATTTGGTCCTCCACGTCCTCCTTCGATAGCAGGTCCTTCGGAAGCGTCTTCTCCCCGCTCGGGTTCTTCAGTTTAATCCAGGCCACCGTCTCGGGAGCCTCACCGTCCTCTTCGCCATCCAGCCACTTCCAGAACCCCCGGATGACGTTCTTGTAGGTGTAGATGGTGGACTCGTTGTCGTACTCCGAGTGGACCCACTCCACCAGGTCCTTCACGTCCGCCTTCTCCATCTCCTCGAACGCCTGGCCCTCCAGGTGTTCGGCCATCATCTTCAGCCGACTCAGGTTCTTCAGGAGCGTGGCCTCCGCCAGCCCGTCCAGAACGTGGTCGCGCTTGTAGTCCGCGAGGACCGCCTTGTTCTCCTCCGAGATGACCTCCGACCCCTCGATGTTCTCCATCGTGGCGTCCAGCCGTTTGCCGAAGTCCTCCGTTGGCATATGCTCGCACGGCTGGCGAGGGACAAAAGGTTTGCAACCCTTTGTCTGTAAGCCCGGCCTAGGCTCTCTTCCCCCGTTACGCCCGGTAGTTATCGTCGTCTCCATCGATGGACCAAAGATGACGGTGCACGACCGCGTGGGTGCCCCCGGTGCACTCACCCCGACGATATCGGGCGATTCAGGAGAACTGGCAGGAACATTACAACATAGATTTAAATCTTCGTTCCCACTGTGGTTAGTGTCTCGTTTTGTGAGGATTCCGCGATGGTGAACGACGTCTACGATGAGGAGAACAAGGTCGAGTGGATTCCCCTGGTCACCAAGGATGCAAAATAGGATTCAACTGGCTGCGCTTCAACCCGCTGAATTCCACGCGGATTGGCAGGCCGCGGAAACCATCGACTGTCTGCAATGCGGGGCCACCATCCAGCAAACGTGGACCCTCACTGACCGCACAGTGGTAACCGAATGAGCAGCAAGCAGAAGAACATCGGTTCTGTCACCGACTCCACACAGTACACGATTCTGAACTGGAGATTGTATCCGGATACACTGATGTCACCGCGGAATACAGCCATCTCAGCGACGAACCGAAGGAGCACCTCTACGCCATTTTCTTGAACAGTACAAACGAGACTCTGACCGAGAAACTCATCGAACTCGTTTCATCCTACTCGTCGTTCTTTTGGACTTCCGTGACGACTACGTCCCAGTCCGGATGTTCGGCACCGTTCCGACATTCCCAGCCTCCTTCGACGTTGATCCCATTGGTGTACGCCCGACAGAGGAGCGATTTCATTTCGGCGTTTAATTCCGCTTGAGTCGTAAGCGACGTCTCTTCAGTAGTCATCCGTGTGAGATTCCCTGGTTCGGGTCGTCGGTTCGGTCGTGCGCTGGCGGATCGATAGCGACCACACCGTCGCTGGAAACAGTGATCGCGCACTTCGC
>CAZSSY010000036.1:0-30034 GCA_964609565.1 uncultured Natronomonas sp.
TGTGGGCGCCGCCCCCCCCCTCAATTGGGTGGTTTTTTGGTCTGCCCGTGTGGGGGGGGGGGGGGGGGGGGGGCGGGGGGGGCAGGCGAAGGCCGTCTGGGCCTCCGCAGGTGGAGCTACCGGCCAAAGCTGGTTAGTTATTCATCGTTTGCGGGCGGTAAATCTTCAGTTACTGTTGGGTGTCGGGCTCTGTTGCCTTGCCCGCAAACAGTGCTTTTGATGAGAGGCAATCCACGCATCCGTAGACGGACTTATCCTTGCCAAATACCCGTACGAAACGTGGAGACACCGACGCTCCACAGCGTTCACACTCCCAGTTCGTCTGTTGCTCGACGGGTCGTTGCCGCTCCATACGTCCACCGCTCATGGAGAGTACTTTGTAATGGACAGCGAAGAGGATGGTAACGAGAGGGACGTGGATTTACAGTGAGTCCCTTTAGCGGCTATATGGTTACTAACGAAACCGTCGGGGGACTGATGGGTCAGCGAGATGATTGGCGATGTCGGCCGCGGACCGTCGTCGGGTGACCTCCAGCGATGGCTTGGTATCGGGGCGCTCGTTGGGAGTCAATCGCTTGATGTGCTGTCGACCGTCTATGGCGTGCAATCGCCGGGTATCGAAGAGCAAAATCCCATAGCCGTGAGTGCTATGACCCTGTTCGGTGACATCTTCGGGCTCGTGGTGATCGCGATTGCCACAATGCTCACGGTTATTGTAATTACGGAAGCAGCCGTTCTGTACGGTGTTGAGTCACAGAGCCGGGCGGTCGAAATCCGTATCGTGGGCTATGTCCCGATGTGTACCATCTCCATTCTCGCTGCGGTTAATAACCTCTCCGTTGCGGGGGTCCTCTAATCGGGATGGATCCGGGGGAAGGCTCCGTTACTGACGTGTTTGTCTGCGGTGCTTACTCGACGGTGACGCTTTTGGCGAGATTCCGTGGTTTATCGATCGGGCGTCCGCGGAGCTCTGCGGCATGATAGGATAATAGTTGCAGAACAATATTCGAGAGCATGCCTGACAGTTCGGGTGGTGCTGGTGGGATGTTGATGACTTCATCGGCGATTCTGGCAGCCTCGGTTGCAGATTCTGGTGCAACAGCGATGACGGGAGCTCCCCGGCTTTGGACTTCTCGGACGTTGTGGAGTGTCTTCGCATCGTTATTCCCGGTGAATATCGCGATGACGAGTGTTTCCGGGGTGACGAGTGCTAATGGGCCGTGTTTCAATTCGCCAGCAGCGAATCCTTCGGCATGTTCGTATGTGATTTCTTTGAACTTCAACGCGCCCTCAAGGGCAACCGGATATCCGACGCCTCGACCGATGAAGAAATACGACTCCATGCTGTGGTAGGTATCGGCGATCTGTTCGGCACGTGACCCATCAAGGACGTGGTCGATGGCGGTTGAGATATTACTGAGACCTTTCAAGAACGTGTGATCGACAGTGTCGTCGATGCCGGTATCGAGCCGGAGTCGTTCAGCGAGTAAACCGATGGTTGCGACTTGTGAGGTGAAAGTTTTCGTTGCGGCGACACCGATCTCTGGGCCGGCACGAATATAGAGGACATGATCCACTTCACGGGCTGCTGTCGAGCCCACGACATTGGTGACTGCCAAGGTGCGGGCGCCGTTGGTTTTGGCTGCCCTGATGGCAGCAAGCGTATCGGCGGTTTCGCCGCTTTGGGTGACGGCAACGACGAGTGTTTCACCGTCAACGGGCGTGGGATCGCTGGCGAATTCACTGGCCAACGCGACCGATGCAGGCACCTCCCGTCGCTGCAGTAAGACTTGACCATACATCGCGGCGTGGTAGGAAGTTCCACAGGCGACGAATAAGACGCGCTTGATATCGTCGAACGTGCCCGGTGGAAGATCTTCGAGTGTCACGGCTCCATCCTCGAGGTTAGTACGGCCCTCGACGGCCTGCCGCAGTGCAACCGGTTGTTCGTTGATCTCCTTCAACATGTAGTGGTTGTAGCCGCTTTTCTCTGCGTCATCTGCGGCCCAATCGACGGTTTGGATCTCACGCCGAATCGGATCACCATCGATGTCGGAAAATGTCACGTCGTCTGGTTCAACGATGGCAAAATCGTTATCTTCGAGATAGACGACGTTGTCAGTGAATTCGAGGAACGCCGGGATATCGCTTGCGAGATAATTTGCCTGGTCCCCGATACCGACGACAAGCGGTGACCCGTTCCGGGTTGCGAATACGGCGTCGACGCCTTCAACGACGAGGGCGATCGCATAGCTGCCCTCCAGACAATCGACGGCATCGCGGAATGCGTCTTCCGGGCAGTGGCCGGCGTCCAGTCGTTCCTCAACCAGATGGGGGATGACCTCAGTGTCTGTATCGCTAGTGAATTCATGACCGCGGGTCGTGAGTTCCCGACGGAGGGTATCGTAATTTTCAATAATCCCGTTGTGAACGGCGGCAACCAATTCGTAACAACCGGTGTGCGGGTGGGCGTTGACGTCATTCGGGGGTCCGTGTGTACTCCAGCGGGTGTGCCCGATGCCAACGTGGCCTTCGGGTTCTTCCGTGGAGACCGTGGTTGCCAAGTCGTCGGTTTTGCCTTGACACTTACAGACATCGATATCCTCATCCAAGAGCGCGACACCGGCTGAATCGTAGCCCCGATATTCGAGGTTTGAGAGACTGGTCAATAACGTATCGAGGGCGTCGTCCGTGCCCGCTCGGGCAGTGATTCCACACATGGTTAGTGCCTCAGTCGTCGAGTAAGAGGTACACGCAGGGAGATTCTGGTCGAACGGTACGTATCACGTGATATCATAGGTGGTCACCAAGCCGCCGGAATGTCGGCGGTAGCTACTCGGTTTCGGTTTTGCGATAGGCATTGTTATGCACCGCTATTCAGTGGTGAAATGATGCTCGAATCTGGTAGGCCATAACTAGGTAACAGGGAACCAAGTCTGGACGTTACCTTGGTGAATGAGTGGCGTGAAAGACGGACAGGAGAGCGAATCCGGCCAGTGAGGCGGCGAATAAGACCGTGACAATTGCTTCAAACAAGAAGAGGGCACTGACGACTAAAACGGTGCTGACGCCGGCGTGCCCGAGGTAATCCCGGCTCCATGGCGTTTGGTCGGGTTCGGGTTGATCAAGATATTCGTAGAATTGGTCGATATTGGCGCCCGGTTTGACGGTCCCGCGATTTTTATCGAAGTCGATGGCGCCACTGTCGTGCATGCGTGGAAGATGACATTGATAGAGCCCGACATAGACGCGTTTGCGTTCTTGGGAGTCGAGTTCGTGGGCTGCTTTGTCATTCTCGATTGACGCGATGTGTTCGGCGAGGTCGCTCAGTGAGGTTTGATCGTCAGTTTCGGCCATATATTGAAGAACGAGTCGTCGTCTCTCGTTCTTCAGGATCCCGAAGACGACATCAAGTGGGACTGACTGTGGGGGATCGGGGGTGGTGTCGATTGATGTTTCTTCGATATCGGGGTCCGTTTCGGGTGGAGATTGGTGTTGAGTTTGAACTGATGTCATGCGTATTGTGTGCCTAGTAATGGGGATGTCCAGCGTGATTCAGCTGCTCGATACGTCCGGTCGTCCGAGAGCAAGGGAGTCTGTCGGCTAGGAATGCCTGTTGTCCCGTTTGAGGGGTGTGAGGGTGCGAGACATAGATGTGTGTTTTCGGTTGCGTTACCGGTTTTTTCCGTCCGTTCATGGTGGGTTGGACGGACCTACGTATCGCACCCCGTGAAATAAATGCCTCGGCCGTCCAATGGAGTCGCCACTGCCTAACGTTTATATAACGGGTTTCTACGGCGTGTGTCTGCGAGTTAGCGGGTATTGGGCAAGCCACTGTTCATAACAATTAAAAACAGTTCTTGAGTTGACTAGTTTCGGGTTTACTCGCCTAGGGGTCGGATAACAAAGCGTGCAGTCCGGGTCAAGTAGGGCGAATGCCGTCTCACGACCACGACGGAACCAGGAGCCAAGCAGCTACTCCCAGCGAGCATGCACACCCAGGAGACGCAGCAGCCATCATCGAGTATCACCCCTTCAACAGAGCGTCCCCCAAACCGCGTGCGGTGACGTGACATCTATAGCCTGCAATGACGATACTTGACGATTCAGCCGGCGTGCTCGGTACCCTCGACCCGTACGTCCGGTGGATCGGCCGCACACTAGTTGACACCGTCCCAAGCCTCAAAGAACCGCTTGCCAAATGCCGCGGCTACTACGCCCACAGCTACGTCCGGTACGCACAATGGCGATATAACCGACGACACGATGCCCCAATCGACCCGTATCGCATCGCGTGGGTCGACCCAGACCGGATTACCCACGCGGTCGAACCAACCGGATTACCTCGCTTCCGGCTGGCATGTGCAGTAATGGACGGTGACTGGGACCGCGACTGCACTGTGTTCACAGAGATGGACGTCTACCAGGCCTTCCACCACCGGTATGCAGAAGACGGCGCCTGGACAGAGACGGACTTCTTTCAACGAGTCCTTTCCGAAATCAACGAGGGGCGGACACCATGGGGGTGTGACTCGCGGGAGGCCCTCGAAGCCCGCTGTCACGACCTCGATTCGTTATTTGAAACGATCGAAGATACAGGATTCAAAACGCAACGAGAACTGCTCACCGAGGATATCGACGACCCAATTGGGTCACAGCGTATCTCACCCTTTGGAAAGCTTCTCAACGACGAGATTGCCGTCGATATTGCACGAGACGGCGAACTCCTGTTTGCAGACGGCCGGAACCGGCTATCGATTGCGAAAATTCTCGATGTAGACGAAATACCTGTCATGATCCTCCGACGGCATGCACGCTGGATCCCATTTCGCGACCGGGTAGCTCGATTCGGCACGACACATAACCGCCTCCCTGAACCAGTCGCCGACCATCCCGATCTTCGACAGCTCGACCCGACTTACTCAAGTTGACTACAGACACAGTCAACCACACGATCGATTGCCGACCACGGCATCTGTTGGTGGGTGGGAAGGACCACGAGGCGACGGCGGAGCTGGAGCGCCCCGTCCTTGTCGTGTATGGCTTCTGGACGATACACAGCTGGCCATGTTAAGACTTCACCTGGCAGGCCCCGGCGATGTAACACATAGTAGAGGTCCCGGCGAGCGGCCTCTGTCGGAGCCATAATCCCTACGCCGTATGGGCAAGCCCCGTCTGGCGGCGTCGGGGTGATGATGGTCGCGCCGGCATCAACCAGCCGTTCTCGGAGCGCTCGATACCGGTCAAATCTGGCTGATTGGACGGCCGCAGGGTCACACTGCATCAGGGCCCGTCGAGAAATCGCGCCCGGAGCTAATGACCGGTCGGGTGGTTCGACTGTTGTCGGAGACTGGTGGCTGGAAGGATCCACCGTCGGGATCGTGGCATCACCACGGATACCAGCGGCCCGCAGTACAGACGCTCCAGCAGCCCGCAACACAGCTCTCCATTCACGTCGATTATCGGCGGGTTGGGGCGTCACACCCTGCCGGTCAATCACGAGCCCTCCATTCGGCGCCGGGATCGTTTTATGAAGACAGAATAAGGCGAAATCGCCAGTTGCGCCGAGAAGGTCACCATCGGGGCCACGGCTAAATAACCCACGGGCGCAATCTTCAACGACGGCAATCCCAGCGTTTTCTGCCGCCATCCGCAGGTCGGGATAGGCTGCATCCACAAACCCGAAGTAATGGATGAACAGGACAATATCCGGGTCGACAGCTTCAAGGCGGGTTTTGAATTGATTGGGTGGGATGGTTAAATCGGCGGCGACGGGATAATACCGTACGTCCTTGCCAGCTGCCAATGCCGCCCATGCGACTCCGCCCGGGACGTAATCTGGGAGGAAGACCGTCCCGTCTGTATCGATGCTGTTGAACACTGCTTTGAGGCCGTTTTTCGCTCGGGAATAGATGCGTCTGTCGCCAGACGGAATCCACTCGGGGTCATCAAGCCACGGAGGATAGCCGACATCAGTCGTTGCCAGCCACCGGAGTCGGAATCGCGGCGCATCGGGGACAATACGGGAGGCCATCTGCCTAGACGCCTTGCCGAGTCGTCGCCGAAGTCATTGGTGTCGACGATCAACCATTGTTTTGAGTCCCTCGCGGAGTGTTACATGCGGATCATACTCGAGAAACTGTTGCGCCCGGTCTATGACCGCTTCGCTGTGACGGATGTCGCCGGCACGGGCCGGGCCGTGTTCGATTGGTGCGTCTGTCCCGGTGATGTCCTGAATGAGGCGGGCAAGTTGGTTAATTGACACGCTTTGTCCGGTCCCGATATTATACGAGCGGCCCGTGTGGGGCGTTATCCCGGCTGCGAGATTGGCGTGCACCACATCATCGACATGGACGAAATCGCGCGTTTGTTCGCCATCCCCATGGACGGTCAGCGGGTCGCCAGCGAGGGCTTGGGAGATGAACGCGTCAATAACGCCACTGTATTCCGGGTTTTGTCCATGACCAAACACGTTGAAATAGCGAAGGGTGACGGTCGGGAGATCATAGACGTCTGTATACACGCGGGCGTACCGGTCTGCGGCAAGTTTATCCGCACCATATGGTGAAGTCGGTTGTTTGAGGGTGTCCTCAGCGACCGGATTTGTGTCAGGCTCACCGTAAATCGCGGCGCTGGACGCGATCACGACACGAGCATCCTTTTGACGCGCTGCTTCAAGCACATGGAGGGTGCCTTCGACGTTGATGGCATGACTTCTTGTGGGTGCCGCGATGGATTCGGGGACACTCACAAGACCCGCTTCGTGGTAGACGATATCAACGTCCTCCATGACTGATGCCACGAGGTCGTTGTCGCGAACGTCGCCCTCAATGAGCGTCGTGGCATCCGGGACGTTTTCCCGCGTACCAGTGGAGAGATCGTCAAGAACACGGACATCGTTATCGGTGGTGAGATCGGTTGCCAGCTGACCCCCGATAAATCCAGCCCCCCCGGTGACGAGGACGGTCTGCCCGGTCGGTCGCCGGGCAGACGACACGTCGTCTTGCATGGGGAGTGCCAGCAGTAATGCAGCCTTTGTAATAGGTCGCTTACCAGGTTATGTGGCGGGGAAGCTGGCGTTGTCCCGTGGTTTTACTCGATGGATTCGTGGATGTCGAAGGCATCGAAGTAACCATCTACTCGTTGGTAAGCGGCCTCCCGTAAGTCAGTGAGGACGGCTGATTCCCGGCGCTCGACGGGATACCAGAGGCCGGGATGGACAAGGACGCGGGCCGGGTCCGGGATGGTTTCGGCAGGCGACGTGATTTGCCGCCATTCATGGTCTCGGACACAGGGGTGTGTCTCATCCGGTGACGATCGACAGGCGTTGATGGCGTCGTCAAGCTCAAGGGCGCGGAGACGATCGGTCGGTTGGCGGAACGACACAACCGGAATGGGTTCATCGAGCAGGCGAGCCAATACCTCCCGTTCCGCGGCAATCCGAGACCGGAGGGTCGCATCACCCGGGAGTTCATCCCAGTGCTGCCAGGGATCGAACTGGAGGCCGACGGTGTGGCCGAGTTGTGAAATCGTCTGGACGGTGCGAGCGAGCGTGACGATCGAGGTGTCATGCAGCGGGGAGTCGAGTGGGACACAGTAGGTCGCCCCGATGCGAAGTGTCGTCTCGAGGCGAGCCATCGTGAGGGCGCGGTCGAGTGACAACTCCACATCATGATGAAGAAGCACACCATCCCCGCGTGCATCGAAGTCAACGAATTCCCGGTTTTCGTCAATAAGACGACGAAGCAGCCGTTCGTAGTTTGGCGTATCGAATCGGAAGGGCTGCTCAGGATCGGGAGCCTGCACTGAGTCAGTCGATGAACCTTCCATACTACCTACAACCGAATGAGGGGCTTTGTTATGTCGCGGCAACCACGGTACATCATCTCGTAATATGGGAGAAAACGCTGGCCAACCAGGGTAGACAGTGGGTTACGATTCAATCGCCGATTCATAGACACGATAGAGCCGTTCCGTCTGTGTTTCCAGCCCGATATCATCCACCATTACCCGCCCATTCGAGCGTCCCCCATCCGCTAATACCTCTACCAACCCAGCAGCTAAGTCTGCATCACTATCTGTGACGACCGACAGCGTCACATCACGGAGCCGCTCGGATACGTCTCCAACATCAGTTGACACCACTGGAACATTACACGCCAAGGCTTCTTTCACCGAGTTTGGCGACCCTTCTCGGTCAGAGGTCAACAAAAGGACATCAGCTGCATTGAAGTAATACGGCATCTGATCGTGGGGGACACCGGAGACAGTGTGCAGGCGGACCTGTGCTTCAAGTTCGCTGTCGGCGGCGGAGACGACATGTCGTGCGCGTGGATAATTCTTGACAGGCCGCTCTGTCGCATATGGGAATAACACGTGGTAGTCGTCATGATTCCAGCCGATCTCGTCTCGCGCGGTCTCCCGATCCATCGGTTCAAATCTGGTAGTATCGATACCATGCGGAATAATATGGCATGCTTGCCCCAATGTTTCAGCCATATCCGTCGACATGACGACAACTTCATCAGCGTATCGAGCACAGAGCTTGCTGACCGAGCCATACTGCCCCATGAGATCGCTCCCCCAAAACGTGAGGACCGAGGGCACATTCGGCTGGATGACAGCTGGCGGTGCTGTCAACCCGTAACTGGAATGGACTAAATCATAGTCACTGAAGCTCTCTTTGACCGCTGAACCATAAAATCGAAGATAGGTTGAGGGCGTTCGGCCGTCAAGCTCGTTGTTCTCAGCGAGTCGAGACCCTGGGACCGAATACGTATCGATTTCGACACCGTGATCGCGGAGGACACGACACTGCTGTTGGTAAAACCTAGCTGAAGGAGTCGTCACCAGGCTGAGGACACGCACTGGAATCACCGCGCAACGAGTTGATACGCCTTCTTTGCAGCCTTTAGCCGGACACCGCCGGTTTCAATCGTGTAATAGGGCGTCAACTCTGTGCCAAATTTACTCTTGTACCGGCAGAGCCGCTCGGTATTCGCCCCTTGCAAGTCATACAGAGTCACCGACTCGCGCGGTGGGTCATCAGCAATATCCTTGAGGATACACCAATGGACGTGACTGTTGACAGCTACCCCGTCATGGGTACTTCGAGTCCCCCCCTGCCAGTAGTACGCTGCATCGTTGGAATAGAGAACGGTGATACCTGTGAGGAATTTTCCCTCCGGCGTTCGAGCGGTATAAACACGGGCCCGGTCATCAGACAGCATCGACTCAACCAGATCACTGACATACGACCACGACAGCGAGAATGGTCGACCTTGCTCGGCATATCGCCGACGTGTTTCATCAAAAACAGCTCGTGCACCATCAAGACCCTCCTGTTGGACCGAGATATCAAGTTCACGAGCATCGGTGATCTCCCGACGGAGGCTTTTCGAGGCGGCTTGCAAGAGATCATCCGGAGACGTATCAGCGACATCAAGCCGGTACGTCCAAAACGTTTCAATATCAAACCCGGCCCATTCGTAGGGCCGTGGATCCGTATACGCCGTGTTACAGGTCATCCGGAACAATGACGATGTCGCTGTCGCATCGATCGCATCGACAATCTGATCCGTAAACGTCCGATTGAGTTTCTCGTATTTACTCTGTTTGGGGCTTGCGGGGTCTAATATTGGGCCAAGACGGGAAATCCCCATTCCCGGCGGTGGTGACATCAACACCCGGCCGACCGCCCGGTTCTGCCGCCACACAGGGAGCAGGGCGACCGGACGATCACCCTTAAATCCGGCAAACAGAAGGAGATCACCATCAGTATAGTCATCAACCACTGCTAATGCTGCCGAGGAATGAAAAGGCTCGAACCCTGAGTTGGGGAGGACGTCCGTCCACTCCGACAACGACAAACGTTCCAGTTGCATCTTCCGGTCGGTCTTACCCGTGTCCTATTCGTTATCTTCTCCCTACGGCGCAATCGACGGACAGCGCCCGGAGTATTTCTCCCTTGCCACCGGGCAGGCTGCCGCTATCCAGCAGTGTCGGTCTCATAGCGGGCGAAGACCCGGCACGTGATAACGTGACAGCGGGACTGACTAGTAGTGGTTCGAGTGTTGATTGCTCATCACGGACCGCTCGCTCCCGTCCGCAACCGCCTGAGAACCACTCGATTGTGGGCCCGGTAAGCGTTCATATAGTTCGCCAGGCGGGCCGACCCATGCACCAAGGTCAATTGCCCGCTCTATCAGCCGTCGATATAACATCCCGTAGTTGGGATACTCGTCGTCATAAAAGAATCGCGGGTGCCATAAGACCGTCATTACAGCGTTATTCGCTTTCGCCTCCTGGAGGAGCTCTTCACATTCTGCCCATGCCGTCGATGGGTTGGATTCAACGCTGGGGAGGGCCAACTCCATGAGAGTCAGGGGGAATTCAATGAATTCATCGTTGAATGGTCGGAATGGCTTGTAGCCGTGGTTAAATCCATATGTAGTTGACGAGCCCAGCGTCGTGTCATACTGGAGGCCCGCATTCGATTGGGCTTCCCATGTTTCCGGTATCTCCAGGTTCAGATAATGCTGGCGGCCACCATCGATTGGCCCGCCCAGAACATCTTCGAGCTGCGTTTTCTCCCAGGCGAGGCGGTCTGGATCATGGTAGGATTCATACGAGCCATGCAAGCCGATCTCCCACCCACCGTCATGGAGGTCATGGATGACATCAATGATGTCGGGCTCGGTCAAGGTGTACCGATCAGTGTGAAGTTGCCACCCCTGTTTTGTCACCCATTGCCACGGTGGCCGCTCAATGAGATTCTGTTCATTCAGGAAGTAGAAGGCCGAGCGGACGTTCAACTCCTCTTCAATCGCCATCACCGTGTCGAATTGCCAATATGGCTCATGCCCCGGCCAAAGAGCGCGCAAATGCCTTGGGTCGCGGTCCATGACGGCGGCATAGACTGCACGAACTCGCTTGTATGGCCGGTCGACGTCATGCGTTAAACAGAGTGCGAAGGGATAGTCATCCCCCAGCACCGTCGGCCACCTCCCGAATCACGTCAACGGCATACCCGGTGACATCAATCGTATCGTCAAGCAGCGCGTGCCGTCGTTGTTGCCAACGAGCTGTCGCGTTGGGATCGGTTGATAGCCGGTCAGCAACAGCTACCACCTCTTCATCCGAGACGGCTTGCACCAGGTCGTACTTCGCTAATTCGGCAAGCGCCCCAAACTCACCGTCGGCGTCGATCGAGTTCGACCGGACAACCGGTGTTCCGAGCACCCCCGATTCCAGTGCCATTGTGGCTGAATCCGTCACGAGAAGTGATGCTTCGGCCAGCAGATCATGCATCGCGGCTGGCGGAACCGGCATCGGGTCTGCAGGGAGATCATCAGGGACAGTGTCCTCAGACGAAACGTAGACCGGTGCGTGTTCGGCGAGCGTCGCTGCCAGCGCGCGGCGGACTGTCGGTGAAATACCGGCTTCGCCGACGTCGTGATGAGCGCTCATCGAAACGAAGCGAAGCAGAAAATACGGCGCGGTCGGATCGACCCCGTGCTCGTGGAGGATGTCATGGTCTGCCTCGAACCGATCCGGGTGGAGGTACGCGAGTTCGTGAAACCCCGCGTATTGACGATGTGGTTCGCCATGGTCGACGCTGTAGCTATTCGGGGTACAGTAGGCGCTCGTCAGCGGGGCAGTGAGGCGCGGGACTGTATTGGGATGTTCTTGGTCGTTGAAGACGACGCTCTCGGCACCGACGATCTTGGCTGCGTGGACTGCAGAGGGACTGATATGACTCACGATGACGTCAGGCTGAAACCGATAGGCTGCCTTGATCGTTCGGAGTTCCCTGAGTGTCCACTCTATGGCGAGTTCAACCGGTCGATTTCCTTTGGCTGACAGTACGGTGTGGTCTATATCGTACGCGTCCAGGAGATCGGTGGTGACTTCTTTTTCCCGGGAGAGTACCGAGACGGTGTCGCCATTCATTTGGAGTTCTTTGATGGCGTTTTTGAACAAATGGACGTGTGCCGGATGGGTGATATCGAACAGCGCCCGCATCTCACTGCTCCGCGGCACGACCAATCGTACGCATCTCGTTATCGCCGATGGTGTCAGGCTCGATCACATCCCGAGTATCGACGACGATTAACCCTTCGTGATTGGTCCACTCGAAATCTTCAAAGGCCTCGTGTGGGGTCACGAGGATCACCGCATCAAGATCCCGGGCCGCTGCCGTGTCGTGCTCTATCAATTCGGTGACTTCGCCGATGTCATCAAGCATCGGGTCGATCGCGACGGGGTCAGCACCGAGATCCGATAATAACTGAAGGATGCCGAGGGCAGGCGCGTTTCGTGTCTCCGCGACGCCGGCGCGATAGGTTACCCCGAGGACAAGGATAGATGCTTCATGGAGTTCCAGTCCCCGAGCTTCGAGTGCTTCACGGAGCTGTTTGACGACATAGATCGGCATGCTATCATTGACAGCACGCGCCATCCGGATTACCGGACTATAGGCATCGAATTCATTCAACAGGAAGTACGGGTAGACCGGGATACAATGCCCCCCAACTCCAGGGCCGGGCTGGAGGATGTGGCTGTATGGATTGGTATTGGAGGCCTCAATGGCTTCCCGGACATCAATCTCGAGTTCATCAGCATAGCGCGCAAACTCATTGGCGAGTGCGATATTGACATCGCGGTAGACGCCTCCGAAGACCTTGACCGATTCGGCTGTCGTGGCGTCAGACACCGTGATGACCTCGTTCTCGGTCACCTGGTTATAGATTGCCGCGGCCACGCGTGTACTTTCATCGTCTACTCCGCCGACGATCTTTGGATACGCCCGACGTATGTCAACAAGGGCTCGCCCGCTTGACGTTCGTTCCGGACAGAACGCCACGCCGAATGCGTCGGCATCGAGGCCCGATTGCGCCGTGAGACGCTGCTTGACGACATCCCGACAGGTTCTCGGGGGCACCGTCGATTCAACAAAGACCGTATCGCCCGGATTAAGGCCATCGGCGATATCATCCACGACAGCTTTGACACCAGCGAGATCCGGATGGTTCTCCTCGGTGAGAAGGGTCGGGACAATGATCACGTGGATCGTGGCATCCATTGCAGCCGCACGGGGGTTCTCAACAGCCGTTAACGCACCTGCCTCGACGGTTTCATCGACCAGTGCAGGAAGCCCCGGTTCTCCGTCAATGTGACAGGCGCCCGCGTTCACCGATTCAACGACCTCGGGGTCAATATCGGCTCCAGTGACATTGCGGGATACGCTCGCGAAGACAGTGGCGATCGGGAGCCCCATTTTCCCAAGCCCGTAGACGGCAACCGGGAGATTCCCGTTGCGGAACTGCTCGCCGATCTCCGATGTGGAAGTGTCACTGCCATACAGTCGGGTCGTTTCAATGGCGCTCGTCATCGGATATCGTTCGGGTGGTTCAAGTGGTCTGGAAGCGGTCGTGTGTCCGCTGGAACACCAACGGCCAAGGAGCCCGATGGGACATCACCGGTGACGACAGCCCCTGCAGCAATGAAGGCGCCCTCGCCGATTGTGACATCTGGATTCACTGTAGCGTTGGCACCCACGCTCACGTGGTCTTCAAGTGTCGGGCCAGCGAGATCGTCCTCGGACCGAACTGGATATGGATCATTCGTCAAGACCGCGTTCGGCCCGAGGAAGACGTCGTTCCCGATCGTCGTATACGCGGGAATATAGACTCCGGTCTGCATGCTGACGCGGTCACCGACGGCCGTATGTCCGTCGATCACCGTTTTGGTTCCAACCGTACAGTCATCGCCTATCTCTGTATATTCGCGGATGACGACATCGTGGCCGGTGATGAGGCCGTCACCAACCTGGACATCTGGATAAATAACCGATCCGGATCGAACCGTTGCGCCGTCCCCCAGCTCCGGAGGATCGCCGGCGATTTCCGGCGGTGCGACAACCGCCCCTGCATGGATCGTACAATCCTCCCCGATATCGGCTCGGCTGCTCATTGCCACCACCTCGACCACGCGCAGGTATCCCAAATCTCCAAGTGAAAAATACGATGCTGTGGGTCAACCTTCATGCGTCTCACACAAACCTCTCCGGTTGCCCGGGCTTTGTTATGCAATCCCTTACGACCGCAGTACTATCTGGCTAGCCAGCTGAAACGTCGACGATTACCAGCCTTCAATCCCGACGTCGGTACCAGTTAGATTGTACCTACCACGGGCGCTGGAGGCTACAGGATGAGCCGCAGAATCAGTCAGGATATTTGAACGACTCCAAGAGCGTTCCCCAGATTGCATTCCCACCACCGGGTGTACGCATGGTGTGTGCCACGCCGGGTCGGGTCAAGTGGCAGCCGAGAGATACCCAGTCGCCTTTCGTAGAACGACGCACCCAGAAATATGAGAGAGGACCGACGACGTCACAGTAGTGTCGGGACTGCAGACATTGTTCGGAAACCACGGGGAGTGCCACACCCTGATCAGCGTCCATACAGTGGTGAGGGATTTCTCTACGGATGCGTATGCGGGTGGCTCGCTTCGTCTGTGGTGGGCTGTGGACGACGGGAGAGTGATCGGTTCACAGGCTCGGTATAACAAAGGGTGGTAGCCACCTGCCTGCTGCTACATGCCCGATACAGACGGTGACGGTTTACGGACACTTGTCATTGGGATCGATGGCGTCGGGCCCACGATTCTCAGCGACCGTGATGATGACATCATCCCGACCATTCGGGATATCTCGAATCGCGGGGTATCTGGTGAATTGGAGTCCCAGTTGCCCCCGTGGACACCGAGTGCCTGGCCCTCGATGTACACAGGCGTCAATCCAGGTCGGCATGGTGTCTTTGGATTTCTTCGGTTCGATGGATATGATTGGGACGTCGTGAATTATACTGACGTAAAGGCACACGCGGTCTGGGAGCTCTTGAGTCATCGCGGCTACACGAGCGTGGTGGTGAATGCGCCAGTCACGCATCCCCCGCGAAAATTCGATGGCGCATTGGTCCCGGGCTATATTGCGCCGGCAGATCCCGACTGCCATCCGCCGGGATTGTTGACTGAACTCCGTGATGAACTCGGTGCGTACCGATTATATGACGATGAAACCAACAGCGACGCTCCGGCGGCTGAACGGATTGAGCGATACAAGTCATTGATCCGGATGCGAGGTGAGGCCTTCCGTTATTTGGCAGAGAAGTATACCCCAGATTTCGGGTTTCTGCAGTTTCAACAGACGGATACCGTTTTCCATGAAGCTCCGGAAAATGAAGCAATCATTGATGGAGTATTCGCGGCAGCTGACCGACAAATCAAGGCCACCCTGGAGGCGTGTGATCCAGACGTCGTCTTGTTAGTCAGCGACCATGGAATGGGTCCATACGACGGCTATGAATTCCGGCCAAACAGCTTCCTTCGTGATCGGGGTGATGTCAAAACGACGGCGGGTGAAGGTGGCATGCCCTCGTGGTCCGCGATCGCCCGGAACCGCCTCCAGCAAGGAGATGAAGGCGGACAGCCGGACCGATCGGCGCTCGAGCGGGCACTGGCAGTGGCCGCCCGGTTCGGCATTACCAGTCAACGTATCGAAACCGTCGTGAAGACGCTGGGTCTCGAAGACATCGTGCTTCGAATCGCACCAGCTGACGCCGTCCGAGCTGCCACCGAGAGCGTCGATTTCCGAACATCGCGTGCGTATATACGGGACCGTATTGAACTGGGGATCCGCCTGAATCTGGCTGGCCGGGAACCGAATGGCGTCATTCCAGAATCTGCGTACGAATCCACGCGCGCAGAACTAATTGATGCGTTTTCAGCTGTCAGAACGCCTGACGGCACGCCGGTATTTGAGGCCGTTCACCGCCGCGAAGAGGTCTTCGATGGACCATATGTCGAAGACGCACCGGACATTATACTCGTCCCGAATGAATTCGATCAGTACATCTCCTCGTCGCTCAGAAACGACCAGTTCGGACCGCCGTCGGAACCATGGAATCACAAACGAGCAGGGATCGTCGCCGCTGCCGGTGACATAGATAGCTCGGCGGACGTCTCGGATGCGCATCTGTTAGACGTCGCCCCAACAATCCTCGCATCATTCGATCTCCCGATGGCGGACCGCATGGATGGTTTGGTCTTACCGATCGTCGACCGGGTCGGGAGTGACGCCTACCAGCGGTATGACGCAACGGACGATGTTGTGACGGACAACGAAGACATGGAAGAGCGGCTTGCAGATCTTGGCTATCTCGAGCGATGAGCATTGAGGCTACACCTGTCCATGACGACGAGGAGTGGAACGAGTTACTCAGCCGATCGCGGCACTCGACACCGTTTCACCGGTATGAAGCATTAACGGTGATGGCCAACCATTCGGAAGCCACACTGCATCCATTCGTGGGGTATAAAGGTGATGAACCGATTGGGCTGTTCCCGGTGTTTACAATGCGGAAAGGCCCACTCCGGACGGCCTTTTCGCCCCCACCGGATCTCGAGATTTCCTATCTTGGCCCGGTACAACTCGGTGGCGGCAGTCCGAAACAGCGAAAGGCTGAACGTCGGCATCGCGGGTTCATCGAAGCTGTCCTGGCAGCGATTGACGAGGGAGTAGATCCCCAGTATACGCATGTACGGACGGCAACAAGCTATGATGACCCGCGACCGTTCATCTGGAATGACTTCACGCCGACACCCCGCTATACGTACGTCGTCGATATCGATACTGATGAAGAAGACTTGTTCATGTCATTCAGTAGTGATATCCGGCGGAATGTTCGGACTGCCCAAGAGGACTTTGAGTACACACTCACAATGGGTGATGTAGGCGACGTCGAACAAATTATCTCCCGTGTCCGACAACGGCATGCCGAACAAGACATCTCCTATACGGTTACGGAAGCCTTCGCCAGAGATCTTTACCGATCGATGCCCGACCAGTCGGTTCGGGCGTATGTCTGTCACCACGACGGCGAGTTTGTCGGCGGCAAACTCACGCTTGAAGACGACGAGACGGTGTATTCGTGGCAGACGGTGTCCGATCTTGACAGCAACGTCCCGATAGCTGATCTACTCGACTGGTGGATGATTCGGACTGCCCGCCAGCGGGGAATCACGCACGTAGATCTTGTCGGCGCCAACAATCCTCGGTTGTGCAGTTATAAATCGAAATTCAATCCAGAAGTTGCAACTCATTACAGCCTTGAGGATAGTACGAAAACCACCACGATACTCAAGACTATTTACAAACACCTCCGATAGAGTCCGCAGTCGTGCTTCCAGCGGCCGGTTCGGATTGGTTGGCGTCGAGTATATTCAGTGGAAAGTGGTGAGAATGCCGTGTTGTGCAGCTCTTAGCCGGCCCCTACGTATGCTCCATCGAACGCGAGGTCAGTCAATATCTCACTGGTTTTGCAAGTAACGAGGGGAGCTGGCCGTCGACGGGAACTGACAGAAATCGCCTGAAGTAGCTGGATTGATGATCGTTTCAGCTATGTTAAGGCTCCATAACAAAGTGGCAACCAATCCCCCACCAGATTACAGCAGCCTCTAGTCACACCACCGATACGGGCTGCATCGAGTTGCACTCAGCCATGTATTATCAGATACCGACAGCCTGCTTCACAATGTTTCCGCACCGCCCATCATCCGACTTGTCTATCCGACTTCGCCTGGAGCACCCCCAGATGCCACACCCCAGGGGGGCCGAATAATGCCGAGCGGGACATACAGGTGGTACGTCCTGGTAGTCGGTGTGATCATCGGCATCTTGTGTCTCGTTGGTGCGGGTACAACCGCCGTGGCTGCAGATACCCATGAGCCTGCGGCTGTCACCGTCACCCAAAACGATGCCTGCGTAGAGACCACGCCAATAAATGGGAGCGGTGAATCTATTGCATCATTTTACGATTATCGAAATCCCGAAACTGAGCCCTCCAGTGGGACGTTTAGTTCACACGGCACCACAGCGTATCAACAGGCGGACACCAGCCTCCTCATGGTTTATGACGGGCCAGATGGGTTAGGCCTCGTTATTGTGCACGACCGATATGAAGAATCAGACGGGACCGACGGTGGCGCCGCGTCGTTCCACATGACAGGTCTGCCGTCAAGTGGAGAATGGGTCGTCGAGGACGATGACTACGATGGCCAAGATGACCGATTCGATCACGGCGAAACAGAAAGCGACCTCCACTGGACGTGGACGACAGGGCGGACGGACGGCGCTGCATATAGTGGCCTTGGCGAGACATTCGAGATATCGATCGACCCGGCGTGGGGTGACGATGCAGAACTCGATATGGATGACCCCAGCTATTCGGGGAACATCACCGAGTGGCAGGTTATTTCAGCCACCGACGATGGATTCGAACGCCAGCCCTTACCAAACACAGAGACGACGGTCACTCTTGGGTCGGGGACGTGTAACAACTCAGAAACACAGCCACCACAAGCGTCGCTGAATCTCAGTCATGACACGGCCGAAGTCGGCGAAACAACCGTCACGCTTGATGCATCCGGGTCGTCGACAGCAGGCGAAACCGCTGAATATCAGTGGGATCTCACCGAGAGTGGAACCGTCGATCAGACGACCAACGAGCCAACCATCGATCACATCTTTGACGATCGCGGGCCACGGAACATCACGGTAACCATCGTCGATGATGCTGGTCGAACGGACACAGCGAACGCACCCATCGACGTCGTTGATACAACACCACCGTCGCCGAATATCCAGGCCCCCGATACAACGCGTGCCGGCACATCGATCTCACTGTCTGGGGCCGAAAGTAGTGACAACCATCACATCACCACCTATGAGTGGGCATTCGGTGACGGCACATCGGAGACTGGAGAGACCGTTGAGCACCACTACGAAGAGGACGGCAGCTACGAGGTGACGCTCCAGGTAATCGATGACGCCGGCAATGATGCGGTGACGACGCATACCATCGATGTGACGGGATCGGACCCGACGGCAGTCATTACGGCTCCTGATACGGCGACACGCAACGAGACAGTGACATTCGACGCCAGTGAATCCGACGTGAGTGACGATGCCGTCTATGAGTGGACAATCGGCAGCCAGACCGCGACGACAACGACACCGACGTATACCACTAGCTTTGATTCGACCGGGACTATCCAGGCAAGTGTCACAATCACGGACAACAACGAGACCGATACAGCAAACACCAGCATTGTCATCGAAGAACCGCTCACAGCCGATATTGCTGCGAACAGAACAGCTGCGTCGGTCGGCGACCCGATCGCGTTCAGCGCCACTGGGTCAAGTAACCATGCCGAATCGTATCAGTGGTCGTTCGATGACGGGACACAAACCACTGGGGAAGAAGTGACACACGCCTATCACGACGCCGGTGAGTACACCGTCACGCTTCACGTGACCGATGGTGATGAGACAGCGACTGATTCAGTGACCGTCGACATCAGCGAAACCGACTCGGAGAACACCGACGGAGACGAAAACAAGGATGGTGACGACCCACCATCGGATACAGGTGGAAGCTCCGGCTCACCCGGTGGGGGGAGCACAATCCCCGCCGGCAGTGGCGGGACCGACGATGGCGCCACCGATGACGAGACCGATACGGACGATGTACTGAAACCACCCGGTGACGGTGAGGCAGTCTCACAGGTTGCGGCCGTCGAACACAATGATGGTGCGGCCATTGCGACCGCTGAAAACGTCACTGCGGGGGAGACCATCCTCGCCGATGTGACCATTGGCGACCCCATTGAATTGGACGCAGTTGCCGTCCAGCCAGCCGAAGACCTCGACCGGCTCACAATCATCATCGAGCCCACAGCTGAAACAGTCCCGGGCCGATTCGCTGAGTCGTCAGCGGTCACACTCGAAGCAACCGGTAACATCGATGAAGTGACGTACCAGTACAGTATCCCGAACGAAACACTTACCGGCGCAGGGGTTGCCCCCGACAATCTCTCGGCATATGCATTGACGAGCGAGTGGGACCAAGCCCCCACCGAGGTCTACACCCAACATGACACCGATGGAGTAACCGTAACGACGGTTGTTGAAGATACCCGGCCAGTGGGAGTCGGCGCGACAGGCTCGGTCCTGTTCGTCCGTGATATCGAAACAGGGACACCGGTTGCCGGCCGACCACTCACGATCGCTGCAACGGTCCAGAATACAGGGACGAATCCCATAACCCATCCATTGCGAGTCACCGTCGACCAGCAGGTGGTCAAAGACAGGTCCATGGACCTGCCACCGGGAAATGAAACAACGTTAACAACAACGACAACGCCATCCAGTGCGGGAAACCTCCAGCTCCAGGTCGGAGCCACCGAGCGGTCGGTTACCGTGGATGAAAGCCCCGTCGTCTCGGTCGGTAACCTCACCGTTTCCACACCTGAGGTAGCGGTCGGTGACACCGTCACGATTGAAGCGACGCTCACGAACACAGATGTGACCGCTGTTGACCATCAAGCCGAACTCCGAATCGATGGGGCGGTGAACGATGTTACATCCGTAACTATCCCTGCGGATGATTCCAGCACAGTCGTGTTCCGAGAACAATTCGACCAGGCCGGGACATATGAATTGCACGTCGGATCTGCATCGCAGACGGTTACCGTCCACGACAACTCAACCAGTGGCGACGAACGTGATGATGCAACGGCAGCCGGCAACGGATTCGGTCTACTCGTGGCTATCCTCGCTGTTGTCTTGGCGGGTGCAGGTCGCCGACTCCGCTAGCTGCACTTGCCAGGCGAACTCTCAGCAGCCAGCACTCGAGCGAAATTCGCGGTGATGCCGGTGGATTACGATTACAGTATTCCCATCTCTGGGATCGTCCCCCGGAGGAGTGTGGTTCGGTGAAGTCCAAAAGAGCGTGGGGTGAGGCTTGACATCCTCCCCGCGCGAATGCGCGAGGAGTCCCCGACGGTGAGGTCAAGGGTGCACGTTTCCTCGGCGGTCAAGGACGCTTTCGCGTCCCACGTCAACGGTTGCCACCCACTTGTGACCGAGGGAGTGCGTTGCAGTGCGTGTAGCCCTGTCAACGGGGCCTTCCGTCCGACACACGGTCAGCGGTTCACCGCGACGAATACCGCTCGTCGCTCCACGGCGGGGTATTCAGCCCGCACGACACCACGATTCGCGTCGGCCAAGCCGTTACGTCGTGGACTGGGTCGGTCCGCACACCGGATTCGTGACCACGCGGCGAGTCGATGCGACGCATCGATGCGGTCAAAGACCGCGTTCGCCAACGAGAGAACTCCGGTAGTAAAGTCGACGGTATCGGCGGGTATAGCGCTGCCGGCGCGTATCCCCGCCCTAAAGGGCGAGGGTTTGCGCCTGTCTCCACGGTAATCAGTGGGTTGAGCCTGATTCGAGGGGTTCTTGGATTCGTTCAGCGAGACGGATTGCCTGGAGGCCGTCTTCGCCGGTAACGACGGGGTCGACATCGGTCATTGATGCATCGATGAATGAGGAGAGTTCTTTTTTGAGGGGTTCGCCGTTGTCGACCGTGGGGCGTTCGGTGACTGATTCACTGCGGAACCGAAGACCACCATCAGCCTCGATGTACTCAGGTTTGGTTTGATGGGTGATCGTCACATCTTGGGACGTATAGTTAACGTCGACGCGGCATTCATCTGCCGTTAAACTCAGTGTCCGGACTTTTTTGGCTGTGACGCGACTCGCAGTGAGGGTCGCGACAACACCGTTTTCAAACGTGAGCGCCGTGGTAATATAGTCTCCATCGGCTGTCCCGGTCGCTTCGATATCGACGACATCGCCGGTCAAGAGGGAACAGGTGATATCAATATCGTGTATCATGAGGTCCATCAGGACGCTGTCGTCGCCACCGCGATCAACTGGTGGCCCTTGCCGTTCTGCTTCCAACGCGATGATGTCGAGGTCATCAACGAACTGGGAGAGCGATCGAACGGCCGGATTGTATCGCTCGATGTGACCGACTTGAAGAGTCACATCCGCTGCATCCGCTTGCTCCACAATTGCTTCTGCGTCTGTTGTCGACACGGCAAGCGGCTTTTCGACCAGGATATCGGTGCCGGCATCGATGGCTTTCTCGGCGAGCTCGCGGTGGTGCGTCGTTGGCGTCACGATAGAGAGCGCGTCTACTGATCCGACGAGGCCATCGAGCGAGAGGGGTTTTGCCCCGTATTTGTTGGCGATCGTTCGAGCTCGGTTCGCATCAACATCATAGACGCCGACGAGGTCAACGTCTGGGAGTTCTTGATAGACGCGTGCGTGGTGTTGACCCATGCTTCCAACACCGATGACACCAACCGGCTTCATAGATCGATCCCTCCGAGGGTGTCGGCTACGTGGATGATTGCTTCCTCGTCGAGCTGGGGGTGGACGGGGATTGATAGCACGTCGTTGCTGGCGCGTTCTGCATGGGGGTATGTACCGTTCATATCGCTGTAGGGGGGCTGTTCGTGGATGGGGGTTGGATAGTAGACCGCGGTATCGATGCCGGCAGCATCGAGCGCGGTTTTCAGACTTTGCCGGTCTTCTCACCGGATAGTAGTCTGGTGATAGCTGTGTCGATATCCGATTGGGTCGGCGGGTGGAGTGATTCCTGAAACGGTTTCGAGGGTGTCTGTGTATCGAGCCGCTGTCTGTCGTCGGTCGGTGATATACGCCGGGAGTTTCTCGAGTTGGGCGCGGCCGATTGCAGCTGCAATACTCGTCATCCGGAAATTATGGCCGATACGGGCGTGGGCATATGACCGGTTAGGCCCGGTCTCGTCTGTGTCGTTTGCTGCCGCTCGGCCGTGGTTGATAAAGGAACGGACCCGGGCAGCCAGTGCGTCGTCATCCGTCGTCACCATCCCACCTTCGGCAGTCGTCATGTTTTTCGTCGGGTAAAATGAGAATGCCGCGATATCGCCCAATGAGCCAACATGGTTCCCGTGGAGTTTCGCTCCATGTGCTTGGGCAGCGTCTTCGATGAGTGTCGCATCGTGGGCAGCAGCGAGCGTCGAAAGCTCATCCATCGGGGCTGGCAACCCATACAGATGGACAGCGAGGATGGCATTGATCGAGTCTGTCTCGTCGAGCGTGTCTGCGACAGCATCCGGATCGAGGTTAAATGTGGCCGGGTCAATATCTGCGAATACAGGCGTCGCCCCACTGAGTCTGATAGCGTTGACGCTCGCGATGAATGTGAAAGGCGTCGTAAGAACCCGGTCGCCCTCGCCGATACCAGCTGCAGTGAGTGCCGCGTGTAATGCAGTGGTCCCGTTGGCTGTGGCGATTGCTTCACTGGCACCGCAATAGTCGGCAAATTCTGACTCGAAGCGCCGGACTTCCGGTCCATCGGCAATCTGACCGGTTTCCATGACGTTGGTAACCCGGTTGAGTTCGGGCGTCCCGACGTCAGGATCTGCAATCGAAATCCGGGTCACCGGTCGATCACCTTACGTACAGTTGTCGATTGTTGGTTGTGATAGCGAGTCATGTTCTCGATGGCCGTTTCATCGGCCTCGTTATGGGATGGTCACAGGATTCGGGCTTTGTTATGGAGCGCATTGCCCGAGTAAGCGCGTTCTATCGGTCGGGGTCGGTCGAGCGGGTGTCGGTAGTTTGGTACAAGTCCCGCGATAATCCGGGTCGGCCATCACGAAGCCAGAGCACCAGGGCACTCCCGAGTACAAGAAGTTCAAACCCGATGTAGGCAATTCCTTGGGAGGTTGTGAGAAACTCAAGGAATTCTCTGAAGAGCCGACTCGTCCGGAATAAAAGCCCGAGCGTCTCAACCGGAGCCGCTTCGATAAACGGCCAGAAGAGGAAAGAGTACGACGCAGATCGACCGATTAAAAGGGGATATGTGATATCACCCAATAAATGTGTTAGTAATCCCACACCGATGGGGACTGCCAGCCGACGGCCAGCGAACAGCCACGTCAATACCAGCACGGTCACCGAGAAAAGAAGCGAATGGCCGAGGGAAGTGCCGCTCGGGAGTACACCAAGCCACCAGGCCAGCGGTTTGTCGATCAAATCAGGGAGTTGCGTCGCGACAAGAAGGACGATGACGGGCACGCCATCTGGACTCCGGCGACTCCAGACATGGATAAGTACTGAATAGCACAGATAGCCGACAGCGAGGTGTTCCCACGGCCACATCGTCAACCGGCCGACTCCACATCGACCCAGAGATGGGTCGTTCGGTATGCGGTTGCCCGCTCGGCGCGATCAGGGGCATCACCGCGATAGAGATAATAGGTCAACCGGAGGTCTTCGCCACTGAACGACGGTTGAATGGTGTGGGTCTCACGCCAAGTATCGCCGGGAGCGACGGTCGCGTCATACCGCGCGAGTTCATCAGATTCCACCACCTGTCGCTCATTGTCTTCCTGGACGATCCGATCGAGTGACACGACGATAACGTACGCTGTGGGTTCGCCCTCGTGGTTCTCAACGCCTGTCGTGAGTGTCGTTGGGTCGCCGCTCGTCATCGCGGTTGGATACTCGTCCGCTTCGTAGCTGTCACCTGACTGTGTGACAAGATAAAAGTCAGTGAACGATTCACCGTCATTTGGCACGGCAATGGCATACCCTCCGACAGCGACAGCTAATATGATGCTCCCAATGAGGGCGATGGACACAAGGCGTTCGATGGCCGAGCGGTCACGGTAGTTGCCGCGCAGCCAGCGTGACCACTGTGGTGCGGGAATCCCGAAGCGGTGCTCTGGTGGAACTTGGAACCGGCGAATGCTGGCGACAGCACCCACAGTGACGACGTACAATCCGAGGATACCACCTAGGATAGCGGGAGTCAGTCCACCAGGGATACCGCCGGCAAGTAACCCGAGGATCGGGAGAATCATGAGACTAGTTCCAACTGACAGGGCTGCACGTTCACCGATCGTTATGTCACTCGCGTACGCGAGGGATGGAGCATCACTCCGCTGGGGGAAGGCAGCGGCGACGGTGACGTACCCCGGAATGAAGAAAAGAACTGGTGTGGCGATTATCACAACCAGCGGCGACTCTGGGACGGTAATCCCAACAAAGAACAGTAGCCCGAGTAAACACCAGCTGGCAAAAACGTCGATTGGGAGGCGGTCGATTGTCGATGTCTCTCGACGAGCCTGAATCGGTTGCTCGTCGGTCATTGATCGATCAGCCATCCCGGTGGCCTCCTGTTCAACGTCAACTCCAGGGGGATAAGGTCGTGATACATCGTCATCGTGCTTCGGACGCCGGGTCTGTCGGGCTTTGTTATCTCCTCCCTAGGGGTCTCCGTGGCAGTTCTACGGTCACCAAAACCTCCTTGTGAACCCCTTGCAGTCACTGCCGGCTACTTGACCGTAGGCGGAACAATAGGGGCCACGGGGACGCGATAACCCCTCTGTAACAAAGTGGGGTCGTGTGGGAGATTCACTTAGCGTAGTTGTTGGAAACGAGATGACGGGACACACCGAATGTCGAACAATTCAAGCACGCTCTCGCAGGATACCGCATTCGACCTGTTGAGCAACGCACGCCGTCGGCTTGCCCTCCAGTATCTCCAAGAGGAGACCGGGCCGGTCAGTATCGGTGAGCTTGCAACGCAGGTGGCAGCAATGGAGAATGACATCCCCGTAGAGGAAGTGGATGCACAGCAACGGAAGCGAACCTACGTGTCACTCTACCAAACACATGTGCCGAAACTCGCCAAGGCCGGTGCCGTCGACTACGACTCCGAGGAAGGACTTGTGGAATTGGACG
The DNA here is from genome assembly GCA_964609565.1 of uncultured Natronomonas sp. Lineage (GTDB taxonomy): Archaea > Halobacteriota > Halobacteria > Halobacteriales > Haloarculaceae > Natronomonas. The sequence goes on from CAZSSY010000036.1 coordinate 25,706, forward strand.
GTGATGCGCGAATGATCACGTCGTATCTGTCACCATCCCAGACAGGTAATTCATGGGCTCGATACTATGTCGTGTTATCGGCGATCGGGCTTGCGGGCTACCTGGTCGCGATCTCGTTTGAGGTCGTGAACCATTTGCTGGTCGGCATCCTCGTCATCCTTCTCTTTGCGCTTGTGAGCGTGACACATTACTGGTATGCACGGCGGAATGGTCCGCTACAAATCGACATAGGGATCTGAATGATACAGAATGACACGAGAACGCCAGGCCGGGAGCGAAACGATGAGTGACGAATGGGACGAGATCGGGTTCATTATCAGCTCGAAGTATCGAGTCGCTGTTCTTCGACGGCTCGTTGAGAGTCCAGCAACCCCTTCAAAAATCTCGGATGATCAGGATATTAGTATCGCGTCGGTCTCGCATGCGCTCAGCCAGCTGCGAGACCGAGACCTTGTCGAACTCCTTGTTGATGAAGACCGACGAAAGGGGCGAGTCTATGGGATTACAGGTCGCGGTGAGGAACTGTGGACTGAAATCAGGAATCGCGAGTTGGTGGATTAACGAGAATTAGGCTTGATTCTCTGGGTCGTCAGGGACGAGCATGTCAGGTCCGCGGAGATAGGATGGCTGCTGGGCGAATTTCTCAATACGGTGCTGGTCGTTTTCTGTAAGCCAATCGGACATCGACAGGATAGAGGCACGGGGTATAAAAATACGTGTCGAGAGTTCAAAAAATCGGGCTAAACGACCAAAAACATTTTTTAGATCTCATTGGTAGCCGGTCCCTCCGTAAGAGTGGCCCAATATCCCGCCGTTGTGTGTATGGCCACGGTATTGTACTGAATGGATTCTGCTACCGTCGATATAAAGTGTATAACTATCCGCCAAACTCTCCTGTACATTTCCGAACAATGCAACATGCCGACCACGACGATATCGCAGTTCCCGAATCCCCGCTTTGCGCCACGATTGTTGAATATGATAATGCTCCCAACGAATGCACTATTTTCCCTCGCGAGGCCTCAGGACTTCGGCAGATGACGACATGGATCACCGCCAAAGAAGGGTCATTCATCGATCTTGAATCATCGATCTGATCCAGCAGTCTCTCCGTGGCAAACGAGATATCGTTAATCCGAGATATCTGGTACCCGTCGGCTACTGCCTGTGATGTGGGAAGGTGGTCGGTCACGTGATGGAGTTCGGTAAACCAGTATCATGTCGTAATTAATATCGAGGTGGAATGGACGCGAGAAAGCGTATCGGGCGGTATTAGCGGAAAAATATGGTGAACCGGTAGATGACGTTGGGGTGTGGGACGCGTCAGCCGGTGTATAACAATGCGGTCGTCGGGGGTGGGTCCTGTAACGAGTCGACGTGAGTCGACTTCTTTGTGAAAATGTACGAAGACAATACGATAGGTGTCGTGATTCCTGCGTACAACGAAGAGGGATTCGTCGGGACGGTGATCGAGACGTTGCCGGCGTTTGTCGATCAAGCGTTTGTGGTTGATGATTGTTCGACTGACAATACGTGGGAGGAGATCCTCGGCACGAAAGATCGGCTAGAGACGGAGGTGGTCGCTGACGGCGGTGTAGGCGATGAATTCGTGGTCGCAATTCAACACGACGAGAATCGTGGTGTCGGTGGCGCGATCAAGACCGGGTATCTGTCTGCGTTGGATGCCGATATGGATGTCACCGCGGTGATGGGTGGCGATGGGCAGATGAATCCGGGTGAACTCGAACGAGTTGTTGAGCCGGTCGCGGCAGGTCGAGCCGACTATGTAAAGGGGAATCGACTCCTCCCAGAGGCCAATTCCGACGAGATGCCGCGATTCAGATATATTGGTAATCTCATCTTGACGGGCCTGACGCGGATTGCGAGCGGATACTGGTCGGTTGGTGATTCACAAATGGGGTATACGGCGATCTCGCAAGACGCGTTAGAAGCGGTCGACATCGACGCTATGTTCGAGTTCTATGGCTACTGTAACGATTTACTCGTCCGGCTCAGTGTCGCTGACAAGCGGGTTGTAGACGTTCCGGTGAAAGCGACATACGGCGATGAAGAAAGCGATATCGAATATTCATCATACATCCCGAAAGTGTCACTGATGCTGCTCCGGATGTTTCTGTGGCGGATGGTGACGAAACGAGACACCGTGCGTGAAAACATGCGTTCGGGGCTCTTCATCGGTGGCATCCTCACGACGATTCTTGGTCTGTGGTGGGCAGTCCGAGCACCAAAACGCCTCGTCGTTGTTGTCCTTGGCGTCCTCTCGGTCCTCGGCGGGATGGGGATTGATGCGGTCACCAATCGGGATCTCAATGGGCGTGACACCCGAGACCAGCCTGCTCACGGAAACAGCAACGAATAACGGCACGGCAAGATGTGACTGGCGAGTTGGATATGCTGAGTTCCCAAGTCCAAGATGAGCGAACGAGAAGTTAGCTTAATCGAGGCGCTTAGCCTCCTTCCTCAACGACTGAGCTGAGCGGGGTCGGAGGGAGGGGATACAGCGCCGTATAGTTCTCAGACGGGGTCGGTAGCAGTCTCACAGGCCCACGCGCAACACTTATGCGCATAAGTGCGTGTAGTGCGTATGTCGTGAGACGGAAGAACATCACCATCCGCGAGGATCAAGCCGAGTGGGTCGAGGATAATCACCTCAACCTCTCGTCTTTCATTCGCGACCAACTCGACCAACTCATTGAGGAACGAGACTAGCGGATGTACTACGCCTACAAGTACCGCCTCACGCCGTCCGACGCCCATCGAGAGGAGTTGGACCGCCACCGCGATATTTGTAGGCAGGTCTACAACCACTTTTTGTACCGGCTTAACGAATACGACCGAGACGACATCCCGTTGATGTCCTCGCTTCGGTCGGAACTGCCGGACCTCAAACACTGGTGGGACGACCTCACCGACGTGTATTCCCGTACGCTACAGATCGTCGTAGAACGGCTCTACGATAACCTCTCGTCGCTTTCCGCACTCAAGCGGAACGGGTACGGCGTCGGGTCGCTACAGTGGAAAGCACCACGGGACTACCGATCATTCACCTACAGTCAACGCGGCTTCAAGCTCGACAAGAAGGGCGGTTGCAATGTACTGTGGTTGTCGAAGATCGGCCACATCCCGATTCGCCTCCACCGAGCTATCCCGACGACGCGACACTCAAGCAAGTCACGCTCAAGAAGGAACCGACCGGCGAGTGGTCTGCTACCTTCGGCGTTGACGTCGATCGAGAACCACCGACGAAGCCCGAGACTCCCGAGCGGTGCGTCGGTATCGACGTGGGGATTCGCTCGTACACCCACGACTCGGACGGCTTTTCGGTCGGGTCGCTCGATCTCTCCGAGGAACGCGAACGGCTTGAACGCGCACAACGCGACCTCTCGCGGAAGGAACACGGATCGAACAACTACCGCAAGCAACAGCGGGTTGTCGCTCGCCGCTACGCCGATTTGAAACGGAAGCGCCACGACTTCCTTCACCGACTGTCCGCGTACTCCGCTCGGGAATACGACCTCGTCGCGGTCGAAGACCTCGACGCGAAGGGCCTGATGGAACTCCCGTCGAACAGTCGAAACCGTGCGTCGGCGTCATGGGGCACGTTCCTTCGGATGTTGGAATACAAGTGCGACCGCGAAGGCACGCATTTCGTCGCCGTTGATCCGCGTGGTACGACCAAAGCGTGTGCGTCCTGTGGTGTTTCGACCGACAAGCCGCTGTGGGTTCGCGAGCTCATGCCCCTCGTGCGGGTTCGAAGCGGACAGAGACGCGAATGCGGCGCTGAACATTCTTTCTCGCGGCCTCAGCGAAGTAGGAGTGGTTCACTCCGATTTAATGTCTGTGGAGACTGCGCTCCCTACGGGAACCACCCCGGTTCCTGCAAAGCGCGTCGTGGAAGCAGGAAGCCCTGCCCTCAAGGAGCGAACGGCGCAAGCCGTGAGCGAGTAGGACAGGGTGGTTCACTCTGGTTGATTGTCGAGAGTGGGGTTGAAGGAGTCGATGTAGTGGTCGATCCGGTCGTGGCGGGTGTCTTTGAGGTCGGCGATGATGTCATCCATCCGCCGGTTTTGGGGGGTCCAGACGCCTGGATGGATGAGGATCTGAACTTGGTCTGGCCGGCCGGTTTCGAATGGGGGAACCGTTCGCCATTTTTGTTGGGAATCAGAGATATAGTCGATATCAGTGAAGTAGCGTGGCCCGTATGTGTTGGTAAACGCGTCGAATGATTCGCCGAGTACCCATGTCGGTGGCATGTGAAAGGAGACCGTCTCGGTATCGATCCCGAGCAGGCGAGAATAGGTGTCCTGT
>CAZSSY010000037.1:0-18520 GCA_964609565.1 uncultured Natronomonas sp.
ATGAGGATGAGCAGCCCGGCCGCCTCAGCCACGGTCACCATACCCGGGGTTTTGCTTCCGCTGACTTTGCCTTTGGTTTTCCTCCCGCCGGGCCTATTGAGGCCGCATCTTTATTCTACCCTCGCTCCACACGACTGGTATGTACTGTCCGGAGTGTGGGGGTGAAGTCGACGAAAACGTCCGGTACTGTCGACACTGCGGTGAGGAGATCGGAACGAAAGTCTCGACGATCGAGACGGGCGTTGACCCTGTGGAACCCATCGACCGCGCCGAAAGGGTCGAACACCAATGCCAGAGCTGTAGCGAGATGCTCCGGAGCGGCGACCGCCGTGCAGGTACTGCGGCGGGATGGATATCGAAACGAGACGGATAGAACTAGCGGAAGGGGAACTTACCCAGCAATCAACACCGGCGGTGATCACCAGGGACAAAATCGGAAGCTGGATTTGGCCTGCAGGCCCGTTCTATCCTGTCCAACGTATCTGCGGTTGGGGGCTGCTGTTGACGTTCGTCGGATCGATTGTAGTTGGCTTTTTTATGGGGTCGGATGGACTCCGATTGGCATTTATCTGGGGATACTTCGTGACTCCGTGGCTGATCGTCGGGTTCGTCGGGTCGTGGTTCCTGGATACGATAATCTCGTATCTGAAAGCATAGCCTCCTGTTCGCTCGCCGCCTACTCGCGAGCGGCATTTATCCCGTCCGATATCTCGTCCACATCCAACAGGAACATATCCCGGTACTGTTGGCCATGGCCGTACCGCTCGAATTCATCCATCAAGGCATCGTCGTGGAGGTTCAGTTCGACTTCGACGGCGATCGGGGTATCCTCTGTGCCGTACCACACGACGTCGATCTCTCGCGAGAGGCCGTCGATTTCGTTCGCCACCCGGTACCCGTGCTGCTTCAACTCGTAGGCTACCACGAGCTTCACGGCGAGATGCTTCAGCGTCTCGCTCCCCCTATATGAGGACTTCTACAGTCAGCCGTCGCCCGAACGGTAGACAGGCCGCGCTTGGTAGCTTGACGGAAAATCCGGGTATGAGTATATCTCGACGATGGTGTGAGGCGCACGTGGGGGCCTGATGTAGGGTGGGTGCTGAGCGGTGGTGTGGTGGGGGTGGCGGTATGGCTTTTTGGGTGTGGTGTGTGGGTAGGGGTATGGAGGTGGTTCGTGTGATGGATCGGCGGGCGGCGTCGGAGGTTGATGGGGAGCGTGCGCGGGCGTTGTTGCGGGCGATGGTGTCGGCGCGGGTGTTTGATGAGCGGGCGTTTGCATTGCAGCGGCAGGGGTGGATGAGTGGGTATCCGCCGTTTCGGGGGCAGGAGGCATCGCAGGTGGGGGCGGCGATGGCGATGGGGGCAGATGATTGGTTGGTGCCGACGTATCGGTCGAATGCGATGCAGTTGACGCGGGGAGTGCCGATGGCGGATATTCTCCGGTTTCGCCGGGGGTATCCGGAGTTTCTCTCGGGGCATGAGGTGCCGGTGTTTCCGCAGGCGATCCCGGTGGCTTCTCAGATCCCGCATGCAACGGGATTGGCGATGGCGGCCACATATCGGGATACGGCGGAGGCGGTCGTGTGTTATTTGGGGGATGGGGCGACGTCAGAGGGTGATTTTCATGAAGGCGTGAACTTCGCGGGCGTGTTTGACGCGCCGGTCGTGTTTTTCTGTGAGAACAACGGTTGGGCGATATCGACACCGACGACGGCGCAGACGGCCAGTGACACGATTGCGGGGAAGGCCGAGGCCTACGGGATTGCGGGGCTTCGGGTGGATGGAACGGACCCGTTGGCCGTGTATGAGTCGGTGGCGGCGGCGTTGTCGTCGGCGCGGGCGGGCATGCCGGTCTTACTGGAGAGTCTCACTCTTCGCCATGGCCCGCATACGACGAGTGATGACCCTGATCGGTATACCGACCAGGCTGAGTTCCCGGCGTGGCGCACGCGAGACCCGATCGAACGGTTTGCCGCCTATCTGGTGGATGGCGGGGTTGTGGGGGCGGAGTTTGTCGCGTCGGTCCGGGCGGAGGCGGAGACGGCGTTTGCGGCGGCTCGCCGGGCGGCTGAAACCGCTGCGCCGTCACCGTCGCCGGATGCGGTGTTTGACTCGGTGTATGCGTCCCCACCGGCGTTCCTCCAGGAGCAGCGGCGGGAGCTTGAGGAGTGGATTGAGCGGCAAGGCGATCCGACTAATGGAGAATAAGCGGGGTTATTCGAGGCAGATGTAGGTTTTGGTGTCGGTGACGGGGTCGAGGCTGCGGATGCGGGTGGCGACGGCGTTGATGACGTCGTAGACTTCGTCGCTTTCGGCTTCGACGATGATGTCGAAGTCGCCGGCGACGATGTTGGCGTCAAGGACGTGGCTGAGTTCGCGGATGGTGGTCACCAGGTCTTCCGATTCGCCCAGCCCTGATTTGACCATGATGAACGCCCGAACCATGGTACCATATCACAGACACGTGCGAAAAAGCTTTCCGCCCCATCCAGCCCGCCCGCCGGGGATACCACCGGTACCGGTACCACGACCCAGCGGCGGCAAGGAACACGACTACTCCTGGCGTCACGTGTTGGGCGTCGGTGGATGGAGCGTGTCTAGCGAGCTGGCCGGGATGATGTGGCATGGGGTGGTGTGGTGTGGTGTGGTATGGAGTAACATTATTGAGTGCGGTCGTTGTACGATTGGCTATGAGATTCATCATCGTGGGTGCTGGCCGGGTGGGGATGCGGACTGCGAGTGTGTTACGCGAGGAGGACCACGAGGTGACGCTCATCGAGCCGGTTGAGACGAAGGTCGAACGCCTCGAAGAGGAAGGCTTTGACGTCGTCTGTGGAGATGGCAGCGATGAAGCCACGCTGCTCAACTGCGATATCGATGATGCAGACGGGTTAGCTGCGCTCTCAGGGAACCTGATCGTGAACTTCATCGCGTGTATGATCGCGAAAGGCCACGACTGCCGGACCGTCCTCCGCGTGGCTGATGACTACCGCGAATATGTCGTCCAGAAATACGCGTCTGACGTGGATGAGGTGATCTATCCCGAACGGCTCGGCGCGATCGCCGCCAAGAATGCCCTCGTCGGCGGGAATGTGCGTGCTGTCGCCGACATTGCGCACAACCTCCAGTTGGTCCAATTGATGGTCACCCCTCATTCCCCGATGCGGGGGTATACGCTGGCGGAACTTGAGCTCCCGGCCGACGCTCGCATTCTCGCGTTCGGCAAGCACGATGACCGCCTCTATCTCCCGGACGCCGATGTTTCCTTAGAGGCTGGGGACCGCCTCGTCGTGATCGCTGATTTCAGTGTGCTCCAAGATGTCGAACAGATTATCGTGGGTGAGACAGGCCGGGCGACCGCGACGGGAGGTGTCTAACCATGGTTGTCGCCTACGTCATGGTGAAAGCCTACACTGGTGATGCTGACCGGCTCAAGGCTGATATCGAAGGGATTGCGGGCGTCGATGCGGCGCACGTGGTGGCCGGCGATGTCGATATTATCACGAAAGTCACCGTCGATGCGCCGGTTGACGTCAAAGACATCGCCCAACAGATCCGTGACCTCGACGGCGTCGAAAACACCCAGACATACGTCGCCATGCACTGACCCCACCGCCCGCTAGGTGCTGACGGTCGCCGCCAGCCCGCGGTCAGCGGTGTGCCGGTCGTTGTCCGTGTCGGAGATGGGGGTTGTGTCGGGTGGTATACGGAGGCTACTCGGGGTGTCGGGGTGGCGGGCTGGTGTAAGTGTGTCCAATACAAAGACGGTCGTATCGGTAGACCGACGTGCGAGTATTCGAATGGATTTCACGCGTAGAGACCTCTTGCGAACCGCCGGTGCTGGGAGCTTCCCACTCTTGGGTTCGTGTTTGTTCCAAGAATCGCCATCGTTCACTCCTGGCCGGTCCAACGGGAACGGCGGCGGCGGTGGTGGTGATGGTGGGGTGTCGCCGGCTCCGACACCGGCTGTTGAAGATATCCCCGAGGGTGGACAGGGCGAGAACTTCTCGCTCGTGGCGCACAACCCGTTGATGGATAACCACCAGTATGTCGAGGAGACCTACGATGTGCCGCGGGGCTCGAATGGCGATATCGCGATTGCTGGTGACTGTGTGTATGTCGGTTCGCTTGTGGCGCAACAACCGCCGTTGATCGTCGATATCAGCGACCCCACGACCCCGGACGTCATCGGGCCCGTTCCAGATGCGATCCCCGGGGTGGCCAATGGCATCGAAGGCATCGAAGCCATTGGTGATGTCATGATTATTGACCATCGGGAGCCGTTGGGTGATGAGTTCGCGGTGCCCGATGGGGAGCCGACGCGGGGGTTGAGTGTCTACGATGTGAGCGAGCCCCGTGAGCCGTCGTTGGTCACGCGGTATGACTACGAAGGTGATTCTGTGCATGCTGCGACGCTGTGGCGCGATCCAGAGGACCCCGACCGGATCTTGGCGGTCCAGTCGTTTTGGGACCGGCCGAACATCCGTATCCTGGATTTGACGGGCTGTCCGGGCGGCGATTGTGATCCGACGGTCGTGGCATCGTGGGGTCTGGAGGCTCAGGTGGGGATGGATGCGTACACGCATGAGGCGGTGTTCTCGACGGATGGACAACGACTGTATACCGCCCAATGGGAGGCCGGAACGTTCTTGCTTGATAGTTCGAGCCTGATGGCGTCGCTCCGTGATGGCGAGACGTGTAATCCTGATCCGCCGGCGGGGACGGATGGTGACGGGAACTGTCTCACGTTATTGAACCCGACGATTGAGGACCGCGTGGATTCGAGCCCGCCATTGACGAGCGACAACCACCATATTGCGCTGAAAGTTCCCGGCCGGCCGTATCTGTTGGTGACCGGCGAAAGCACCGGACCGCGGTGGAACAGTGAGACGGAATCGATCGAACAGGGCAGCTGTCCGGGGGCGTTCACCAGGCTTGTCTATATTGGTGAGGACGAACACGAACATTACCCTGGGGAAGAGCCAACGGCGTTACGCGGGGACTTGTACCCCGAGACGGTCGGTGTGTTCGGGCTTCCCGAACAGCAAATCGAACACTGTACCGAGGATGGCTGGGAAGAGGGTGTTGCGCCGCCGCAAGCGTGGCTCAGCCCGCACTACGCAACCGTCTTCCCCGACCTCGCGTTCGTCACGTACTCCAGTGCGGGGATTCGGGCGATCGATATCTCGAATCCATTCACGCCGCTTGAAGCAGGCTATTATTTCAGTAACCCGGTTGATGAGGTCCGGTGGACCTCCTATGGCGTCATCGGTGACCCCGATTACAACGATGAGGATGAACTCATCCGTCGCTCCAACCCGGTCCCGCCGCATATGTTCGCGTTCAGTTTCCCCATCGTCCACAACGGCTACATCATCTACGCCGACGTCCACAGCGGGCTGTACGTCTTGGAGTATACTGGGCCGTATGCGGATCAACTCTCGACGGACGGCACGTGTCTGTCGGGGACGCCCGGCGCATACGAACCGGGTACAGAGCCGTGTCCACCTTACGGCGAGACCTCCTGGGACGCCTGACCCTCCGCTGTATTCCAGACACGACGGCCATCTCTTCGTGGTGCGTCCGGCAGCCTCGCGTGGTCACTGCTGTCAGTTTGGCGTCGGTCTGCTGTCGGTCTCGCTGGCGTCGACGCCCTCCGGGGTGGTGTGCGGGTTTGTCAGGTGATGAGGCCCCAGCGTTCGTCGTTGTATCGACGGTCGTGAGAGGCGTCGAAGCGAGATTCGATTGCGTCGACGAGTGCGGCTTTCTCATCGCGACTGATTCGGGCCAGTTCGTCGGCTTTGGCGACCGCGAGCGGCGGACCGCGTTCGTGCGCGACATCACGGAGGATTTGTCGGGTGAGTTGGTCGCGGATGGCGTCGTCGCGGGTAAAGATGGCCGGGGCTTCAATGCGGAACACGAGGTCATCCCGTGGGTCATACAGACAACAGAACGTAACCTCGTAATCCGCGACGTCCCGTGACCGGTCGATGCCGAGGGCGTCGCCATCGGCCGCCAAGGGGGCGTCGACACCACCACGGGAGACAAACCAGTTCGTACACGTGAGGGTATCTGTCACGGGTTTGCCGCCGTCGTCGGTCTGCTGGAGAACTCGCCGGAAGAACGCGGCATCGTCAACCCACGGCGCGCGGTTCTCGTGACGGACGGCGCGGGTGATTGCGGTGGCGGCATCGTTTTTCACGAATCCGACGAGCGGGACACCGCGGTCGGCGAAGGTTTCGACGAGTGAGACATAGCCCTCAACGACTTCACGCGCTCGCTCGTTTTCGTGGAGTAACTCGCCGAGTTCCGGATGGCCATCGCCCCACGCGAGGACACCTTTCGGGTAGATCGGGCCATCGAGGATGAGGAGGTCATCGACCACTTCTGCTTGCAGGTGGGCGTGACTGACCTCAGCGAGGTACAACGAGAGGGCATGGACGACGGCTTCTGCATACCGATTTACACGCGGGGCTTGCAGGATGCGGCCGCGGGAAAACCAATCATCGAACTTCGTCCACTCATCCTCACCACAATCGACCGTCGCATCATTGGAATGGACCGTGGCAACGACCGATCGAGACCGGTGTAACGCCAACTCTGAGGGGACGACCGCCATCGCCGCCTGCGCTACATCAAGCACCACGCCATTGGTGAAGGTCGTCGGATTAATTGTCCCCGCATCCAACCCATGCTGGGTCGGGAACGGCGCTTCCTGTAACGCGGCCGCCTCCACATCGATTTGTCGCCGACGGACGGTATCGATCGGTTCGATGATCTTCCGGCCATCATCATTGTCCCATAATGGGTCGAGAAACTCTTGAAAGACGGTGTCCGCAAAGGCATCCTGATCGGTCGTGTCGACGCGCTGGCTGATCCGTCCAGCCAACTCCGCAATCCCATCAAAGTGAACCGGATCAAGAGTCATACCACGAGTGAGACACTCAAACGGATAAAGGGTCGCCCATTCCCAGCCACCTCGCTCCCGTTCTCCTCGTCGACAGCCGGGATGCCATCCTCACCACCGCGCAGATACCCTTATCGAGTGTCGGTCGCTGGTGGTCTCGTCGCCAAAATTCGCCTTCAGTCGTTCTGTCGCGGTGGATTGCGTGGCAGCCTGGACGGAGCCGTTGGTGTGAGGTGGGGGGGTGTGGGTGGCTGGGGTCCGGTAGCGTTTTGCGTGTGCGGCCGGTAGGAGCCGTCGAATGATAGATCGGCTGGCGCGCCAACTGCAGAAAGAGGATCGTGACCTGCAGGTGTTACAGACGGTGATTGATCACCAGCCGATTGGTATTACGCGGATTGCTGCTGAGGCCGGGCTAGATGAGCATAAGGCACGGTACTCCCTTCGGATGCTGGAAAACGACGGCCTCATTGAGCCAACCCAAGACGGTGCTGTCGTCGTCGACGATATTGACGCGGAACTTGCGGCGATCAACACTGGCCTCGATCACCTCATCGACCGCGTTGATTCGCTGAAACACATCGATTTCTAGCAACCCTCGCTCCGGGTCGCTCACTATCGGGTTTGCCTTGCACAACGTGTCGCGGATTGTGCCTTGTTCGGATGGCTGGATTCTAGGGTATGGAGGGTTGTGGTGCGGTGGGGAACGGAACCATTAAGACCGAAACACCGCGATAGCCGATTAGGATGTTGGCGTTCCCGCTGCAGCTCGTCGATGAAATCTTGCAGAATTATCACATCGGGCATGCACTCTTGATTGCGTTTGTTGTCGTGGTTCTCGGCGGGTTCTTCATGAATCGATCAAATCGACTCCTCGGGTTGTTATTCATCGTTTTTGGCCTCATCTTCATTCTCACTCCGAGCACGGAAATCCCACCGATCCTCCTGTTTTTCGGCGTCGCACTCGTCATTGTCGGCCCCGTCATCATGGTCGCCGCCAACGACTAACCCCGCCTCTTCCGCCCACTCCACGATACCAGTTCTAGCACGGACTGGTAGGTATGCATCTCTACAGTCGTTCTGCTGGTGGTACTCTGTGACGGCGTGCGTGTGCGGCTGCCGATTGGGGTGGTGGGATGGTTTGACTTGTGTCGTTTCTATCGAGGTGGTTTCGGGGATGCGGCGTGGGTATCGGCGACGTCTAGGACAGCGATGGGGTGTGGGGGTGAGGTGGGGTTAGGTGGTGATGATGTCGGCGTAGTGGGCGCCGGTTTGTTTGAGGGTGGTTGTGGAGTAGAGGCGTTCGTGGTCGTAGGGGATGATGTCGGTGGCGAGGGCGTCGATTTGGGTGTCGACGGCGTCGGTGTCGCGGCCGTGGATCATCGTGAAGAGGTTGTATGGCCAGTCGTGGTCGGGGCGGCGGGGTCGGTGGTAGGAGAGGGTGACTTCGGGGCGGGCGCCGGCGGCTTCGCCACAGGCGTCGCGGTCGTCGTCGGGGACGTCCCAGACGACCATGCAGTTGGCGTCGAACCCCGTGGTGACGTGGTTGACGACACACCCGATGCGTTTGATACAGCCGTTCGCGGCGAGGTTGTCGATCGCGGCGATGACGGTCTCGCGTGGTTCCTTGATGGCGGTTGCGATATCGTCGTATGGGGTGGGGGTGAGCGGGAAGCCGTTCTGGATTTCGAGGAGGACGTCTCGGTCGAGCGGGGAGAGGTTTGCGGCGGCAGTTTCCGGAATCCGGGTCGCTGTCACGGGCGTAGTGGTGGTTGATGGGCGGGCGAACCGGTCACGGTTAACCACGGGAAACTCAAGGTCGATATAGTAGTCGGTTACCATGGGGAGGTTCAAGACGGCACAGCCGGTGCGGTCTTCGATGTCGCGGAGGATCGAGTTGCGGGTGTCCAGCGAGCCGGCGGTGATGACGAACCACATGTTCCAGGCGTGGTCGCGGCGGTAATTGTGGTTGACCTGCCGGTAGTCGTTAATGATCGCGGCGAGGGCATCGAATTCGTCGTCGGGCGCTTGGATCGCGGCGAGCGTTGACGCGCCGATGACCGGGGGGTTGAGGACAGCGCCAAATCGCCGGAAGATATTGGTGTCGAGAAGCTGGCTGACGCGCTGGAGGGCGTCTGTTTCCGTGATGTCGAGGGCGTCTCCGACAGTGCGGAATGGCCGGTGTGTGATCGGGAAGCCGGATTGATACCCGTCGATGATGGCAGCGTCGACGGCATCAAGCCGGGCGCGCCAGTCCTCATCACGGTCACGGTCACGGGTGACGGGCGACCCCATTATCCACGGCCTAGACCTCAAGGCTTTAGGCTTCGTCGGTTGGACGGCCACAAGCCACAAACACCCCGCCACACGATATTGCTGAATATGGCCGGTGAGAGCCCCAGTTGGGTGACGCTGACCGACGATGAGGCCATCGTCTGGACCGGCGGACCAAGCCGCATCCGGATCGCCGAAGAACTCCTCGGCGAAACCATCATTGTGCTCGTCGGCGTTGCGCTCCTGGTCCTCGCCGCCCCAATTGGGGCCACCAATCCGGTCGCCTTCCCCGGATTCATCCCCGGTGGGCTTGCCGGCGTCGGCCTCTTGGTCGTGGCCATAGGCGTCGGCTTGGCAGGGGTGACGTATCTGCGGTTTCACGCGATCGTCTACATCATCACGAGTGATGAGGTGTATGTGAAACGGGGTGTGGTGTCGCGGCAGGTCCGGAATCTCCGGTTGGACCGCATCCAAGACTGTGGGTTCCGTCAGTCATTGCTGGGTCGGCTCCTCGGGTATGGCGATGTCTATGTTTCGACCGCTGGCGGCAGCGGGATTGAACTGGAGTTTTGGGCGGTTCCCGATCCGGCGTATGTGAACGGTCTTATCACCGAACACCTGGATGCAGTCCGTTCGCCGTCCCCCCAGGCTGCGGCAGGCTGATGGGTGAGATGCCCGGCGGAGATAGGGATGTTTTTGCGGGCTGAGTGTCAACGGAGGCTATGGCAAGTGCGACCGAACAGTACGGCGACTGGCCGCTCAAACGGCTGATGACCGAGGTTGTCGGGTCGGGCCATAAATCGGCTGATGATATGACGCGCGAGCAAGCCGTGGAGGCGTTCCACCGGATCCTGGATGGGGAGCCGGACCCCACGACGCTCGGTGCATTCTGGCTTGCAAACCGCTGGAAACGAAACACCCCAACCGAATTGGCCGCATATATCGACGTGCTGGCCGACCGAGTCGACACGGCGCAGCCGTCGTGTGACCCGGTTGACTGCGGCGCGAACTACGATGGGAAGGGCCGGAGTGCGGTCTTTGGGGTGGCGGCCGGCCTGGTCGCGGCGGCCGCCGACACCCCGGTCGTCGCTCATTCCGGTGACCGCGTCCCGACCCAGCGACAAGACGCCTACAAACACGTGTTGGACGCGCTTGGCGTCAGAACTGATCTGTCACCGACGGCGTCGGCTGAGATGACCGATGCCGTCGGGTTCGGGTTTTACTATCAACCCAACTTCACTCCGGATCTCGCCCGCCTCGAGGACCGCCGCGACCAGATGGGTGTCCGCACATTTGTCAATACGATCGAGACACTCGCCAACCCCGCTCGGGCGACGACGCACTTGGGCTCGTTTTACCATCTCCCATACGCCAAACGCATCATCGACACCGTCCAAGAAAGTGAGACGTCGCCGGTCGACCGCGTGGTGATGTTCCAGGGCATGGAGGGGTATGACGATATCCGGCCGGGCTCGACGAAAGTCGCCGTCTGGACACCCGACGACGGCCTCACTGACTTTGACATCGAGACACCGGCGTACGGGATGGACTTCGAGAGTGACGATCTCCACGTCGACGACGTCGCGGCGGATTCAGCCGCGATGACCGAAGCAGTGTTGACCGGTGAACGAACCGACGCGTTCGCCGACGCCGTCGCCGTCAACGCCGCCCTCCGCATCTACGCCGCCGACAACGCCGACGACATCCACGATGGCCTCCAGCAAGCCCGCGACGCCCTTGAGTCAGGCGACGCAGCCGACAGACTCACCGCCCTCAAATCATTCTAACAGACTGAAATTGGCAATACACCCCACTCTACGCATGTTCTCTCCTTGAATTATCATTGGTGGTGGCGTTACAACCCCGTCTTTTCAGGGCAAGGATACAGAACCTGGATTCATGTAATTTCGTTGACTTCTAATACGAACGGACGGTTTCAGAGGGATAAAACGGATTGCGTCGTTTTATCCGTTAGGCTATTCCCTCAGGGCTTCTTCCAATTCGTCCATTCGCCTCTCCAAATCCTCTATTCTCGCTTCTAGGTCCTGAATATCGGTTTCCCCTGCGACAGATTCTCCCGCGATTTTTACGAAATCATCGTCGGCCATGGCCACCTGGAATTGTCGAGTACTGGCACTTCAATCTATGCGACGGAATTTGACCTCTACAGATCAAGTAGTTGACTCTGGACTGTCTCAGTTATCGGCTAGTCCATACTATTTTTGGTATCGATAATTGTTATTCCTCAGAATGGGGACCAGCGGCGTTCATAGCGGAATCGAGGTGCATGAGTGCCTGGGAGACTTCGTTTTCAGGGTTAAACTGGTAGCGTGTGGGAATTGTCTCGGGGACTTCGGTGATGATTCCAATCTGTACGAGGAGATCGATATGGTTGTGGATGGATTTCCGGCTCACATCGGAATGATTTGCAAGTTCTGATTTATTGAATTCGCGAGTGGCAGGCATGTCCATAAGCGTATCAATGATCTCTACGAGACTCTGTTTGTTTGCGATTATTTTCCAGCCCGTTTTTGGTGGCACATTGGGTGCAGTCATGGGTTCCCCTCCACTCTCAGTGAGTGGCTGTTAACAATGAGTAGACATTACGTGTGTAAATAGTTTAGCAATTATGTGTAAATGTTCACACAACATTTCAAACAACGGGGGTGATATTTACTTCTGAATGGCTAGCTCGCCTACTGATCCACAGCGGGTTGAATGTGCCCTCCCCTGGAAGCTAGCTCGTTGGCATGGGTGGAGTTCAAAGGTTAAAGTTCACGATCTCGCGTCCAAAGCCAATGTCACAGATGAAAAACACGCTCGATTTGTTGCTCCCAACCAGCTCGCCAGCCGGAATTTTATGGTGCGTGGGTGGTCGGTGTGGTGGTGGCGGTGTTGTGGTCGATGTGGCCGCCGTAGTGGTCGAGGGTGTGTTCGAAGATGTTGCGGGTCGCGCGGCGGAGGAGGATGGAGGTAGTGCTTTTGGCGGCGTTGAGCGCATCAGCCACTGTCGTCAAGTCGTTGCCGCGGGGAACGTCGAAGTATCCGAGGTGGTAGGCGGTGGCGACAGCGTCGAGTTGCCGGTCGGTGAGGGTGCCGGCGAGGGTGCCGCCGCGGCGGTCGTAGGTCCCGATCTCGTTGATGGTGACGTCGATGCCGTCGGGGAGATCCTTGAGGAGGGTTTGGATGTCGGTGCCGGGCCCGACGATGGTGAATCGCATGGCAGCAGTGGTGTCGTAGCGGACCGGGGGGACGATGACGAGGCGGCGGTCGGCGAAGGCGGCGCGGAGGGCTTGGTCGGCTGGACGGGTGGTTTGGCAGGCCCACACGTAGAGGGCGGTGTCGTCGATGGGGCTGAGATGGTATTCTTGGAGGGAGTCGACGGCGTCGATGGCGGCGCGGTACCGCTGGATGTCGGTGACTTCGGCGTAGAAGAGTTCGTATTCGACGCCCGCGTCTGGCTGGATGTTCCAGGAGATGAGTTCTTCGTATTGGACGACGTCGGTCTCGCGGATGAACTGCTGCATGGGGTGGAGCATCCAGTCGGGTTGGTCGAGCTGGAGGTCGAGATATTTCATCCCGGGCGGGATATCACCACGTGGATACTTAAATAGGCTAGTGTGTTCGTCAGAAGCGGGATGATTGCGGCTGGCCTAGCATGCGGTATGGCGTCACCGCAGACAGCTGCCAGTGACGATGCGCCGCCCCGGGATCCGGACGACGCGCCGCTGCCGCCGGGCCCGGATGGCCTCCCCGTCGTGGGGAATACATTCGACCTCATCCGCGACCCGTTCGCGTTTTATGACGACCTCGCAACGTACGGGGATGTCGTCCGGTTCCGGTCTGGCCCCTGGACGTTCACCACGCTGTTACATCCCGCGTATATTGAACGGGTCCTCGTGGAGGAACCGTGGCGGTTCGAACGATGGGCATTCACAGACATTGGCCTGGATTTCGCCCCAGAGGGTCTCCTCGAGGTGGATGAAGCCCAATGGCGGCGGCAACGCACCCGCATGCAGCCCGCATTCACCATGGACCGCGTCCAGTCATACGGCGAAACAATGACGCAGTCAGCCGATGCACTGGCGAGTGAGTGGCCTGATGGGGACGTGGTCGCAGTCAATGAAGCGTTCGCGGATTTGACGCTCCGGATTCTCGCCGAAGCCCTATTCGGCGTCACCGTCGATCCCCAAGCCGACGATGCGGCCATCCCACACGCCGCCCGCGTGATTAACGAGCAAAGCGGGCCGTCACGATCCCTCTCGATGTTCTTCCCCGACTGGGTGCCAACGCCGGCGAATCGGCGCTACCAAAAGGCGATGACCGCCGTCCACGACCGGATGGACGACCTCATCGCCGCCCGTCGCACCGCCGAGGACCCTGGCGATGATTTATTGTCCATCCTGCTTGCACGCGACCAGCAGCCTGACAGTGACAGCGGGTTGTCCGATGCGGAGATCCGGGATAATCTCTTGACGTTCATGTTTGCCGGCCACGAAACCACCGCCCTCGGCCTCACCTATACCGTCCTGTTACTCGCCACGCACGATGAGGCCATGGCGAGACTGCAGGGCGAAGTCGACGACGTCCTTGCTGGCCGGCTGCCAACGCCCGCGGATCTCCCGGCGTTGTCGTATACCGAACAGGTCATCCAGGAGGCACTCCGGCTGTATCCACCAGCGTTCATCTTGTTCCGCCGGGCGACCGAGGATGCCGTCATCGGCGGGTATCGGATTCCCGAAGACACGATTTTGACGCTCCCCCAGTTCCGACTCCATACCGACGACCGCTTCTATGACGACCCGGACTCGTTCCGGCCCGACCGGTGGGCGAAAGAGCGGGATCGCCCCGAGTACGCCTATTTCCCGTTCGGCGGCGGGCCACGGCATTGTATCGGGATGCGGTTCGCTATGTTGGAACTCCAACTCATCACGGCGACGCTCGCTCAACAACTCGAATTCACACTCCAAAGCGACCCCGATCCTGACGTCTCGACCGGTGCGACCCTCCGCCCGACGTCAAACGTCCGCGTCCGAGTCACCACCCGCAACATTCACTCGTAACACGATTTATCCCACGGCCATTTTTGACACTGCGGTTGTGTTTGCACAGCGCGTCGGGGAAGCAGGAGGCCCTGCCTCACGGAGCGATCGAAAGCGAGCGAGTAGGCATGGGTAGTTCACGGGACGCGGAGTGAGTAGGCGATGACGAGGAGGCCGGCGAGGACGAAGAGGCTCTCGATGAGGATGCCGACGGCGAGGTTGATGTTGAGGAGTTCGAAGGTGAAGCCGGCGAGGAGGACGCCGATGACGAGGAGGCCGAAGCCGGCCGAGAGGAGGCGGAGGCTGGGGTCGCCGGTGCGGCGGTAGGCGCTGTAGGCGAGGTAGGTGACGATCCCGCCGGTGATGAGGATGAGGGTTTTGATGGCTGCGATTGCGAGTTGGATTTCTTGACCGCCTGTGGTGTGGACCATACTTAGAGTTCTTTTTTGACCTCTGACCAGAGTTCGGCGAGGCGTTCGTCGGCGCGGCGCGGTGGTCGGTCGATGGCGACGTCGAATTCTCGGGTGTCATCACAGGAGATGATGACTTCTCGGAAGTCGACTTCGTAGCGGCCGGCGTGACTCCCGTCGTCCCGTATCTCAGTGCCTTCGTATAAGAGGGTGGCTTCCGTTAATTGATCGAGTTTGCGGTACAGTGTGGACCGGGGGATATCGCATTGGTCGACGAGGTCGCTGGCAGTCCGGGGTTCGTCGAGTGCGCTGACGATCTGGCGACAATCGTCATCGTGTAACACGTCCAACACGACGTTGAGGTCGGGATCCTCCTCCGCCCCCAACGGGTCCCGAACCATACCCAGCAGATACACCCTCCACACCTAAACCGTTTTATCGCCCCACCCCACCCCCCCATCCCCACCCTCTCTCACCCGGCGCCAGGTTCCCACCACTACTGCCGCTCATCGCGGGGCCGGCAACTGGGATGGCTCGCGAGTGGTTGGCTCCAGCGGAAAGGGGGTGAGTCGGCAGTCTTTTGCGGTGACCGTGTGACGTGCGTGTATGGTAGATCAGGCGAGTGAGAATCCCGACAATCCGGTCGTGACATTGGACACATCGCAGGGCGAGATCGTGATTGAGTTGTTTGCGGAGCGGGCGCCGCGGACGGTGGAGAATTTCCTCGGGTTAGCGCGACATGACCCGGCGGCTGACGCCGAACCATCGCCCACAACGAACACGTGGGAAGACCCCGAGACCGGCGAAATCAGGGGTGACTCCCTGTATGCCGGTGTGGAATTCCATCGGGTGATCGAGGACTTCATGCTCCAGACCGGCGACCCCACCGGAACCGGCCGCGGCGGCCCCGGCTATGAGTTTGACGATGAATTCCACCCCGACCTTGTCCACGACGATGCTGGCGTCATCTCGATGGCGAATTCGGGGCCGGACACGAACGGCAGCCAGTTTTTCATCACCCTCGACGCCCAACCCCACTTAGACCAACAGCATGCCGTGTTCGGCCAGGTCATCGACGGGATGGACGTCGTCGAGGAGATCGGCCGGGTGTCGACGGATCGGTCTGATCGCCCGGAGTCGACGGTCGGCATCGAGTCGGTCACAGTCGACGAGTAGCTGGGCCTTTTAATGCCGCCGGTCTGGCGGGGCACAACTCTTACTTCAGCGTCGCTGGATGCGGGGATATGTCGACGGTTTTCCTCACCGGGTTCCCAGGGTTCCTTGGGTCGGCGCTCGTCGAACGGCTCCTCGAGCGTCATGATGCCGAGACAACGATCACGTGTTTGATTCAAGCGAAATACCGCGAGGAAGCTGAAACCCGCGCCAGCGAGATTACCGCCGGCGGGGGGAGCGACGACCGCATCGTCCTCGTCGAAGGCGACATCACCGAGGCAGACCTCGGGTTGGGGGATGCCTACGAGGAGTTACAAGCAGAGACGGAGGCCGTCTATCACCTGGCGGCGATCTATGATTTAACCGTCGACCGCGCGCCTGCGAAAGCCGTGAATATCGACGGGACACGGCACATGCTGGATTTCGCCGAAGGCGCCGACCCAGAGCGCTTCCATTACGTCAGCACCGTGGTCGTCGCCGGCATGTATGAGGGCCGGTTTACCGAAGAAATGCTGCAAGAAGGCCAGGTGTTTGCGAATTATTATGAATCGACCAAACACGCCGCTGAAATCGAAGTCCAACAACGGATGGACGAGATCCCCACGACGATCTATCGACCCGGCGCAGCTGTGGGAGACAGCGATACGGGTGAAACCCAGAAATACGATGGGCCATACGCCTT
Source organism: uncultured Natronomonas sp. (assembly GCA_964609565.1). GTDB lineage: Archaea > Halobacteriota > Halobacteria > Halobacteriales > Haloarculaceae > Natronomonas. The sequence continues at coordinate 16,486 of CAZSSY010000037.1, forward strand.
CATCGAGGCGTTACTCGACCAAGGCAGTACCGCGGTGATCCCGGCACCACGGGGGGCGTCAGAGGCGGAGTTCAATGTGGTCCCGCGCGATTACGTGGTGGAAGCAATCGGGTATCTTAGCGGACTTGAGGAGTCGGAAGATACGGTGTATCATCTCGCGGACCCGGACCCCCCAACGACGACGGAACTCATCAAAACGCTGGGGAACGCCGCCGAGAAAACTCGAACCATCATCATCCCTTACCCAAAGAGCCTCATTGCGGGCATCATCGAGACTATCGATCCTGAGCATGATCTGGTGAAGGGTGGTGGCTTGGAGTATCAAACGTGGGGTGCCTCATTTGACTGTCGCAACGCCCAAGCAGACCTGGAAGGCTCCGGGATCGAATGTCCACAGTTTGCGGATTATGCAGCAAACCTCGTTGAATTTGTCCGCGAAAACCCCGACATCGACGACGGCCCAATGACATAGCAGAACGCCCAGTTGCGAACCCAATCCCGTCTGCCCGCACCGCTTCGATTTGTGGTGGGGAGCGGCGGGTTTAACTGGCTGTGTCGGTGTCGTCGGTGTCGGTGGTGGCGTTGGCGTCGGTGTCGGTGGTACTTGTGGCTGGCTGGAAGGTGAGGTCGGTGTGGCCGTTGTGGAGGCGGTGGGCCATGATGGCGATGGCGAGGAGGGCGCCGAGGCCCATGACGACGGCGCCGTGCGGGGAGTCCATGGTGGCTTCGAGGACGAGAAAGAGGATGAGGCCGCCGTTGAAGAGGTACATCGCGGCGGGCTCACTCCAGACATACCGATCGTGGGCGGAATCCGTACCGACGGTGAGGACGGCCAATAGGAGGTTGGTGAGTCCGGCGGCGAAGAGGAGATGGAGGATGATGACGACGCCGGCATCGAGGCTCCCCGTGGGCAGCCAGAGGATGACGAAGCTGAGGAGCCCTACCGTGCCATAGAAACTCCAGGCGTGGGCGCCACGGCGGAACGGGTTGGTATAGAGGGCGCGCCAGCCCACCCGCGCCAAGAAGACGAGGGACACGAGGATGGCGCCGGCGAGGAACACGCCAACGACGAGGTCTTGGAGGTTGGTTCCGGCGAAAACGTAGATCCAGGGGGCGATGGTGAGCCCCGCAGTAATCCCGAATGCCGTTTGGGCGGCGCCTGGCCAGGTCCAGCCGCCGGCATGCTCCCGGCGGAGGAGCCACTCGACGATCCCTGTCCCGATGAGGAGGAGGGCGGTCTCCGTGGTCGCTTGATGGCCAGCAACGCCCATGTCGTGGCTAATGGGGAGGATGCCGCCGATAGCGTTTTCGAGGCCGACGAGGGCGCCGGCGGTCGTCCCGACGGCCGCCACGAGCAGTCCACCAGCGACGAGTAGATGCGGGGTGGTGACAACCGGTTGGTATCGAAGCTGGCTGCCGGCATAGATGACCGCGACCCAGATCATCCCGGCACTCCAGACAGCGAACACGGGAAGGGCGACGTCCATGGCGGGGCCGCCGGTGGCGAAGGCGGCCGCAAAACTCGCGATCAACCCGGTGAATGCGAGGATGGTGAGCCAGGCGAAGAGGCGGACGCGCCGGATGTAGGTGGTGGAGACGTTGCGGTCGCCGGTGTACAGCCAGATGGTGAACCCGATGATGCTGAGGGCAATCCAGCCGACCGTCCCGGCGTGGAGGTGCGTGAGTGCCTGCCACCGCGGGATCGATCCGGTGGTGAAGGTGTTGACGAAGCCGAGGGCGATATTGACTGCGAAGAGGAGCGCGGCTGCCAGGAAGACGTGTTTGGTTGTCTGCCAGACATCGTCGTTCGCGATCCGATCCAACCCCCACATCCCCTCTGCCGTAGACATTATCCCGGACCAGTCAGACGACCGCCATAAATGTAGTGTTCCCCAACCAACACCTCCACAATCTAAGCTCTCCACCAGCCCGCAAACGACCGCACACCGAGAACTCACGACCCCGTCAGGCACTCGAGTTTGTCTCGCAGTGCGTGGGGCCGATGTGCGGGTGTGGTGACGGCGAAGGGTGACTT
>CAZSSY010000037.1:18530-29966 GCA_964609565.1 uncultured Natronomonas sp.
GGGGGGGGGGGCCGTTGGGGGGGGGGGGGGGGGGCTGTGGGTTTTGTGGGGGTTGGGGGGGGGGGTTTGGTGGTTAGGCGAGGGCGATGTCGAGGTAGAGCATGGTGATGATGCCGAGCATGGTGCCGAGGGTGGCGACGCGTTCGTTGCCGCGGGTATGGGTTTCGGGGAGGATTTCGTCGCTGATGACGAACAACATTGCGCCGGCGGCAAAGCCCATCGCGTACGGGAGCAGCGACGAGACGGTGTGGACGGCGTAGGCACCGAGGACTGCTAAGGGGATTTCGACGACGCCCGCGCGGATGCCGGCCAGGACGGCGTAGAATCGTTTGTCGAGGCCGGCGTTGATGGCGGCGACGGAGACGGCAAGGCCCTCCGGGATGTTTTGGATTCCGATAGCGATCATTAATGGGATCGCCGTCGAGAGGTCACCGCTCCCAAACCCCACGCCGACCGCCAGGCCCTCCGGCATATTGTGGAGCGTGATGGCGAGAATAAAGAGGACGACCCCGCGGAATCGTTCGTCCGACACCGCGACGTCAGCCCCGGGTTGGGCGGCGTCCGGCCGTCGCCGCCCAGATAACAGGTAGTGGGCGTGTGGGACGAGTATGTCTGAGCGGTCTAACAAGACTACGCCAAGCCCGATTCCGATGAGGACCGGGAGGGGGTTGCCGCCGGCGTATGTCTCTATTCCGGGGATGATGAGGCTCGTGAAGCTGGCTGCAAGCATCACGCCAGCGGCGAACCCGAGGGCGGCATCCATCCCCCGCTCTGAGGGTGACTGCCAGATAAAGACGAGTGATGCTCCAAGGAGATTGAGTGCCGCGATAAAGAGGCCGCCGATGAGGCCGAGGACGACCGGATTCATCCCGAAGACTGTGGTGAGCCACTCACCGAGCATCGACGACGCCTCCACGTGGATCACAACCATCCACCCCGAGAGGTCGGGCTGGCTGCGGATGTTGGCGGTTGGACCTGGGCTCTCGCTGTTTCCTGGTTCCGGAGGGCCGGCCGGAAGGGGGGAGTGATGTGAAGCCTCGGGATACGACCTTTGCAATCATCGGGGTCCGACTCGGGTATACCCATGGTGAGAAACCAAGACACAATCAGTTTGGTGTTTCACGCGAGATCCTCTTCACTCCATTTCCCTGATATCAGGGCCTCCGTCACGGGGAATTGACTCGGCGGTAGGTGTACGCGAGAATGGTCACGAGGGCGACGAGGGCGGAGAGAATTGCGAGTCCGACGATGGATGCCATCCCGAATTCGGTGATGGGATCGGATTGATTCTCTGGGTCTATCGATGTCTCTGTCGTCTCAGTTGGGGTTCGGGGAGAAGATGTTTGACTGGGATATGATAGCGAATCTCCGGTGGTGGGGCTGTCGTGTATTGGTTTGGCGTTTGTACTTTTGGTCGCAACTGTCGAGCTGGGTGTCTCGCCGAACATATTCCATGGAAGTTGGAGGTGGATGGAGAGTGTGTTCGTCTCGTGGCTGAAGGGGGTCAGGGTGCTGTCTGCTGTGGTGTGGTGTCCAGTAGTGGTGGCACTGCGGTCGGCGTTGGTGAATTCCGCGGCGGGATCAGCGGGTACGGCTGTCACCGGGATTGCCGATAATGACAACACGAGGATTGTGAGAAAGAGGAGTGTCGTGAGGCCGTTCAGTTTTCTGGCGTGGGGGTGGCAGTAAGGGTCGTTCGATAGCAGCTTCCATTTGTACTGTCTAGAGTTATTTTGCGTTGATTCTGAGTCATCTTCTCGCTGTTTCCTTGCCCGGGTAGGCCGGTTGCTCCGTCGGGTTCCTGGTGGTGCGTCACTCATGGCTGGTTTCCCCGCACCGTCTATTCCATGTGGTTTATGTCTGTCTACCACTGGCGTAGGAGGGGGTGGTGTCTTGGGTGTCGCTCGTATCGAGTAAATGTATACAGCGTCTGTATCTCACGAGGTGTTCATTAATCGGTGGTTACACTCATTAATAAGCGGACACACCGCTGCTGTTCCACTCTGGTGTGTACCCCGTGGACCACGGTGACATCGAACGGTTGTACTCCGGTTGAATCCCTCCATCAGCACTGGTGTCACCCTCCCACGGTGACAACCTGTCAACACGACGCCACATAAATTACGTGGCCGTTCCAGGTCACCTGATTCAACCCCCCGTCGCCCTCCTCCATCTCTCTCTTTTATACCTCTATCTTGGTGCCGGTGGCCTCATCGTCGATTGGTTTTTCACCAGCCCGAGGGACAGGGACTTGCGGTGGGGTTCGCCCTGCATGTGTGGGTTCGCCCGCCGGCGAGGATTTGCTCGATCGTGTCGGCGGAGTCCGGTAGAGGCTGGTGGCGAGGCCGGCCAGCCAAGTGTCGTTTGCGGCGATGAGGGTGATGGTGGCTCGTGGGCAACGGGCCGGGGGTTGTGGCGCCGGGGTGGCCGCTTTGGGTCTACACGGCAGTGCCAAGGAAGAACGACACCGCTGCGAGGACAAATAGAACGTCCTGCGTCAGGTGATCTCGTCGCGGGGGCGTGTCTTTATGGTGTCCGGCGGTGGATCGGCGTCGTGATGCTGGTGGGGGTGTCTCAGAGTTGCGTGTCAGGTGGGATCACGGCATGGGTAACACCGCGGCAGCAGTGGATTGGTGTATCTCCCATTGGATTGGCGACATGTATACGAGTCCACGGTGGCATTCATCAGTATTTGCTCTTCGACGTCTGTATTGACAGTTGGTCGTTTCGGCGTCGGGGCTATCTCGCTCTCGGGGGGGGGGGTGATTGGATATTTTGATGATGTCGTGTTTGTTTGGTTTGATGGTGGTGTGTCGGGTGGTGGGAGGTTATGTGTGAGTGAGGTGACAATTTGTTGGTGTTTCCCGTTGGTTTCATATTCAGAGCTTCCTTTACAGTTTGTATCAACCACATTCGAGGATTGTGATGACTGAGCGACAGGGGGCCAGGGGAGTACCAGACAAACCCGACGACCAGCCAGGCCTCGGCTCAGCCATTGCCTCGCCAGCCCTGATTGTGTCGGTGTTGGCGGCGGCGATGGCCGTCGGCGGCGCGGTCACATTGCTCACGGAGACCGACCCAGAGCCGATGAGTGGCTTCCTCTTCGAAGCCTTCATGTACGTCGGCCTGCCGGTCGTAGTGATTGGTGCCGCCGGCTATCTGTATCGGACGGCGCTATCGGGGTCGGCGTGGTGGACTGTGCTCGCCGGCTACGTCGGTGGTATCCTCTTCATTGGCGTGTTACTCGTGTGGGCGAATCTCCCCGCGATCCGGGCCGGGGAGAACCCGTTGTTGTTGAGCGTTGATTTCATCTTCTTTGGGAACCTTGGGGGGCTCTTCGGCTTCATCGCCGGCGTGTTCCGCGCACAAGTCGAGTACAACCGCGAGCTCCAACAGCGCGTCGAGCGGAAGAACGAACGGCTGGATGAGTTCGCCAGCCTCCTCACCCACGACCTCCGGAACCCGCTCACCGTTGCCAGCGGCCGCCTCGAACTCCTCGAAGACGACATCCAAAATGAACACACGACTGCGATTGATGATGCGCTCGCCCGGATGAACGATCTCATCGACGATGTCCTTACCTTGACGCGGGAAGGTGAGCAAGTGACCGATCGGACCACCGCCGATCTGGCCGCACTCTGTCGGTCCAGCTGGAACAACGTCGTCCCCGCAGACGGGGACGCCTCGCTTGACATTGAGGTTTCGGGATTTATTTTGGCGGATGAAAGCCGGCTGGCGCAAGCCTTGGAGAATCTCTTCCGGAACAGCATCGACCACGCCGGGCCAGACGTCACCGTGACCGTCGGCAGCCACCCCGACGGGTTCTATATCGCTGACGACGGCCCCGGCATCCCCGAAGACAAACGCGATGATGTCTTCACAGCGGGGTATTCGACGGAATCGAAAGGCACCGGGATGGGGTTGAGTATCGTGCAAGAAATCATCGAAGCCCACGGCTGGGAGATCACCATCACGGAGGCTGACGATGGCGGGACCCGCTTCGACATCACCGGCGTCTCCCTCTCCACGAGTTAACCCGACCACCAAAACCGCCCCCTTGACAGGCTGGCCGTCAAGTGACTGCGACCAGTCGTGAAGATATCTCTCCTGGGCCAGGGGTTTAGTCAACTATGGGGCTTGCTTGTGCGTTAGGGGATGGTAGGGAGGTGGGGGATGGTGATGAGGAGGGTGGCAGCGAGGAGGCCGGCGGGGAGGGCGAGCCGGGGGAGGGGGTCGTTGAGGCGGATGTGGGTGGCGACCGCACCGAGTAACACGAGGCTGATGGTGAGGCTGCCGGCGAGTGTGAGGACAGGCCACAGCAGCCCCGCGAGGACGCCGAGGCCACCACCGACTTCGAGGCCGCCGGTGGGGTATCTGGCCCACTGGGGATAGCCATAGCGGTTGAACTCCTGGATTTGGTGGTCTGCATCCGTGAGTTTCATCCCGCCGATGGCGGTGCTGGTGAGACCAATGAGCGCTTGCAATCCGAGGAGGAGTTGTGGCAGCCAATTCATTCCCGGCCCTCTAACCGGGGGACGAGGCCTTCGGTGAACATGGATTGTGTGCCGTCGGGCCCGGTTATCGTGAGTTGTGTGTGGTCGTATGGCGGGGTGAGGTCGATGGTGTAGGTGGCGAATGCGCAGCACTCACTCTCGTTGTTGATGAATTCGGCAACTGCGGCGAGTGAGGTGTCTGGGTCGTCGAACCAGAGCGTGACGCCATCGGGGCGTTCCTCGGCGTGGCTATAGGTGTCTTTGAGTGTGGGAATGATGTGGTCGGGTCGGTTCTCGAGATGTTCGGGGGTGAGTGTACACGCGACGTCTGGCGTTGTAGTTGGGTTGTCTTCGCTCATACGCGTCTCTACTTTGAAAGGCGAAGTATTTATACTGTCAAGTCCAAAGTATTAGAGTAACTTCGAGCACCCAAACCAATGACCGACCCACCCACCACCGACACCGACACCGCCACCGACATCGACAGCGACATCGACAGAGATGAGGTTCCTGACGACCTCGCGTGTTATTGCGAGCTCAGCGACCTCATCGATGTACTCAGCCGGAAATACGCCATCCAACTCATCTGCGCCATCGGCCTCCTCGAACCAGCCCGCTACCGCGACATCGAAGACGCCTTCGGCGACGTCAGCAGCTCCACCCTCTCAGCCCGCCTCGATGAACTCACCGACGCAAACATCCTCAAACGGGACCGCTACGACGAAATCCCACCCCGCGTCGAATACCACCTCACCCCAGAAGGCAACGAACTCCGCGACCACCTCACCCCCCTCTTAGACTGGATCCACACCACCCAATAACCACCCACAACACCCCGCCCCATACTACACTCCGTCCCCGCCAACGTAACTGTTTGAGCCATTCCGTCGAGGAACGCGACGCTGCATTCACCCACCGACGACCAAGAAGAACCCTGGCCCGCTGTAGGACATACCCCCTCTCAGCCTGTAATCCAACGAGCTGTCGTAATTCAGCGATTTCTACATCATCGTACGGTGTACCTTGGAGGATCCCGGGCTGCTCGCTTGTCGCTTCACGACACGCCACTGAATGAAGTCTCTGCCTGTCTATGGGCAGTGGCCTGTGGCAATACCCCGGTTTGTCTCGATTGTGGGTTGTCGCACGGTGAGTGGTAGATATAGCTATTACAGGTACCGGTGTAGCCACCGGTGGTTTGCAATGATTACCCTGAGGAGACCGCGTGCCGGTGGCTGGAGGCGTCGTCATGGCTGACCGCATCGTCTACATCGACCACTCGCGCGTGAAGGAGGGCTCGTTGGCTGGCCTCAAAGTGGCGATGACTGATCTCGTGGATTTTATCCAGGAAAACGAGCCCGATATCCGCTCGTATGATGTCTACTTCTCCCCTGACGGTGAAGGGATGACGGTCGTCCATCGTCACGATACGCAAGCGTCTCTTGAGTATCACATGGAGGTGCCCGGTCACAAGTTCCCCCCCCACTTTGGGAATACATTACGTTGGAATCAATCGATGTCTACGGCTCACTCACCCAGGATCTCGAAGAGGACTTCCGGGAGAAAGCGAACGTGTTGGGCGATGGCCGCGTCATCATCCACACCCACCACAACGGCATCAACTGAACTCCCAACCCGTAATCCACCGGAACACTACCCAGGATCTAACTGCCTGGTGTGATTCGGCATCATGGCGGTGTTGACGACATTCAGACAGCTTCATCTGACACACTTTGTCATCGAGTGTGTTTGTGAGTCGAGGTCCCTGAGTACTCGATGTGTACGGGATGGGGCTGTGGCGGTGATGGCGGCGTGTACCTGTTGGTCGGTGAGGGTGGGTGGGTTGGGGTGTGGTGGTTAGGGGGTTGTGTGGGTGTCGGGGGGTGGGGTGACGTCGGGGAGGGTGGGGATGGTGAGGTCGGTGCGGCGGAGGAGTTGGGCGTTGATGGCGACGATGACGGTGCTGAGCGACATGAGGAGGGCGCCGACGGCTGGGGACAGAAGGATGCCGATGGGGGCGAGGATGCCGGCCGCTAAGGGGATGGCGACGACGTTGTAGCCGGCGGCCCATACGATGTTTTCCTGCATTTTCCGGTAGCTGGCCTTGCTGAGTTTGACGAGCCGGACGACATCCATGGGGTTGTTTTGGACGAGGATGACATCGGCTGATTGGACGGCGACATCGGTCCCGCTGCCGATGGCGATTCCGACGTCGGCGCGGGTGAGGGCGGGGGCGTCGTTGACGCCGTCGCCGACCATCCCGACGAGGTTCCCCTCCTCTTGCAGTTCCTGGACTTTCTCGTCTTTGGCGTCCGGGAGGACTTCGGCGAAGACGGTGTCGATCCCGAGCTCTGTGGCGACACCGTGGGCGACATCGGCGGAGTCACCGGTCAACATCGCCACCTCAATGTCGAGGGATTGGAGGGCGTCGACGACATGATAACTCTCCTCGCGGATTACATCAGCCATCGCGAATGCGGCGACCGGCTGGCCGTTCCGGATGAGGTAGACGACTGTCTGGGCGTTTTCCCCCGCCTCCTGTGCAAAGGTCTCGAGGTCGGGTGGGACGTCGAGGTTGAGGTGGGTGAGGAGGTTCGGGCCGCCGACGTAGACGTCGTCACCGTCGACGGTGGCGCGGACGCCGCGGCCTTTCAATGCTTCGAACTTACTGGCAGGGGGTGGTGTGAGGTCGCGGTCGGTGGCTGCCTCACGGATGGCGCGGGCGATCATATGTTCACTATCACCTTCGACGGCCGCCGCGACGGCGAGCGCTTCGTCTCCGTCGATCTCGGGAGTAGTGGTGTGGTCGACGATGCCGTGTTCACCTTCGGTCAAAGTGCCGGTTTTATCGAAAATGATGGCATCGAGGTTGCGGGCGTGTTCCATGGCAAGACGGTCCCGGATGAGCATTCCGTTGCGCGCAGCCAGACTCGTATTGATCGCGACCACGAGCGGAATTGCGAGGCCGAGGGCGTGGGGGCAGGCGATGACGAGGACGGTGACGACGCGTTCGATGACGCCGGCGTTGAACTGGGTGGTGATGGTCCAGGCGACGGCGGTGATGGCGGCGGCCGTCACGGCGACGTAGAACAGCCAGCCGGCCGCCCGGTCGGCCAACACCTGCGTCCGCGACGTACTCGCCTGTGCCTCCTCCACTAACCGCATAATCCCCGCCAACGTCGTATCCTCTCCCGTCGCCGCAATCTCCACGCGAAGACTCCCATCCCCATTGATCGTCCCACCGATGACGTCCTCCCCTGGTTGTTTCTCGACGGGCCGGGATTCGCCCGTGATCATCGCTTCATTCACCGCCGATTCGCCATCCATGACGACGCCGTCCGCCGGGACGCTCGCCCCCGGCCGCACCAACACCACATCACCCTCCTGGAGGGCATCAACGGGGATTTCTTCGGTGTCGCCGTCTGGGGTGAGGAGTTCGGCGGTATCTGGCATTAATTGGGCGAGTTCATCGAGTGCGCTGGAGGCGCGGCGGACAGACCGCATCTCGATCCAATGTCCGAGCAGCATGATATCAATCAAGGTGACGAGTTCCCAGAAGAACGCCGCTGACGTCGGATACAGGAGGCTCGCGATGCTGTAGACGAACGCGACCGTGATCGCCATCGAGATCAACGTCATCATCCCCGGCGACCCCTCCCGGACCTCCGGGACCGCCATCCTAAGGAACGGAACCCCGCCATACGCGAATACAACTACGGCGAACACCGGCGTCACCCACTGACTCCCCGGGAACGTCGGCACCGAAAACCCAAGCCACGCCTGCAACGTCTCACTATACAACAAAACCGGAACAGAGAGGATGGTGGCGACGATGAACCGCCGCCGGAACATCACCTCATGCCCCGCATGCATCCCCCCACCACCGCCATGCCCATCCCCATCCCCATCACCCGGATCGTGACCGTGCCCACCATTGCCGGAGCCGCCACCACCTGGACTCGGTGCATCATCTCGGGGGTGCCTCTCAGCGTGGCCAGGATGGTCGTGGCCGGTGTCGGTATCACTAGTTTCGGGTGATTTTGCCTGGTCTTCGAGGAGGTCTTGTTCCACCCGCTCGCTCTCCTGCCCATCATCTGCCGACCTGGTGTCATCCCCTTGTTCTGTTTTCGCACTGGCTGGTTTCTCTGTTTTTGACGTTTGCTTTGGTTCGGTCGATGGTGGTGGCTGGTCCTGTTCGGAGTCCTCGCGCTCGTGGGGGTCGTTATCGTGGTTGGGCATCGCCAGATATTCATCTGAATGTACGGCAGCGTGGGTGTTGGAAGTATCGTTCACCCCAGCTAGCAGCCGTCTATCGAAAAGCGGTGATGGTGCCTGACGCCGACTTGGAACGTTGAACCGTGATCTCGTGAGTGGTGGTTAGGGTTGTGGGTTGGCTGGTTCGGTGTGTTGGTCGTAAGCGTAATGGTAAATCCCGAGTGCCGTTCGGCCATCCCGGAGGTTGCCGGTGACGGTTTTCTCCCAAAGTTCGTGAAACGGGGTGGTGGTGACGTGGATTGATTCGTTCGCATCAAGCGATTGCTCACCCGTCTGGGTACACGCGCGGGCGACAACGTAGTGATACACGCTGTCAAGCAACCCGTTCGCAGGTTCATATGTTGTGATGGGTTCGATCGTGGTAGCTTCATACCCGGTTTCTTCGTGGAGTTCTCGGCGAGCTGCGGTCTCAATATCTGGATCGGATGGTTCCACGCCGCCCGCTGGGAGGCCATAGTTCACGCGGTCGACGGCCTGTCGCCACTCCTCGATCACCACCACCTTACCGTCCTCCGTGAAGGGGAGGATGACGACTGATGGTGGTTCCGAGACATAATGAAACTCCGACTCCACGGTCTCACCGGGGATCCGGACGGTATCACAGACGACATCGAACCCCGGACACCGATACACCGTCTGCGACGCCTGCGTCGTCCACGCCAAATCAGCATCTGACTCACTCGATGACGGGTTTCGATCGTTGTCGGGATCGGAGGATTCGTCCATACAGCCGCGTTCGGACGGGGCGATAAAACCCTACAGGTTAGAGTTTATTCTTCTGTGGCTTTTGCTGCGTCGATGGTTTGCTCGTGGAAGTAGTGGTGGTAGTGGTCTGTACACGCCGGGTTAAACGCGGCCTCACACGCCGGGCACGTGGTCGCTCCGGTGTAGGTTTGGATGGAGAGGGTGGTCCCGCAAGCGCCACACAACACAGCTGGTTCTTCGAGTCGTTCTGGCGGCCACCGCTCCGCGGTATGCTCGGCTACGGCCTCATGGCACCGGTAGCATGGGTAGTAGGTGTTACAACAGGGGAATTTGATCGCGATAACATCCAGCGGGCTTGCGTAGTGGCGACACCGGCTCTCACCATCCACATCAAGCCCCCGCACCGGATACCCATGAATGTCCACACCCCACCATGCACACGCCCACACCATAACTCCAACCTCAGACATTTGCGTGCACGAAATCCTGAGTAGAGAGGCTCATCCAGAGTATTGGGTGGCGTGAAGGAGTGCGGGGTAGTATGTCGTGGTGGGGTTAGTCGTCGTCGGCTTCGAGGAGATCCACGTCGACATCGCGGTCACGTTGGATGAACGACGGGGCGTCATCAGTCTCGGTGTCCTCTTCTAGTTCATTCTCGCGGTCTGAAATCCAGCGGTCGGTGGCGTGGTGGCACATATGATATCACCGCACAAACAATAAGGACTCAACCACCAAAACCACACCGGTCACCCGCCCCCTCAGTGCGGCGCGCAATTCTTTGAGGATGAATGTAGAGAATACGGGATAGTCATCTCGTTTTGATGTGGTGGTGTGGGTGGGGGCTTGGCTGGTTTGTGGGGTGGATGAACGAGTTGGATGGATCTATGAGGTTGTTTCGTTTGTTGGGGGCTGGAATTTTGGAGCGTCAGTTACAAGTTGGTGTCTGACGTGCGTCCGATGTCGAGATGCCACGAATCAGAAACCGCATACGGACGCTCGTGTCGGGCCGACCCGATGTCTTCAGGGAATGCCGACGATGCGGCACGACCATCGAGGCCGACACTGACGACTGCCCGGTCTGTGGCTCAACCGACATCGCAACCTACCAACTCAACCACTAACTCTAGCCGCTATCATTTCCTTGCTTTTTGCTATAGATTGTATTTTTACTTACAGCAACGGAAATAATGGGCCTAATATTTTAGCCATGTAGCATAATATCGGTACGACAGACCATCTATCCATGCGCTGCAACCACTGCGGCACCCCAGACGCCACCCCATGCCTTGTCAATTTCAACCGCACAGACCGCACTGAACTCACGCTTTGCGACGGCTGCGTCCAAGACTTCAAACGCGACGATTCCGTCACCAACATTCACACACCAGCAATATAATTAAAAGATTACTTTCATATTATTTCTTATATCTCTTTAGATATATAATTCAAAGTAACGAGTAACGAAGTAGTTACCTAAAAATAAAATTGGTTGTTAGTTGATGTTCTATGCGTCGGGGCCGCTCCATTCAGCGAGCGTGCTGGAGTCACCGCTACCTGGGTCTTCCCAGACGACTCGGATGGTTGCTTCGTTTGGCTGGCCAACGAAGGATGCGTTGTCCCAATTACCTTCACTTGTGTGAGCTTCAGATGAAGGGACGACTTCGACTTGTGTCCCGGCTGTGACGTCACCGGATATGTCTGACGCGTTCGACCAGACAACCGGGAATGCGGGGGTTTCGGCATCTTCTACGTCCCCTCTGAGGTAGAGGTCATTTGAATCGACTGGGTCACCACCGTCGTGCGTGATCGTTAGTTCTTCTGGATCTTGATCGTAGTCGGTCGCGAAGTTGCTGTTTGGTGCGGTTGTTTGGACTTGGTCGCCGAGGCCGAGGACGAATGTCCCGATGACGGCGGCGAGGATCACGGTGATGGCGACCATGAGGATGACGCCGATCACCGGCGATAC
>CAZSSY010000038.1:0-9886 GCA_964609565.1 uncultured Natronomonas sp.
AGAGGTCGCCGATGGGGGTGAGGTAGCTGGCATCGAGCATGACGATGACGGCGAGATAGACGAGGAAGCCGATGACGACGATGGCGGTGTAGGCGCCCATTTCGCTGCGGCGTTTGCGCTCGATTTGATACCGGTTCCGGGTGTCTTCGGCGGCGATGGAGATGATTTTTGAGAGGTCGCTGGAGGAGTGGTTGCCTTTGGCGATGAGTTTCATGGTCCGGGTGACTTGGGGGACGCGGAGGCGGTTGGCGAACTCGAGGAGGGCGCGTTCGATGTCGTGGTTCCATTTGATGTCGTTGCGGACCTTGCGGAGTTCCTCGCTGAGTGCGCCTTCTGACCACCGGGCGACGAGGTCGAGCGCGTCGACGAGCCGGATCCCCATTTGGTTCGCACTCGAGAGGATGTTGAGCGTGTCGGGGAAGCGGGAGGCGATCCGTTTTTCGCGGCGGTAGTCCGCCTCATACAGGAGCGTCAAGGGGACGCTGACGACGAGGAAGGGGATGACGAAAAGCCCGATGGTCGAGCGGATCGGGACCTCTAGCATCCCGGTGAACGATCGGGGGACGGCGCCGGTGAGGAGGAGGAAGATGATGATGGCGGCAGCGATTGGGATTGTGAGTGCTAACGAGAGGAGGGGGTTGCGGTTGCGGATGTGGCGGACGGGGTTTTCGAGCATCTCACGGCGGGCTTGTTGGTCTTTGAGTTCTTCGTATTCGTCGTAGTCGGGGTGGCCGGTGACGTGGTGGCTCCAGTCGTCGCGGACGCGGATATCGTCGACCTCGAGTTGGTCGGTGTGTTCGGCGTATGGTTTCGAGAGGATGTCGACGGCGGCGAGGAAGCCGATCATTCCGAATGGGAGGCCGATGTAGACGAGGAAGTAGGTTTGGAAGAGGGCGTCGCCACCCAGGAGGCTGATGACGAGGAGAGTGACGATGAGGAAGAGGGGGGCGGCGACGAAGGCGACAACGAAGATTTCTGATAGGATGGAGAGGGTGCCGAGGAAGCTGTCTTGTTCGTCGCGGGCTTCGTCCATGTAGGTGGATGCTTCATCTTCGAGGAAAGTGGCGAAGTCGCTGCCGGAGTCGAGGACGCTGATCATATCGTCGATGAACTGTTCGAGGTTCTCACTCGGGGTGAGGTTCCGTGCGTCACGTAACGCGGTGAAGAGGTCGTTCCCGAAGAGTTCGACGTCACGGATGACCATATCGAATTCGTTGGAAACTTCGCCGTAGACCTCGTTGGCCTGGGCGAGCTCTTTGATGACTTCGAACGTGTTCATGCCGCCGTGGCTGAGCGCGTACATGTAGACGATGGCGTGCGGGAGGAGGATGTCGATGTTCCGTTGTCTGGTGTTCCGCCGCGTTCGGGGATAGTAGTAGCCGGTTGCGAATGCGCCGCCAGCAAAGAGACCGATGGTGGTGAAGACGACGAGGACGCTGAGGAGGACACCGAGGAGTGTTGATTCGACGCCGACGGCGGTCCAGCCGTCGAAGGCGATGAGTTGGACGCCGAGGAGCGCACCGAGGAACAGCCCGACGGCCGCAGCGATGAACGTGTAGCCGATGACGCGGGTGAGGTAGATGTCGTATGTATACCCCATGCGGGCCTGGTTGAGCCAGCGTTGGAGGCGGCGGAACCGCTCGGGGTTCATCAAAAACCAGGTGCGGACGTAGCCGTGTTGGTTCCGGAGTCGCTCCTCATCTGTTTCTGAGAGGTCGTGGCGTTCCGGGAAGTACTGGTCGAGTTCGTAATCCGGGATCGGTGTCGCGTCGTCGATAGTGCCCTGGCTCATTCCTCTGAGAGATCCTCAGGTGTTAGTGTGCCTTCCTCGACTTTCTGGAGCAGTTCTGCTTGAGCGTTCCCGAACATGTGGATCGCGGTTGTGACATCGTGATACTCGGAGATATCGTTCTCGACGAGGTATTCGAGGAATTCACGGCGTTTCCGGAGTTCTTCTGCGAGTTCACGGCCGGTCCAGCCGCGGTCGTCGGCGATATCTTGGAGGACTTGGGAGTTGTTCACGCGACTGATCGAGTCGGTTTCGGCGTCTCGTTCGAAGATATCGATGGCGCGGACGGACTCATCGGCATCGGCGCCCGGGAGAATCTCGGTCACGCCATCGTTCCGGCGGACTCGGTCACCGTCTTTGAACGTTTGCCGCTGAATGGAGATGATATCGAGTTCCAACACCATCTGTGCGGGTACGTTCAACGGTTTGTTCTCGAGGCGGTTGAGGACGCCTTCGACGCTTTCGGCGTGGATCGTGGTATAGGCGGTGTGGCCGGTCCCGATCGCCTGGAAGAACGTGAATGCGACGTTTTGTTCGGTCCGGATCTCGCCGACGAGGAGATATTCGGGACGCTGGCGGAGGGCTGCCTGGAGTAATTCGTACATCGTGACCTCGCCGCGGCCTTCGGCGGTAATCGATTCCCGGGTGAGGCTTTGAATCCAGTTGTCATGCGGGAGCGTGATTTCTCGGGTATCCTCGATTGATACGACTTTGGCATCTTCCGGGATGAACATCGAGACCGCGTTCATTGAGGTGGTTTTCCCGGAGCCGGTCCCGCCGGAGAAGATGAGCGATCGGTTGTTCTCGATGGCGAGCCAGAAGTACGCCATCTGTTCGACCGTGAATGTCCCGCGTTCGATGAGGTCGATCGGTGTAAACGGGATGTTCGCGAACTTCCGGATAGTGAAATTCGATCCGCGAGTGGCGACGTCGGATCCGAAGGTGAGTTGGACACGGGAGCCGTCTGGAAGCGTCCCGTCCATGAGTGGTTCAGAGACGGAGACTTGTTCGCCGGCTCGTTGGGCGAGTCGGAGCGCGAACGATGAGAGGCGTTGTTTGTCGAACGTGATATTGGTCGAGAGGTCGCGGTGTTCAAAGTGGTAGACGTAGACCGGGATGCCGACGCCGTCACAGGAGATATCTTCGATGTTGGGATCTCGCATTAAGGGATCGATGGGGCCGAGGTGGACGAAGTCACGGAGGAGGTAGTATTTTAATTTCAGGAGTGAGCCGTCTTCGATGGTAGCGGCGGCGTGATCTGAAATGATTTCTTTCGCTTTTTGTTCGAAGATATTCTCTCGGTTGTCTTCGTCCTCGAGATCTTGATACATCAGGCTGTTCCGCAGGATTTTGATGAGGTCTTCGCGGACGTATTCTTCGAATTCGGTGAGTTTGGGTTCGTGGACGTGATACCGGAGCTTGTCCTCCCCGTCGCGCTGGAGGATTGAGACGTATGCATATGGTTTGTTAACCCAGAGTCGTTCGATTTCTTCGTGGTTGTCCAGATAGGAAAAATCGAAGAATTGGCCTTGGATGAATTCTGGGTTGGGCCGTGAGGCGAATGATTGGTCTACGTCTGTGTCAGCGAAGTATTCGTGGACTTCACGGAGAATTTCGCCTTTGATCGGGTGGTCGGCGACGAGCTTTTCCTCGGGATCTCGGTGGGCTGCTGACGTGGCAGCCGGGTCGGCTGCGTGGTCTTCCTCTCCGGTCGCAATCTCGGGGTCGGGCTCTGGAGGCTGGTCTAGTTCCTCGTCGCCAGGCCCTTCGGACCACTCGAATTCATCAACGTCTTTGTCAGGGGTGTCGTCACTACTCATGGTGCCACCATCTGGTTCCGTTGGCTCGTCCGTATTTTCGTGGTCGTCAGTCCCCATAGTGGTCACACCGGCGAGTGGTCGTTCTGGTCGTGGTCATCAGTCGTCCCCGCCATTATCTTGTTATTTATTATAGTTTTGGTTCTCTTAACCCGACTGAATCGACCGAATGGGGCTTTTAACACGGGTATGCGATACGAGAACATTCCTACTGATTTCGTGTTTGAGCCCACACCTATATCATTGTCGCAAAAAACGCTCCGTGAATTTATCACGTACATTAAAAACACTGTAGGGAAATAAGCAATCCCTATACAACCATTCCGTGAACAAACCCCGTGTTTCTATCACTACCGAACCGATACAAAATTCCTGGACAATACCTGAACCATCCAAACCCATCAGGCCGACTGGATTCCAACCAACGTCAGAGCCCGCGAGTAGAATCTCAACACGTGGCCTACGCCGTCTAACCGCCTCCTCTTTTTGAAAACCCTCGGGAGAGTCGCCGTCAAGGCCCCACACAGTGTCCTGTCATCTGGATAGAGTGAATCGAAAGTCATTGAGACCAACCAGCAGAGAGAAAGAGACACAGTTTGACGACCCGGCAGGTGGGAGCGGGCCGAGCACTGCCGAACTCCGCCAGCTGGCAGGGTCAAATCAGGTATTGATTCCTGGTTTGAGCAGGATGAAACCTTCCTGTGACGACAGTTCAGAGCATAAAGTCTAATGGTAGCCGTTACCAAACACCAACTCGTGATAAGATGTCTGAAAGAGTTGACGCGACCATCGAAACCCGGCTTTCAGAACAGGAGTACTTCCGGCCCCCGACATCATTTGTGGGCCAAGCAAACGTAACCAATCCAGAAATATACGACCGATTCGACGCTACGTATCCCGACGCATTCGAAGAATACGCCGACCTCCTTGACTGGGACGACCACTGGGACACAGTCTTAGACGACTCGAACCCACCATTCTATGAATGGTACGTCGGCGGGAAACTCAACGCCTCATACAACTGCATCGATCGACATCTCGACGACCGGAAAAACCAAGCCGCACTGATTTGGGAAGGCACAGACGCAGACGAACGTGAATACATCACCTACCAAGACCTCTACAACCGTGTCAACGAAACCGCTGCCGTCCTCCAAGACATTGGCGTCGAACAGGATGACGTCGTCACGTGTCACCTCCCGATGCTGCCAGCCCTCCCCGTAACAATGCTCGCGTGTGCACGCATTGGCGCCCCCCACTCAGAAGTGTTCGCCGGATTTTCCGCCCAGGCACTCGCCGACCGCATTGACGACGCTGGAAGCAACGTCGTCGTAACCTGTGACGGCTACTACCGACGGGGAGAATTCCTCAATCACAAAGCGAAATGTGATGAGGCATTAGAGCTTGCCGACACCGACGTTGACACGGTACTCCTCTGGACTCGACACGACGACCTCCCGACAGAGATGGAGATCACCGATAACGACCCCTACGTGCTCGTCGATAACCTCCGAGCAGACAACAAACGAGCACGCGTGGAACCGGTCTCACGGAACGCAGAAGATCCCCTGTTCCTGATGTATACCTCCGGGACTACAGGGAAACCGAAGGGCTGCCAACACCGAACCGGGGGGTATCTTGCCTACGTGACAGCAACATCCAAATACGTCCTCGATATCAAGCCCGAGGACACCTACTGGTGTGCCGCAGATATTGGGTGGATTACCGGCCACAGCTACATCGTCTACGGCCCACTTTCATTGGGCACAACTAGCGTCATGTATGAAGACACCCCGGATCACCCCCACCGAGGCCGGATTTGGGAAATTGCGGAACGGTACGATGTCGACATCTTCCATACGTCACCGACGGCCGTCCGCATGTTCATGAAATGGGGCGAAGACTACCCCCAAGACTATGATTTCGACTTCCGGCATATGACCACGGTCGGCGAACCAATTCAACCTGAAGCCTGGCTGTGGTACTACACCAATATCGGTGATGAAGATGCCGTCATCGTCGATACGTGGTGGCAGACAGAAACCGGCGGCCACCTCATTACAAATCTCCCGGCACTCGCCGACATGAAACCCGGAAGCGCTGGCAAACCGTGTCCGGGCATTCAACCAGCAATATATGATGATAACGGCGAGCCGCTCGAACCAGCCAACGGTCAAGCAGGGAATCTTGTCATCGAACGCCCGTGGCCAGGGATGCTCCAGACCGTCTACGGGGACGACGAACGGTTCATCGAGGAATACTGGGAAGCGTTCTCTAAAACCGATAGCGACGATCCCGATGATTGGGTCTACAAAGCCGGGGATGGTGCTGTCCACGAGAAAGATGGCTACTTCCGCATTCTCGGACGGCTCGATGACGTCATGAATGTGGCCGGCCATCGGCTCAGTACGATGGAACTCGAATCGGCCGTCGCGGAGGTCACCGATGTCGCCGAGGCAGCCGTCGCCTCAGCAAACGACCCCGAGAAAGGGGAGGTCCCCCACGTCTATGCCGTCCTCCGCGATGGGGTGGGCGCGACAGACGAAGCCGTCCGTGACCGGATTATCAAAGCAGTCGAAGACGAAATCGGAGCATTCGCCCGGCCTGACCAGATCGTGTTCGTTGATGACCTCCCGAAAACTCGGTCGGGTAAAATCATGCGGCGGCTCCTCGAAAATATCTCGAACCAAGAGGACCTCGGCGATACCACCACGCTACGGGACCCAAGCGTCCCAGAGGACATTCGACAACAGGTCCAAGGTGATTAACACCCAAGAAAGCCAACAAAGGCTTAGCTTCTATCTTGTCTCCGTTGGGCGGTAACGATTAGTGGTGGAGTTGCGTTGTGCGTCGTCTGTGGACCCAAAAGTGTAATATGACCCGATTCAAATGGCTGGCGTATTGTGGAAAACTTCCGGATTGGTGTAATGGTTGCGGATATGGTTGCACTTGCAGGAGTCATGATTGGCGCACTCGAGAATTTCCAGATCGGGGTCCTCTTGATTGGTGCAGCGTTGGTGTGGACGCTCGGGCGCTATGTCATCTACGCCGGCTAACCCCTTTCGAGGCGAGTTCGGTATCTGACGGTTGACAGTGGCGGCTGGGATGAGTGTCCGACAGCTTCCCACGGGTCGTCGGGTGGTTCCCGGCGGCAGTCCGGGCTCCATATTTTGAGAATCCGTACATGCCGGCGGATGGGTGTGGGCCGTGCCATTGCGGCGACCGTCTGAGAAAGCGGGTCGCCAGCCGGCGTAGGGTGTATTCCGTCCTCGGTCTCGATACCCTAATGACCGCTTGCCGACACTTACACCGTGCCACTAGCTGTCGGCTTCATTCCTGACTGAAACCGAAGACCTCGCATCAAGCTACTCGACTGGAAATGTGTACCGGGTTTGCTTCGGCGGCTCGGAATAGGTGTCAATATCTCGTGTGGGGTGCCGTGTCGACGCGCTTAGTCGTAAATATGTTTGTTGATTGGAGATTATTTCTATCAACAACCTCTCATGCCGGGCGGAAAAGCCTGGACGCTGGCGGGGCATATTGGTTAATTTCCCAGATAAGGTGCCCGTTGAATCTACTCAATATTTTGTCTGGTTGCAATACATTTATATTGGCACCACGATATTTGAGACCGAACAGCACGCCAAACAATACCATAAAACAAGTTGAAAAAAACAGTGGACGGCAAAAACGGGGCATAACGCGTACGAAGTCGGATGGGTCAATCATGACAAACACACGAAAACAATCCCACGATCGACGTGTAGAGCAAACAGATACCGACAACAGAATACATGTCGGAACGGGTGGTGTTGCCAATGGCTGAAAACACCACAGCGGATGAAGGTGAGGGCGGCGGTGGCGATGAACCAGATCTTGACGAATACTGGCGGCGAAACCTTCGATTGATCACCGCATTAATGGTCGTCTGGTTTATCGTCTCGTTCGGCGCGGCAATATTGGTCGCTGAACCGTTGGCGCAGGTAAGTATCGGGAACCTGCCATTCTCGTTCTGGATAGCACAACAAGCATCAATCGTCGTCTTCGTACTCCTCATCTTAATCTACATACGGCGTATGAACAAACTGGATCGAGAATTCGGGGTGGAAGATTAAATGATCCCTTCTCTACCACTCCAGTTAGGGCTCGGCGTCAACACGTGGGCGTGGATCTTCATCATCAGCACTCTCCTCATCTATCTCGGCATTGCCATCATGACCCACGTCACGGAAACGGACGAATTCTACGTCGCTGGGCGACGAATCCCAGCAATCGTGAATGGCGCCGCAGTCGCCGCCGACTGGATGTCGGCAGCATCGTTCATCTCGATGGCCGGACTCATTGCTCTTCTCGGCTATGACGGCGCCATCTACCTGATGGGCTGGACCGGTGGCTATGTGGTCCTCGCACTCCTCATTGCGCCGTACCTCAGAAAGTACGGGAAATATACAATCCCAGACTTCATCGGGGATAGGTATTACTCACAAAGCGCGCGCGCTGTCGCTGCCATCGCGACGCTTTTCATCTCGTTGACGTATGTTGCCGGCCAAATGCGAGGCGTCGGGATTGTCTTCAGTCGATTCCTCGGTGTCCCCATCGCCCAAGGAGTCATCGCAGCCCTCGCCGTCGTCACATTCATCACAGTGCTCGGCGGGATGCGCGCGATCACCTGGACCCAAGCCACGCAGTATGTGGTCTTGATCTTCGCGTACCTCCTGATCACGGTCTCGATTGCGTGGTCGCTCACCGGGAACCCGATCCACGTCCTGACCGTCGTGACCAGCGATATCTCGACCCGGCTCGCCGAACTCCAGACCGAGGTGATGATGGGCGAATACTTCTTGCCGTTCACGGAGTTAACCATGATCCAAGTCTTCACGATCACGTTGACACTGATGATTGGGACTGCTGGTCTTCCCCACGTCATCATGCGGTTCTACACGGTCAAGTCAGCGACTGACGCACGACGGTCGGCTGGATGGGCATTGTTCTTCATTGCGTTGCTCTACACGGCCGCACCCGTGTTGGCAATCTTCG
Organism: uncultured Natronomonas sp.; assembly: GCA_964609565.1. GTDB lineage: Archaea > Halobacteriota > Halobacteria > Halobacteriales > Haloarculaceae > Natronomonas. The sequence goes on from CAZSSY010000038.1 coordinate 8,644, forward strand.
CGAAATACAACCTCATCTCCACACTCCACGGAACGCCGGTCGATGAAGCCCAACAAATCTCGTGGGTTGATCGATGGGCCGAAACCGGGCTTCTCGAAATCAATGACATGAACGACGACGGGGTCATCCAGATGCAAGATGGACTAGACGCAGCCACCAGTGAAGTGGTGCTTGATCCAGACATCATCGTGCTGTCAACCCCCGAGGTGGCCCAACTGGCGCCGTGGGTGATCGCGCTGGTCGCCGCCGGTGGACTGGCAGCAGCACTCTCGACGGCGGACGGCCTCCTCATTGCCATGTCAAGTGCGGTCTCCCACGATATCTACTACCGGATCATCAATCCCGAAGCAACACAACGACAACGCATGCTCGTTGCGCGTGCTGTGATTCTGATCGCGGCGGTTATCGCTGCAATTCTCGGGATCTATCCGCCGGGATTCGTGGCGGAAGTGGTCGCCATTGCGTTCGGTTTGGCCGCCGCCAGTCTCTTCCCACCGATTATACTCGGGGTGTTCGATAAGCGCATGAACAAAGAAGGGGCCATCGCCGGGATCATCGTTGGCCTTGTCTTCACGCTTATTATGGTCAGCCTCATGCGTGCACACGTTGTCTTCGGCCTCTCCGACCCGATCCTTGATACGTTCCTCGGTATCGAAGCCCAAGGCATCGGGCTTGTCGGTGCAATCCTCAACTTCGTGATTGCATATATTGTGTCACGAGGAACGGAGGAACCGCCGGAGGAGATCAGCGAGATGGTCGAAGAAGTTCGCTATCCGCGCGGGAGCGAAGAATCGCCGGTTTATGTCAGGGGCGGGGGCGATCCCGACCAACCGACTGAGCCGGGAGATTAATAACTTCATAGCGGTACCTTCTTTTTGATGGAACGACCGGAAACGGGTCGATTGGTACTGTTAGCGTTTCGACGAGCGATTGGTATTACATTCATCCTGGAAATATTCTATGTCGCAGCTCATTATTGGTGGGGTATGCCCGCCCCGTCAGTCCCGATTCTGGTGGCGATTTTTCTGACGGTCTCACTCGGAGTGGCCTTAGGGGTTGCGTTCAGTCACGTGTGGCCACTTCCCTCCGAAACCGGGTGGCCTCGGGTCATCCGAACAGTGTTGCTGACCGTGCCCGCGGTCGGGTTTGGGCTTGCCGTCCATCTCACCGTCGGAGGCCCACAGGCGGGTCGGGCCTATTGGATTATGTTTGCGCTCGGCGCGTGGCTGGGATCAACGTTCAT
>CAZSSY010000038.1:9986-29530 GCA_964609565.1 uncultured Natronomonas sp.
GTCGGGCCTATTGGATTATGTTTGCGCTCGGCGCGTGGCTGGGATCAACGTTCATACGGGAGGATGGATCTGATGCGGATGAGTCCTCTCAACGGGGCTTGTTCGGCGGATGGCAAACACTCCGGACCGATAACGAGGAAAGCTAACCAATCGACAACTGCCTTCCTGGCTAGCAGACTATTCTACAGTCCGTGCAGGACACCAGGACTTTCGGTGAATGACGAATTGTAGTGCGATGGTGGGCATTCAGGTGCATGATCTTTCAGATATCGGGTACAGAATGGTTGGGGTGTTGGGTGTTTTATTGATATCGGATGAGGTGTACAGGGACGGTGGTGTCCCGAACGACTTTTTCGGCGACGCTACCCATGAGGACGTGTTGGAGGCCGCGGCGGCCGTGGGTTCCCATGACGATTAAGTCGATGTTGTTAGCGTCGGTGTACTCAAGGATTTCTTCAGATGGGTTGCCTTCGACTTTTTGCGTGACGAGATCGATGTCGGTGGCGTCGACTTGGGTCTGTATATCGGCGAGGGCGCGGTCACCGACTTCTTCGAATTCTTTGATGATGCTGTCCCGCATATCAGCTGATGTCGTGGGAACGCCGGATCGATCGACGACGTAGATGGCGTGGAGTGTGGCATTGAACCGTGAGGCGAGCTCAATAGCATTATCGACAACGTTGTCTGCATGGTCGCTCCCGTCCGTCGCGATAAGGATAGTATCGTACATGCCCTTGATATACTATTTCAACTGTATTATAATATTCGTTCAATAATTTGACGATTAAGGTTCAAGAAGCATAATAATATGCAACCTCAGGCGTCGATACCTATGTGTCACCCATCCATGAACCTGTTACAGATATAGAACATTACCAGTGACATCCATCCTCTCAAAATCAACGACCGCCCCACCACAGTCCATGGTAATGGATTCAGGGACCGGGGTTGGACCTTGACGAGCGATATGGCCAGTCCGGTATATAGATGCGGCCTGTCGGCGTCACGCCGATCAGACAAGCGGGATTCACACCTCGAAGAGAGTATAGTGGGTCAGTCACTAGATTGGGACACCCACCGCGTCGATCCGAGTGTCCACAGGCCAAACCAGATGACAGCGAACAGACCAATCGAGAACAGTACGCCAGGTCGTAGCAGTGACCCGTCCTCGGCGACACTCAATTGCAGCGTATACACTATGCCAAACAGCCCGATCATGACATAGACCGCTGCCTGCCGTGGAATAGGACGGGAGAGGCTGCGTAGGGTCATGATTCTAGCTGTCATTTGTTGGGCATCGAGCCGATTAAACCATTCGAATAGCACCACCAAAGTTGGTCGCTTGGGTTGCAGGGAACGAAGGTTTATGCCACTTCCACGGGACAGTTCTGCTATGTCCCAAATTCGGCACACGCGCCGTAAAGTCCTTGTTGGGACCGTTGCTGGTACCCTCACTCTTGTGGCTGGCTGTTCCGGGCCAGGAGAAGATGACGGAGACGGCGTCCCTGGATACTAACCGAACCCAACAGGAAACGCATCTATACAGGCACCACGAACGATCCAGACCACCCACACGACACAGATACGGGAGATAGCAATCAACGCACTTGAAAGCGGGTAGTGGGCATACCGGACAAGGATTGGTGTCATACCGGCTTTTCTGCAATCGACGCGTCCGGAACGCGACATTGTGGCTGTCGGGCGAAGAATGGCTAGCTTGGTGGTAACATTGATTGCGGCGTCGGCTACATACCGGAGCATGCGGGAGCGCCAACGGGTCCTCGTGGTTTCCTCAGGGGTGCTTTTCGCATCTGTCCTAGTCTGGTTTAATTATTCGGCTGTCCTCCCGTTGATCGTCGAGGAGTGGGAGTTGTCGGGGGCAGCGGCGGGCCTCGTGTTCGGGGCGTTTCAAGCAGGGTATGTCCTGGCGATCGTGCCGGCCGGCTGGCTCGCCGATCGGTACTCGCCGCGGTGGGTGATCGCTATCGGAGCTGCGGGGACTGCTGTGCCGAGTCTGGGGTTTGCTGCCTTCGCCGATGGTGTCGTCATTGCATCGGTGTTGCGGTTTCTGTCCGGTTGTTTCATTGCGGGTGTGTACGTCCCGGGGATGCGGTTTGTCAGCGACTGGTTTCCAGAAGCGAACCGGGGGCGGGCACTCGGGCTGTATATCGCGGCATATGAACTCGGGAGTGGTTTCTCATTTGTGTTTGCGACCGTTGCCGCAGAAGCTGTTGATTGGCGAGTGGCCATCGCGGCAACAAGTATCGTTGCATTGGTCGTTGCACCGGCCATCCTCGGGTTGACCCGTGACCATCCCGACCGTTCGTCAGCTACTGTCGCTCGATTCGACGTCTCGATCCTCCGGAATAAAGCATACTTGGCAGCAGTCAGTATCTACTCGTGGCACAACTGGGAGTTATTCGGCGTGCGGAACTGGTTGTTAGCGTTCCTTGTCGCCACGCCGGCATTCGCCGTCGTTGATTCCACTATCGTCCCCGGCTTGATCGTCGGGGCGATGATTGGGATGAGCGGGGTTGGGAATGCCGTCGGCGGGTGGGCGAGCGACCGGATTGGTCGACCGACAACGATTGCGATTGGGCTGGGGGCCAGTACCGCGGTAAGCTCGATATTTGGCGTACTCGGCGGGTTACCGTTAGCCGTCTTGATCGCGGTTACGCTGGCGTATGGCGTGGTTCTGGCGGTCGATAGTGCGCCTACCTCCACGCTCGTGACGGAGGTTGTTGATGACAGACACATGGGGACGGCCCTCTCTATCCAGTCGTTGGTCGGGTTCTCGACGACCGTCATCTCACCGGTCGTCTTTGGACTGGCGCTCGACCGGGCCGGCTATGGCATCGCCTTTCCGACGCTTGCTATAGGTGCCTTCTTGGGCCTCCTCTCTGTCGGGGTCCTCATATCCGTCAATACCCGCTGACAGGGTCAGCTTCATCGTCCTGGTGGTGGCCGGACCTGGCCAGATCCGCGACGGTCCCATCTCACACGCTATGTATAGTGTGTCTCACAGGATGGTGGCGTTTGGCCGGTTCGTGGACGGATGACTTACAAGCGTTCTCGTTGCAGTACGTTGGTATGGGTGTCACAACACGTCGTGATGGGTACGTCGGAGGCATCACGCTGTCGCGGCCAGCTGCGTTGAATACCTTCAGTACCGATCTTGCACGGGATCTCGATGATGCGCTGTCGTCGTTCGAGCGAGATTCGGCAATCCGCGGTATTGTGATTGATGGGGCGGGTGAGGCGTTTTCGGCTGGGATCGATTTGACTGAGTATGCGGACCGGGAGTCAAAAGGGGAGTTTGAGGAGTGGGTGACGGTGATGGAAACGCCATTCCAGACGGTGGCTGAGATGCGGACGCCGGTGATTGCTGCAGTCCATGGTCACGCGGCTGCCAACGGGATTGGATTGGTTGCGGCCTGTGATTTGGCCGTTGCCACCGAATCCGCGAAATTCGGGGCGACTGCACCAAAAGTTGGGTTGTTCTGTATGGGGCCGGCCGTCCCATTGCGAGAATCGCTCACGCAGAAACGGTGTCTGGAACTCTTGTTAACCGGCGAGTTGATTGACGCGGAGACTGCGCTTGAGTGGGGGCTCATCAATCGGGTCGTGGACGATGGTGACCATCGGCAGGCAGCAGCGGACCTCGCTGAGACGATTGCCGCCAAAAGCCCGATGGCGGTGCAGTTGGGGAAAGAAGCATTCTATGCCATGGCAGATATGCCGCCGGAGGAGGCCTTAGCGTATTCGAATGAGCGATTCGCGGAGCTGTGTACCACGGCCGATGCCCGCAACGGGATTAAGGCCTTCCTGGAGGGCGACCCGCTTTCTGGCACCGACTGGCCAGACACGGACCACTGAATTACCGCGGAATACTGCCGACAGCACACATATCCTCCTTCGTGGTAACGCGATGCTTCGCCGCCTGATAGGCCAGGAATTCGCGGAGCGAAGGGCATCCACTCCGCGTTAACCAAGCCAGCTCAGTTGCGTGTGCTATCAATCGATATGGGGTCTTCGACGCTCCGTTTCAAGGGGTGGCTGTCCGGCAGGGGTGTGAATATTTATTTATCATTGGGGCAAATATTTCTGGGCTATGAAGGTGCAGATGCGAACCACCGATTTCTTGGATAGGGGTGTCGACCTATACGGTGATGTCGTTGGCGTGGTCGCTGATGATGGGACTGAGTACACGTACAACGCGTTCGCAGACCGGGTCAACCAGCTGTCGCATGCACTCGCTGAGCGAGGTGTCGGTCAGGGTGATGCGGTTGCGCTCGTCGCCGGGAACACCCACTATTTCCTGGAGACACAGTTTGCATCAAACCAGCTCGGTGCGGTATTTGTCCCGATCAACTATCGATTGATTGCTGACGATTACGAGTACATTCTCAACGATTGTGACGCAGCTGTCGTTATCGCTGATTACGAGTACGCGGAGGAAATCGAAGCAATCCGCGATGCGGTTCCCGCCACGGAATTTATCGGGTATGAGGCCGACCGGATTGACGGCAATTGGCAGGATTACCAAACCGTGCTCGGGGACTACTCCACCCATCAACCGGACCGGCCTGATATTCGAGAGGACGATGATGCGACGATCAACTACACCTCAGGGACAACCGGCGATCCGAAAGGCGTCGTTCGAACCCATCGGGGTGAACACTGGCATGCCCTCGTTTTAATCCATCACATGGAGATCCAAGACGACGACACGTATCTGTGGACCCTCCCGATGTTCCACTGCAACGGCTGGGGGCATACATACGCGATAACTGGCGTGGGTGGCACGCATATTTGTCAACGGAGCTTCGTTCCGGGCGAGACTTTCGAGAAGATCCAAGAGTATGATGTCTCGTACCTGTGCGGGGCGCCAACGGTGTTGAACAAGCTGATCGACGACTACGAACAACACACCGTCGAGACGACCGGGGACGCGGAGGTTCGTCTCACAACGGCTGGGAGTGCGCCACCGAAGGCAACGATCGAGACCATCGAGTCGGAGTTCGGCTGGAAATTGATTCACCTCTATGGATTGACTGAAACCACGCCACTCATCACGACGAGTAATTCGCCGCGTCGGTTCCAGGCCGGCACCCCGACCGATATCAAGACGCGGCAAGGGTTTGAGGTCCTTGGAACTGACATCCGCGTTGTCGATGAAGATGGCGAGGATGTACCCAAAGATGATGAGACGATGGGTGAAGTCGTCGTCCGCGGGAACCAAGTGATGGACCGATATCTCAACAAACCCGAGGCGACCGAAGCAGCGTTCTCCGATCGTGTCGATGGCTATTTCCATACTGGTGACATCGCGACGTGGAACGATTCAGGGATGATCCAGGTGCAGGACCGGAAAAAAGACATTATCATAAGCGGTGGCGAGAACGTCTCCTCGATCGAAGTAGAAGATGTCTTGTATGACCATGAAGCTGTCAAAAAGACAGCGGTGATCGGGATTCCGGACGATGAGTGGGGAGAGGCCGTGCACGCGATAGTGGTGGATAAGGAGGACGCTGACCTCACAAAAGCGGATATCCAGGCGTTTGCTCGCGACCGGCTCGCCCGCTACAAGATCCCGAAGAGCATCGAATTCGTCGACGACCTTCCGGAGACGGCAACCGGCAAGGTCCAGAAATTCGAGCTCCGCGAGAAATACTGGGAAGATGAAGACCGCATGATCACCGGCTAACGTGCTGCCGGTTACGATATCTGCGGGGACGATCAGGATCGGATGCCGAGGTCTCGAAGTGTTGAATACCTGTGTTGTGTGACGGGTGGTAGATTCGAGCAGCGTGGTGTCCTACTGCTGTTTTCGGTGTGCGATTGTTGCTGCGGCAAGCGCACCAGCCTGTGCCAAGTGGTTTCTCGGCCGACGTGTTCCCTTGGTCCGTCGCCTGTTCCAGTAGGGGCTCGGTGTACACCTGCGGCGACAGTGTGGTCGTCTGACGTAATGCGGGCCACATGGACCCCTCCTCGCCATCGTCCTTCGTTGCCGCTGACCACGTCACTGTAACTCCGCAAAGATATCTACGGCATCCTCTCGCTGCCCCGCGATATAATCTCTTCTCTTGACGGATGCTTGGCTTCTACACCTGAAATGAGTAGCCAGACCGGTCGATTCAGGTAGTTGGACGTATCCTTTATCTGAGCCTATGGGCTGTGGGTATCCATGAGCATCATCGCGCCGCTGTGATTAGTATAAAAAATAGTGGTATATATTCCCTATCAGGCTTTCCGGTGTGAGTAAAAATCTAATATCGAAATGAGGGACGCCACGACGGACTTCGTGCCGAAAGCAGAGGAACTCGGGGGCGAAGGATGCGGTGCATCCGGCGCAGAGCCAAATCGCGTCCAATTCAGGGGCGAGAAGATACAGACGGTCAATCTCTGTGAGAGTTGTTTGACCGCCTTTGAGATGGCCGAGTTCGTCAACGAAGTCACCCGACTCTCGAGTGAAGATCGAAATTCCAACGAGTAGTAGACTCCTTCTCACGGCTGATTCAGAGTGGAACCAGAAACAAACGACGGGGTGATTCTCTCGGCAGGTGGTGAGTCCAGTTGTTGTTCGTGTCGGTGAGGTTTGGAAGGGGATGGCGTCGTGCCAGATTGCCGCTCATTGCGCCGCCGTTAGGTGATTTCTTTTGTAATGATTTTGATAGGTTTCGCAATCGCTATACAGCACGGTCATAGCCAACTCGGGATACGCGCTGGTTTATGACATCTTTGTTCCTCTATTTAAATCTTCAAAAAAGAGAGATCGCAGGCGTGTAACGCCTGGTATGCGCCGACCGGGATTTGAACCCGGGCCATGAGCTTGGAAGGCTCAGGTCCTACCACTAGACCATCGGCGCCCATCATGGCTGCGCCGGACGGGATGGCTGTAAGGACAGCTGCCGGCGCTGTATCGTCGTCTAACTCTCCCAATACCTAAGGACCTTTCCGTTCCCCGGTTCATCCGTCGACCCGTTGCCCGTTTCATGTTTGAGGCAGGAGAGAGCGGCCTCATGTTGCCCGTGTCGTGACAGCCTGGGTTCAGGCAGGGGTGACGGTGGCATAGCAGTTCCCGCTGGAGACCTGGAACTCCATGATCTGGAGGGCGCTGGCGCGGATGTCGGCTTCAAATTCCGCTGGCGCATAGATGTGGTAAAACCGTGGTACTTCCTCGCCGTCTGGAAGGGTCCACTCGAGGTCCGTATCGAACCCGGTGGCTGCATCTGGGGAGGCATCGAACCGGTCGTGGGCAGTGCTCCAGGTGCTCACCAACGCCACCCCATCTGGCGTGAGCACCCGGGCGAGTTCATCAAGACTTTGGCGGCGATACGCCCTCGTCTGGAGGTGATGGATCGTCGCGACATAGAGCGCGAGGTCGATGACATCGGTTCTGACCGGGAGGGCCGCAGCATCACCAGCCACAAATGCAGTCTGTGGGAGCCGCTGTCGAGCAATCATGAGGAGGCGCGGGCTGATATCGACACCATATACCTCTCTGGCACAGTCAACAAGCAACTCTGTGTGTCTCCCGTTCCCACACCCAATATCTAGAGCTCTATCGCCGTTCCGGTCGGCACAAAACGCCGTGACTTCAGGCCACGGATGCTGCCGGGTCTCCGCAAAGTGCTCGGCAATCCGCTCGTAGGTCTCTCTGATCACCCGCCGATCGACCATACCACCTGTATGTCCAATGCCACTAAGAGTCGGTCGGTCCTACTCCCACACCCGTTGGCACCGGCCAGACACGACCGGGCACGCCTCGAAGGTGGGCACGCCGTCCCACCACTTGAGGAACACACGCTCCCACGAAGAGACGAGGTTTGGTGATGAGAAGTGAGGCATTGGACGATGAGATGCTGGAATGTGACGTGAGAGGGAGTGGGTGGAGGATGGATCCGAATGAGGGGGTGAATCAGTTGAGTGCCAGGCGTCTGGTAGTCTAGATTGAGTCGATTGGTCCTCCGGGGGTGTGAGGAGGGAAGCGTGACCGGGATGGATGTATGGGGTGAGTGTTACGTTCGTTCGACGATGAGGAGGAGGCCGCCGAGGACGATCATGAAGATGACGCCGATTGGGATGGTGTATCCTTGGGCGCCGCTGGCGACGAAGTAGGTGGCGCCGGCCAGCGGGATAGCAGCGAGTCCGAGGAGACCGCCGATGATCCGGACGGGATCGATGGGTGCATGGCGTTCGAGGCGGGCTTCCTGCAGATAATAGGTGATACTGACCCCAAGTGGGAGGAGAAAGAGGAGTCCACCGAGGATCCAGAGCTGATAGCCGAAGGTAACAGTTGGGTTATCGGCGAAGGTGGGGGCTTGATGGAGGAACATGTAGCCGTCGAGGAAGCCGCCGAGACTTGACCCGGGGGCAAATTGGAAAAAAATGTATAGGAAGTGGATTCTGATTAAGCGAAGTCCACCGCGGCTCGCATACGTGAAACTCCACGGAAGGAGGGCACACACCCACGTTGATAACACGGCTAGTTCCCCTGCATACTCTGAGCGGACCCACATACCCTCTCGCGGGCTCCCCAACCGGTAAAAGATATCGCAACGCGACGTCTCGTGTCGAGACGTCGACAGGGGTAGAAAGCGTGCTTCGTGGATACCAGATATGTCGAAAATGACGGAGGTGTCTGACGGGGGCGTTACGTTCATGCGTGCGGCCGTGTTACGGTCACATACAAAAGGAATGCGGCGTGATTATTTCACTCTGAACGTTGACGGGACGACCGGTTCTGAAGCAACGCAGCCAGTCGTGACCATTACGTATGAAGGCCCTCCGGAAGACCTCGAATTGCGGCTTCAAAAAGGCGAGACGATGTTAACTGAGGATGATATTGACGTTGCCTATCGCCTCCAACAACCCCTCGATGGTGATGACGCCGGTGGCGTCATTGCGCTCGCCGACCGCATCACCGGTGAATATATTTTCGAGCTCAATGCCGACGCTGAGGCGATCTTTTCCTTCATCGATGTGGCCAGAGAATATGGTGACGCCAGCGATACCGAAGACCGCTACCGGATTGACCTAAAGACCGATGAAAGCCACCTCGCCACATACGACAAATCAACCCTTTTGGTCTATGACGTCGACGGCAATCTCTTACGGAGTAAAAGCCTCATCCCGAGTGGCGTCGAAATCTAACACACACTGCCACGCCCTATCCGTCCAACCCGGATAGCGCCATTTATTGACAGCGATGACCGCTGAATGCGCGGCGAAACAACGGGACAGGAGAATGGGAATGAGTCTCTCAGCGGGGCCGACAACGCTGTCACGGTGCCTCAATCAGAAATGGGCAGAATCCACCGCAGCCCCTACCGCCTGAGACAGATAGTGGTTTGGCGGGCTGGTGGACAGTGGGAGAACCAACGGATGGGTAGGAGGGTGGTGTTATTGGATAAGGCCGGTGACGACGCGAGATTCTGCTTTCCGGAGATGTTCATCCACGGTTGAGGGAGAGCAATCGAGGTTTTCAGCGATATCCTGATGGGTTGCCCGACGGGGGACATCATAGTAGCCCTCCTGGACGGCGGTCTCGAACACTTCGAGTTGCCGGTCAGTAAGGGGAGAGAGGAGATCTTCATTCCCCGGAATGTAGGTGCCCGCATTGTCGACAACAAACTGGAGGGAGTCGGGGATATCGCGGAGCGCGGCCCGGAGGTTTTCATGGGTCCCGACAATCGTGGCACGGAGCCCGTAGTCGGTGAATTCGAGTGGGGTATCGACGATGAGGGCGTGGTCGTGGGCGATCTTGAGGAGAGCATTCCCAGCGTCGGTTGAATCTGCTTGAATAAATGCATGATAGCCCGATTTGGCAAGTGCAACCACATCATGGTCGTAGATCTCGGGGCGATCGGAGAGTGCGTGTGCGAAGCCGTCGCCGTCGCCGTGGACGTGATACAGCAGGACTGTTGTGCCGTCTGTTCGGGAATCGACGTGAAGGAGTGCGTCCCGTGTGACGGCCTCGTTGTCCCGGACGAACGCATCGATCGGGTGGATGGCGCGTTCTGTCGGTGAGAGGTTGAGTTTGAGGTACTTCATCGGGATCGGGATATCGATACCCGGGATATGACAGTGATTTAAGGTTCTGACAAAACCATCCAAAGGTTGAGAGTGACTGGCATACAGGTGGAGAGCGGAAACGCTTTCCCGGTGGCTCTCACACGCCTCAATATGGCTGAGTGGCCCCATGATCCGGATGGTGAAGACGGGTCCGAAGGGATGCGGAAATACGGGCAAGCCATTCTCGCGAAGAAACTGAACGAAGACACAGATTTCCCGTTGTCAACACAGGAATTCATCGACGAGCATGGAGATGAACCGATTCGCTTGAATCACGAAGAGATTGTCAGCGTTCGTGATATCTTTGACCACGTGGAGCCGGATGAATTCAGCGAGATGGTTGCGTTTCACAAAGCCGTCGGCCGCGCGATGCGGTCGGCTGGCATGTGGGAGTTAGATACCACGCACAACGCCGAATAACCATCAGACGTCAGACGCCGCCGACTGGGACGCCGCTACTGGACATCGATATAGGTGACAGGCGAAATCGGAGATATGCGCCCTATACCCGGTGGCTGCGAGGTAGCAGACAAGCAAGTGACAGATTCCCGTTTGGGAAAGGGAAAGCAGTGGTCGTCGGTGTGGATGGTAAGGCAAATACCCACGGCCGGTTAACCCTCGGGCGTGACCCAAACGCAGGTAACGCTCATCCAGATTGATAATTACGGGCCATGGACGGTCACGCCCGAACCACGCCGGGAGGTTGACCTCCAAACCCTCCAATCCCGTCTCTATGCCGATCTTTCACAATTGTTTGGCAACCGGGAAGGCTACGTGTTCTTCACGCGGTTCGATAATATGGTTGCGGTCACGAATGGGTTGGATAGACCAGATCACGCGCTCATCCAGGAATCGATCGGGAATCGATTTCCCGTGACGGTGAGTCTCAGTATTGCGGTTGATGCATCACCGGCGGCAGCCCTCGGGGTTGCGACAAATCAGCTGCAGAACGCGGGGAGTGCCCAAGACCACAGCCGACGTGAAATACTGCGAGGTGAACCGCTACCACCCGGTGATCAACGCGAGGATGATGTCCAAATCGCGCATTTTGATGTGAATGACGCGACAGGGAAATACACCGATCAGCTCAATGAATTTGATTCGTTCATCAATATCGAGCAGGGCTATGCGGAATTAATGCGGTATATGCGGAAGGCGCACAATTCTCTCTCGTTTTTTGTCGGCGGTGACAACATCATCGCGGTCTGTGAACGGATGGGCCGCGACGGTTATATCGATGCGATAACGCACGTGAATGACACGGTTGGGGTTGAACTCAAGGTGGGGGTAGGGCGGGCAGCGACGGCGCAAGCGGCAGGAATGGCGGCGAAACATGCCCTTGAAACATGTCGAGAAGACCAGACAGATGTGGAATTCGCCTCACACGCATAACCAGCGACAACCACGCAGACTGGAGGGCGTACCGGCGGTACTCGACGCGACGGGCAATCTCCAGGTGTGTATACGGCGGAAGTGGGATAATCGCGTCTGCCTCATCAGTCGCGACCGCAAGGATACGGCGTCGGTGACAGCTCGTATGGGCGTAAAGGGTGATGATTTCCGCCGCCAACATCGCACAGGCGGCGGGTTTTAGTGGTTGGTGGGGCTGGTGAGACCTGGACCGCGCTGGCATTGATAAACATTTCGCTTGTAGCCGTGTCTGGGGCATAAACCACCGGCGTTAACTGGTGTCTACCGGTCGTCGTCTTCGATACGCGGTGATTTTATATAGCTCTGTTGTCCACTACAGCACATGCCACGGAAGCTAACGAGACGGACTGCTGTGAAAAGCATCGGAGGGCTCGGGGTGGCTGCAACCGTCGCCGGCTGCCTCGGCAATGGCAACGGCAACGGAGACGGCGACGCCGATTTGATGGTCGGTGTTCTCCAACCGGCCACTGGTGACCTGGGCGACCTGGGTGATCCGATTCAAGATGCCGGTGGCCTCCCCGCCATTCACCTCGAAGACGAGGCCGTCCCGTACGAAATTGATATCCGTGATGAAGATACGGAATCCGAACCTGAAGTGGGGATATCACGGGCACAGGCCCTCGTTGATGCAGGGTATCCCTCAATTACCGGTGCGGCCTCATCGGCTGTTACAATCGCCGTCGCAGAGGACGTCCTGTTCTCCGAAGAAGTCGTAGGGATCTCCCCGGCAAGCACGTCGCCAGACATAACCGACATGCCGGGTGAATATCTCCTGAGAACGTGTCCAACGGACGCCCTCCAAGGCGTCGCAGCCGCAACGCTCGTATACGAAGATCTCGGGCTTGAGTCGGCATCCACGTTCTACCTCAACAATGATTACGGGCAAGGACTCGGCAATGCGTTCGCCGAGAACCTCCGTGACCTCGGCGGTGAGGTAATTGAGGAACAAGCCTTCGAGGCCGAACAACCATCGTACGACTCTGAACTCGAAACTGTCCTTGCTGATGAGCCAGACGTCCTCTATATCGTCGGCTATCCGGACAGCGGGGAGCAGATCTTCCGGGATTTCTATGAAAACTTCAATGAAGAGGACTTCCAGATCGTTGTCGCCGACGGAATGCAGAGCCATGATCTCCCTGCAGACGTCGATAACCCGATGGCGAACGTGATCGGAACCGCCCCCGCCGCTGTCGGGCCCGGCCGAGACACCTTCGATGAACTCTACAATAACGAATTCGAGACCCAACCCGGCGTCTTCACCGCACAAGCATATGACGCAACTGCGGTCCACTTCCTCGCGCAGCTCCGCGCTGGTGAACTCTCAGGGCCAGCGATTGCGGAAGAAGTTCGCGCTGTAGCTAATCCAGGAGGAGAGGTCATCTCGCCAGAAAACCTCCCGGATGGCCTCGAGATGGCTGAGAATGGCGATGAAATCCAATACCAGGGTGCCTCCAGCGAAATCGTGTTCGATGACAACGGCGACTTGGATGCCGCAACGTACGACATCTTCGAGTTCGACATGGACGGCTACACCGTCACCGACGAATTCGTCTTGTAACGCATCCCGCGTACTCACTTGGATGTCGATTGCCGGCCGCAATGAACAATCGCACACAACGGTAGAAATCGGTGCTCTGTGAGGACGGCGTTCTGACTGTTACCGTTGAGACAGGCGCAAAGCCTCGCCCTTTAGGGCGGGGAGGATGTCAACCGCCGAGGAAATCTTGCCTGACTTGTTCGTTCGCCAAGATCGCGTCGCCGTTGTCATCGTAGCGCTTCTGGCCTTGCACGAGAACAGCGCCGCGGTCACAGCGACGCAACGCCTCTTTGGCATTTTGTTCAACCATCAAGACAGCGGTGCCTTCCGCATTAATCTCGTCGATTCGGTCAAACATGTCTTCGACAAGTTCGGGGGCCAACCCGGAACTCGGTTCATCCAGTAACAACATCTCTGGGTTAAGCATGAGTGCCCGACCCATGGCAAGCATCTGTTGTTGCCCGCCACTCATTGTTCCGGCTTTTTGATCACTCCGTTCAGCAAGCACGGGGAATCGATCATACACCCGGTCTAATCGATCTTGGGGAATTTCATCCAGAATGTATGCGCCCATCTCAAGGTTCTCACGGACCGATAACGACGGGAAGATATTCTCACTTTGTGGGACGTACCCGATCCCCATGCGTATAATCTGTTCGGGAGGCCGGGTGCTGATATCTTCATCGGCAAAAATGATCGATCCGCCCATATACGTCGTTAACCCGAAGATGGTTTTCATCAACGTGGACTTGCCCGCACCGTTCGGCCCCACGATACTCACATATTCTCCGGCTGCAACAGCGAGATCGATTCCATCAAGGATCTGGAGCTCGCCAAACCCTGCATCAAGGTCTTTGACTTCAAGTAACGCCACGAGAATCCACCTCCATGCGGTGCGTCAAGCGATGTAGTATGGCTGTCGTCTGCAGTCTCGCCGTCCAGCGGCGGAGGATGACTGATACTGCGTATGACGCCGTCGGGCTGAATAGCGGAGATGGCCATTCATTCGAGGTGACGTGTGTTCCATGTGAATTTCGGGGAGTCCCGTGGTGTACGGCGTGGAAAGCGTTACTCATCGGGCTCACCTTGCTCGGGGTCAGATGGTCGCACTGAGAGGTCGGTTGCGGCGGCGATTTCTTTTCGATGGCCAAGGTAGCCCTGTGGTCGTTTGACGACGAGGATGACGAGGACGACGCCGACAAGGACCCATCGGAGTTCATCGAGAGAGTTAATGAAATAGCCAATGAATGGGAGTGGATCGAGGGCGGCGAGGTCGATGAGGGCATCGAGGATAGTCGGAGGTGACCGGGTATTGATGTTTGAGCGGATGATGGTTCTGACGAACCGGGGGCCTTCCCAGAGGAAGGCGGCGAACATGAAGCCGCCGATGATACTCCCGGTGTTTGAACCTGCGCCGCCGATGATTAAGGCGACGAAGATGTAGAAGGTGATAATCGGCATGAAGCTTTGGGGCGTGACGAACGATCGGCTGCCGATCCAGAGGATGCCGGCAAGTCCCATGAGGCCACACCCGAGGGTGAAGGCTTTGATTTTCGCTAATTCGGTGTTCTTCCCGAGGGAGCGGGCGACGAGTTCGTCTTCGCGGATGGCTTTGAGAACCCGGCCGAATGGAGAGGCGGCAATGCGGTGAAGGAGGATATAGAACCCGATAATGAAGGCGATAACGACGAGGGCAAAGAGCACGCGGTCGACCATCGAGGTTGAGATATTCACTGATTCGGCGGCCGCGTACAGTGATGCCTCAAGCATGTCGCCACCCGGTTGGTCGTACAGCCACGGCACGACGTTATCGACCGGGGAATAACGGATTCCGCCGCCACCGCCGGTGCCATAGAGACGGTCGCCGATCTCGATCTGGCGGAGGGTTCGTGATGTGAGGGAGAGTCGGACGATTTCTGAAAATCCGAGGGTGATGATCGCGAAGTAATCGGCGCGGACGTGGAGGGTGGGGATGGCGATGATTGCGCCGATTGCGGCGGTTGCGATGGTGCCGCCGATGACGCCGATTGCGACCGGGAAGCCGAACCCGGCGGGGACGGCGTCTGGGGCGGCAGTGAGTATCGCCATCGTGTAGACGCCGACTGCCATGAAGCCGGCGATACCGATGTTGAAGAGGCCGGTGTAGCCCCAATGGAGGTTGAGAGCGAGGGTGACGAGTGAAAAGACGGCTGCGAAAAAGGTGACGGACATGAGGAATCCAGATATCTCGTTGATCGAGACACCGGTCAGGAGGCCGAGAAGCCCGAATGCGGCGTATGTCACGGCGACAATTTTGGCGATCAATAGGAGATCAGCGCGCCACTGGCCGGCTTGTCCGAGGTCGTCGCGTGTCATGCGGTTTCGACACCTCCGAGGAGGCCATCGGGTTTGAATATCAACACGAGGATCATGAGCGAGAAGGCTGCGACTTCATTGAGATCAGAGGGAATCCAGATCAGTGAGAGATTGACGGTGATCCCGATGATGAGTGAGCCTGCAAGGGCCCCGTAGATAGAGCCGATGCCGCCGAGGATGACCGCCGCAAACACGAGGAGTAAGAGGAACCACCCGAGGTTGATCGTGATTTGGGATTGGTCGAGAATAATGAGGTATCCAGCAGCGCCGGCGAGGCCAGCTCCAACCACCCATGTGGCGGTGATGACGCGTTCGGCAGGAATCCCGGTGATCCGCGCCAAATCTCTGTTGTCTGACATGGCGCGCATGGCGGTCCCGAGTTTGGTGTATTGGAGGACCAGATGGATACTGATGATGAGACTGAGTGCTGACACGACGAGGGTGGCTTCATGGAGGTTGATCGCCTCAACCGGGATGTACGCTGGTGGGCTCCAAAATGGGGCAGACGCAACAATGCCACGGGAATCCTGGGTATAGAAGAGTGCGATGATATAGCGGAGTGCCAGTGCAACGCCAACACTCGCGATTAAGAGGGGGATGCCGCCAGCGGTCCGGAGATTTCTGTATACTAATCGGTCGATGATTAATGCGACAAGAATGGTGATAATGACGGCTGCGATGAGTCCAAGAACGATTGCGAGGGGTGATGCCAAGATGTTCATGCCGAGGCGTCCGGCCGGAGCGCCGCCATCGGCGTCGAGGAGCAATCGGCTACTGAGGTCGGCAAGCCCCACGCCGCCAATCAGGTAGGTGACTGTCCACCCGCTGAACGCACCAGTTGTGAGGAGATCGCCGTGTGAAAAATTCGCGAATCGGAGGATACTGTACGTCATTGAGAGCCCGACAGCCGCGAGTCCGATGTAGAGAGAGTCAACAAAGCCATACCAGAGATACGCGCCAAATCGCGCGGCAGGGAGAGTGCCAGTGAAAAGGAGCCGGAGTAAATCAACCACGAGAATGAGTGCGGCGACAACCAAGAGAAGCCCGAAGAAATCGCGGGTCCGCATCGTTCGTACCGATGAACGGACACCTTCCAGATTCATTGATTAGGGAGACATTAGGCCCGACTGTAAAATAGTTCCTGCTCTTGGCCCAGGAACACCGTCCACAACGCCTGGACTCGCGGGTTGGCCGACACAGTCAGCTGGCGAACCAACGCGGATATCCACGTGGAGTCTATGGACCGCTTAAATGTCTTCACCGAGGTATGCGTCGATAACTCGGTCGTTATTTCGAATGTCGGTGGGGCTCCCTTCAGCCAGGATTTGGCCCTGATGCATGACGAGAATCGGGTCGCAATGTTCCATGATAACATCCATGTCGTGTTCGACCAACAGAAACGTGAGGCCCTCATCGCGGAGCGCGTGGATGCGGTCGAGGAGTTTCTGTTCGAGTGTCGGGTTGACGCCCGCCATCGGTTCATCAAGAAGCAACATGTCAGGGTCAGTCATGAGTGCCCGCGCTAACTCCAAGAGCTTTCGTTGGCCCCCGGAGAGATTTTGCGCGTATTCCTCAGCAAGATGATCAATCTCGAAGAATTCGAGTGTCTCCCACACTTCTGTCCGGAGATCCTGTTCTTGCGCGATAACGTCGCCCCGAGCGCCCGGGGTGACCGACCGCCAAATTGCCTCACCCAACTGGTGTTGTGGGGCCAACATGAGATTCTCGAGAACTGTCATCTCTCGGAGTTCACGCGTAATTTGGAACGTCCGAACGAGGCCGCGTCTCGCAATTTGATGGGGCGGGAGGCCGGTTACCTCCTCGTTTTTGAAATAAATGTGGCCCCCGTCGACCGAATGAACACCGCTGATACAGTTAAACGTCGTTGATTTCCCAGCACCGTTCGGCCCGATAAGGCCGGTGAGCGTGCCTTCCTCAATCCTGAATGACGCCCCGTCAACCGCTGTAATGCCGCCAAATGTTTTCCGGAGATCAACAACACGTAACGGCAAACTCGGCGGTGTCTCTTGGGCAGCTTGCTCAACGGCTGAGTTTTCAACCGCACCGAATTCGTCCGGCGGAGCTCCCGTAGGAACGTCACTCATCACGATCCACCCGGCCCGGAGACAGCATAGATAGTTCCTCCTTCAGTCCCTCCGGAACGATCCAGGCATCGACAATCGATAGATGCGGCCAGGGAGACGTAAGGCTCGATCGATGCATCCTGGCCATGAGCGTAGTGAGCCGCCCGAATCGTGCGTCGAGACCGAGGCCACGCATCCATAAGGTCACTATCTGGGTAGGTGGACCGGATCATAAATAATGCTTGGTTGCCCTGGGTCCCGCCAAACGGAAAGGCCTTTGCTGAATCCGTCGGGATTGCCTGCATGATACGGACGCTGGACGACCTCGATGCCGAGGAGGCGGCACTCGGAGTCCGCGTCGATATTAACAGCCCGCTGTCGTCTGGCGAGTTGGCAGATGATGCACGGCTCCGAGCGCACATTGACACGATAGAGGAGTTGTGTACTCGAGGCGGCCGCGTCGTGATTCTCGCCCATCAAGGCCGACCGGGGGAAGAGGGCTTCACAGACCTCAAAGCGCATGCCGACCGGTTTGATGACTTACTCGAGTATGAGGTCGACTACTGTGATGCTACGTTTACGTCTGCGGCTCGAACCCGTATCGCAGACCTCAACCCGGGAGGTGTACTGATGTTGGAAAACACGCGGTTTTACTCTGAGGAATACATGTCGTTCGATCCAGAACGAGCGGCAGACACCTATCTTGTCCAGAAACTGGCGGCATCGCTCGATGCCTACGTGAACGATGCCTTCGCCACAGCCCACCGCAGCCAACCCTCGATCGTCGGGTTCCCAATGGTACTGCCCGCGTATGCAGGGCGAACAATGGAGCGCGAGTTGGAGGTTCTCGGGAACATCAGTGAAAGCCCCGAGCCACGCGTGTATGTCCTCGGCGGCGCCAAAGTTGATGATTCGATAAACGTTGCACGATCCGTGCTCGAACGCGATCTCGCGGATGCAGTCCTCACCGCCGGAATTGTCGGGAATGCCTTCCTCCTCGCAGATGGGGTGTCCCTGGGTGCTGCCTCCGCTGCCGTGGTCAACGAACGAAGCCACGAAGCCGTGAAACAAGCCGGTGACCTCCTGGACGATTTCAGCCACCGGATCTATATGCCGCGAGACGTGGCCGTCGAACAGAACGATGAACGCGTCGAATTAAACCTGGATGAATTACCGTCCGAAACCCCCTCGAAAGACATCGGTGCCCGGACGCTTGCGGCATACGCCGATATGCTCGAAGAGGCGGGGACAGCAATCTTGAACGGGCCAGCTGGCGTTTTCGAGGATACCCGTTTCGAATATGGGACCCGGGAACTCTACACCGCGGCGACACGCGCGGAAATGAGTATCATTGGCGGCGGCGATACGGCTGCCGCGATGCGGCGTTTTAACGTCAGCGGATTCGACCACGTCTCCACCGGCGGCGGTGCTGCCCTCACGATGCTGACCGGTGAGTCCCTCGCTGGCGTTGAGGTGCTCGACCAGTAACTGTGGCCCCGAACATCCCCGCAGATGTCTCGATAACGCCTGGTGACACCGCAGACACAGATGACCTCATCGAGTTGTGGATCGCGCTCGCCAAAAACCAACGCCGCCATAACTCGCATCTCTTAGCCGAAGAGAACAGCGAACCAATCCGGCAAACGATGCTCAAACACCTCGTGACAGATACTGTCCTCGTCGCCCGCCGGGAAGGAACCATCGTTGGGTTTGTGACATTTGGACAGGAATCAGAACACTTCGAGCAAGATACGACCCGAGGCTTGATACATAATATCTTTGTCACTGAACCGTATCGTGACGAAGGAATCGGAAGTGAACTCCTCCACGCAGCCGAAAGCACCCTCTTCGATCGAGGCGTGGACACAGTTGCGCTGCAAGCTATGGCCGACAATGAGAAAGCCAAGGCGTTTTACCGCGATCACGACTATACGCCACAACGCATCGAATTCGAAAAGTCACCGGAAAGCGATACTCTGACAAGTAACGACCGGTAAGGCTGGAACGTGCCAGGGGAGCTTGGGCGGTCCAAGCACCCGACTTGTAATCGGGAGTTCGTG
>CAZSSY010000039.1:0-29471 GCA_964609565.1 uncultured Natronomonas sp.
CGATACCAATGGCCAAAAATAAGAACAGAATGGAGGGGCCACGGACTCGAATGTATCGGTGGAGGTCCGCTGTAATCCCAGATTCGAAAGGAATTTCTCTCCGAGTGAGATATCACGACTATGCGAGAATTTGTCGTTGCAATAACCGAACTTTTCGCGTATGTAGTCGGGACGGGCATCTTCCTTGTCCTCGGTGTGTTCGCAGAGATATCGAGCCTATCGTATCTGTCGGCTGGCAATCAACTATTCGCTGGATGGCTCGCCCTGATGGGAGTGATGGCTCTGTATGCGGCCTATTCAGTGGGCACCGAGAGAGTTATCCCCCGGATATCCAATCTGCAGTCGTGAAAAATCAGAGAGAACCCCAGCGATAACGCCCAACTGATTCGTTTATCCAGGCCGTCTTGTGGAAATGTAGTTCCACTGGTGAAACCTGCGGAAACCTCCCCTGGAGAGCGTATGTCTCACGAACAGTGTGTTACGGAACAAGAATAGTCAGGCTGTGAGCTCCACAGGATGAGGTCTAGTGGAGCACGGGTGAGCATCTCTGTTTTGACGCTTCCGACCTGGTGAGGATAATCGCTTGAAGCGTGGCTACTGGGTCAGGGCTTCGGACATCACGCGACAGTTCCACCTGGTACCGATTCCCATTTAACAGCGGGGCCAGATGGAAAAGTATGAGCCGGCTCGCTGAAGTCGACGATCAGTACGAGCCTCATGTAGTTGAGGAGCGGATCTTCCAGTATTGGGACGATGTTGACGCCTACGAACAAACAACGCAGCATCGGGCCGACGGCGAAGCCTTCTTTTTCGTTGATGGACCGCCATATACCTCTGGAGCTGCCCATATGGGGACGACGTGGAATAAAACCTTGAAGGATGCATATATCCGGTATCTCCGGATGCAAGGCTTTGCTGTCACGGACCGCCCTGGGTACGATATGCATGGCCTCCCGATTGAAACGAAAGTGGAAGAAAACCTCGGGTTCGAAAACAAGAAGGATATTGAGGCATTTGGAGAACAGAACTTCATAGAGGAGTGCAAGGAGTTTGCCGAAAATCAACTGGAAGGACTTCAGGATGATTTCAAATCATTTGGCGTCTGGATGGATTGGGAAAACCCCTATAAAACGGTGTCTCCGGAGTATATGGAGGCTGCCTGGTGGGGGTTCAAACAGGCGTATACCCGTGGACTCGTCGAACAAGGACAGCGCTCGATTAGCCAATGTCCCCGGTGTGAAACAGCCATTGCGAACAACGAAGTCGAATATGAGCATGTCGAAGACCCATCCATTTACGTGAAATTCCCGCTCCGTACTCGCGAGGGCTCCCTTGTGATCTGGACGACGACCCCGTGGACAATTCCCGCTAACATGTTCGTAGCGGTCGATCCGGAGATGACGTATCAGGCTGTAAGCATCGAACGAGACAGTGGTCGGGAAATATTGTATCTTGAGGAGTCCTGTGTGGAAGATGCGGTCACACGGGCGGGGATCGAGGAATACACGATCATTGAAGACGTGTCAGGCGAAGAGATGGTTGGCTGGGAGTATGATCACCCGCTG
Organism: uncultured Natronomonas sp.; assembly: GCA_964609565.1. Taxonomy (GTDB): domain Archaea; phylum Halobacteriota; class Halobacteria; order Halobacteriales; family Haloarculaceae; genus Natronomonas. The sequence goes on from CAZSSY010000039.1 coordinate 1,566, forward strand.
CGGGAGGAGGTCCCGGATGCACCTGATTCACCCGGGACGCTCCAGGTGTATACAGCCGAGTACGTGGAAGCCGACCGAACAGGATTAGTCCATTCAGCGCCGGGACACGGAGAAGTTGACTTCGATCGCGGCCAAGAACTGGGCTTAGACGTATTCTGTCCCGTCGGGCCGGATGGTGTTTATGAACCAGAAGCTGGCAAATACGCCGGCCAGTTCGTGAAAGAAGCCGACACTGATATCATGGATGACTTAGCGGCGAAGGACATGCTCCTCGTCCGTGAGACGGTTCATCACGATTACGGTCACTGTTGGCGGTGCGATACCGGTGTCATCCAGATGGTGACCGACCAGTGGTTCATCACGGTCACCGATATCAAGGATGAACTGCTCTCGAACATTGCGGATAGTGAATGGTATCCCAGTGATGCTCGAGACAATCGATTTCGAGACTTTGTCGAAGAATCTCCCGACTGGAATGTCTCTCGACAGCGATATTGGGGAATTCCCATCCCGATCTGGATTCCGACCGGTACAGATGAAGCCCACAGTGAGGCAGCTACCGAGAAGGATAGCTGGTCAGGGAACGTTGATGATGCAATTGTAATCGGGACACGTGAGGCGCTTGCTGACAAGGTGGATCAATCAATCGATCCAGAAACCGTTGATCTCCATAAAGGCACAGTGGACAATCTCACCATCACCAAAGATGGAATGACGTATACGCGGGTCTCTGATGTCTTTGATGTCTGGTTGGATTCGTCGGTTGCCACATGGGGGACGTTGAATTATCCGGAGGAGGCAGACCAGTTCAATGAATTATGGCCTGCTGACCTCATCATGGAGGCGCATGACCAAACGCGTGGCTGGTTTTGGTCACAACTTGGGATGGGGACTGCTGCACTGGGAGAGGTCCCGTACCGGGACGTCCTCATGCATGGATGGGCGCTCGCTGAAGATGGCCGGAAAATGTCGAAATCATTGGGGAATATTGTGTCGCCTCGCGAGGCGATCGAAGAACATGGAGCTGATCCAATGCGGGTGTTTCTTTTGTCGCAGAACCCCCAGGGTGACGATATGCGGTTTTCCTGGGATGAGATGGCGAACCGACACCGAGATCTCAATATCTTATGGAATATTTTCCGATTCCCGCTTCCGTATATGCGGCTTGATGGGTATGATCCGGCGACGAATGACATCTCTGCGGTCAATCTTGAGACAGTCGATGCGTGGATTCTCTCTCGGTTGCAATCGGTGACAGACGAGATGACCAACCGGTGGGAGGAGTACCGGCAAGACAAAGCACTCAATACGCTTCTTGAGTTCGTTGTCGAGGACGTCTCTCGGTTTTATATCCAAGTTGTCCGGGAACGGATGTGGGCGGAAGAAGACTCCGCGAGCAAGCAGGCTGCATATGCGACATTATCCCGTGTGGTCATTACCACGACAACACTCCTCGCACCATATGCCCCCTTTATCAGTGACGAGATTTACAGGACGCTCACCGGCGATAGCGGTCATGATACCGTCCACATGTGTGACTGGCCAACGAGTGATGAGGAGTTCCACGATCCACAGTTAGAAGCTGATATTGCGGTTGTGCAGGCAGTTGAGGAAGCAGGATCAAATGCTCGTCAACAAGCCGAACGGAAACTCCGGTGGCCGGTCTCACGTGTTGTCGTTGCAGCGGATGATGACACGGTCGCGGAAGCCGTCGATCGTCATCGTGCTCTGCTTCGAGATCGCCTCAATGCTCGGGAAATCCGGCTCGTAGAACCTGGAAGCGAGTGGGAAGAACTGAGCTATAGTGCCCGGGCGGATATGTCGATATTGGGCCCGACATTCGGTGAGGACGCCAGCGAGATTGTCGATGCGCTCAATACCGTTACCATTGCGGAGCCATCGATCGAGGCTCTTGAAAGCGTTGTCAGCGAGAACGTCGGGTACGATGTTGAACTCACGGACGATATGGTGACATTGAAGTCCGAAACCCCGGATGGCATCGAGGGTAGCGGTTTTACGATTGAGGGGCAAGGTCGTGGCGTTGTCTACGTCGACAGCTCGCTGACTGAAGCGATCGAGAGTGAAGGCTATGCCCGTGAAGTAATCCGACGAATCCAGGAGATGCGGAAGGATCTTGACCTCGATATTGAAGCTGAAATCCAGATCGATTTGGACATTGCTGATGGCCGAGTGGAAGACCTGGTCCGTGAACACAAAGCGTTAATCGCGGACGAAGTCCGTGCCACCGGATACAGCTCGCTTGGTGATGGCTATGCGCGAGAATGGCAGGTTGAAGGTACCGATATGCGGATAACAATCGAACCCGTTACCGACGAGTAGATGAAGGGACGGGGCGTTGTCATCACGACGGTTCTCGTCGGCGGAATAATTGCTGGGATTCTCATGTTCACAGGCCCTGTTGCCGCCCAGACAATTGACATCGAACATACATTACAAGAGACGTCCACCGACGGTGAAGTCGATGTCCACACGCAGCTCCAGATACCGTCGGGGACCACGTCACTCGAAGTAACGGTCCCGGAAGAGGCTGACGTCTATGAAACAAACGGGTTTTCTCAATCAAATGACCGGACATATCGATGGTCTCGGACCACAAACGAGCCCTACTTGAGGTATGACTATGCAGGAAACGTCACGATTAATCGCGGCAGTGGAGACCAATATCTCTTCGTCGTCAGCGACGAGTGGGCGCTCATTCGGACGCCCAGTGTACGGCTGCAATGGACGGGCGTGCAAGCGGATGTATCCCGCTCCAGTCGTATAGATGGGGAAGGTGTCGCGGGCGACCATATCTCATATCTGGGGTCGTATAATGCGGTCAATCGAGATGCCGAACGCCAACGCTTCAGCCTGATTATTCCGGCCGCTGCTGATCTCCGAGAAAATCCTGGAGATATTCTCGACACCCTCCAGTATGCGTCAGACAGGCTCCCGCTCGGGAATCCCGACCCTGAGGTCCACATTATCGCTGCTCCATCAGCGGCCGTCGACTGGGCTGCGACAGGGGTCCAGCGAGGCGATTCCGATCTATGGGTAAGAGATATAGAACGGCTTGACGATGCACGAAACACCTGGATCCACGAATACAGTCACACATTCCAGGACTACGATCGCACCGAATCCACACGGTGGACGATCGAAGGGATGGCTGAATATTATGCAGCGTTACTCTCATACGAGCGTGGATTGATCGATTATGAGCAATTCCAAAACCGGATGGCCCAAGGGAGGACCGACCGTGTTTCTGACGTCGAACTCATCAATCCCGACACCTGGCAGGCGAACGAAGGGAACTACCATAAGGGGACATTGGTACTGGGGCATCTCGATCACCGTCTGCGGCTTGATGCCGACAGTTCCCTAGACGCTGTTATTCGGGAAGTGAATGAACCGGAGACAGACCTCACCCACGAGCGGTTCCTTGACGCTGTCGAAAATGCAGGCGGAGATGATATTCGACGTGCTGCGGAGCGATATACTGAAACGACCGAGACCCCGGAATTGTGGGACCGTCAACAGCATGCTGCCGCGTTCGGCGGCCCCGATTTCCGATATGACTTCGCGTCGTATGCCGTGTCTGGTCCCTTTCGAGAAACCGATCTTGAGCAACCAATGGTCGTGACAGGGGAAACCCTTGCTGTAACGGTCCGGGTGCGAAACGTCGGTGACAGGGAGGGTGAATTCACGGCTGATTTCCGAGTAGCAGATAACCACGTCCGGCGGGCCTCAGAGACAGTGGGTGCCAATGAAGCGATAACGATGACGTTCACCTATCCCTTTGAGACGGCCGGCGAATATACCATGGAATTCGGGACGGCGACCGCGACCGCGACTGTTGAAGACCCTGCCGGTATCACGGTCACAGACATCGAGACGGAACCGACGAATGCGGCCATTGGGGAAACGGTCACGATTCGCGCTACTGTCGCGTTGACCGGGAACGGGCCGGCTGAAGGCGACGTCACGTTTACGCAGAACGGCGAGGCGATTACAACGAGACACCTCCGGATAAATCAAGAAACATCCACGGTGGAAACATCCGCCACATTCGATGCAGCGGGCGAACATACTGTCGCAGCGAATGACAAGACAACGACGGTGACCGTTCGCGATGAGACTGTGGTGCCGACACCGACGTCCGGTGACGATGCCGCCAGGGGAACCCCAACGTACAGCGATGGATCCGGATTAGGGCCGCAGATTGTCATCATTGCGTTCATGTTCGCGATCATCGCGTGGCGGCGATAACGGGAAACATCAACCGGGGATTTGGCGGCGTCCGTCTGGCCAGGATGATATCCAGGGTTAGAGGTAGCTGGTCACCGGTGGCGCCGCACTCACGGCAGTCACTGCACGTTCTACAGTGTCCGTCCCATAGATCGCCTCAACACCGGCCGTCGTCAGTCGCGTCCGAGCACCAGCCACAAGGAGTGGGTGGACGCAAGTTACATAAATGTCCGCAGGGGATGTGAGTTGGCTGATGGCGGAACTCATCGTCACACCGGTGGCGACAATATCATCAACGAGTATGATGTCACGGGCATCTGTAGTCGCGTCACTCGGCGTGATCTCAACCTCATCGTCGCTAATCCGTTGTTTTTCGAAAAAATCTGTTTCTCCGCGACCGTAGGCATCTCGAACGGTGACCGCCAAGTCAATGGCTCCCGCGTCGGGGGAAAGAAACAGCGGGTCTGTGAGCTGGGGTAACGGTTCTGCGAGTTGGCCTGCCGCATCAATAGCGGTACAGGGAACGTCAAAAAAGCCGCACACTGCGGGTTCATGTGGATTGATCGTTACGACCTGGTCGGTACCGGTCGAAACGGCTCGCGCAACGGCGCGTGCGGAGACCGGTTCACCCGATCGGAATGCCTGGTCTTGTCGAGCATACCCCATATATGGAAGGACAGTAATCACCTCATCGACCCACTGGTTCACGATATCGTGGAGTTGTAAGAGTTCGATATGAGTCTCAGCAGAGACTGTCGCGGCGACCACGATGGCCCGGTCAGGCGCCGGTGTCTGCCGATCGGCGTCGGGCACCCGGACCAATTGCTCGCCATCTGCGAATTCCTCGTATTCGACGACAGCGAGTGGTTCATCTAACTCAGCTGCTAATGTCGCCGCAAATCCTTGTGACGCAGAGCCCGGAACTATCATGCGCAGGCCTCCAACGCCTGGGGGTAAACGCGTTTCCCTCATACAGCACCGACGAGAAGTTCAGACGATTGGTTTCGATGCTGGTTATCGGTCTCGCTGAACGACGAATTCGGCGAGATCTTCGAGGTAGTCGGCCGCTTCGTTGTCAACGGAGTCAGTGGATTCGAGTGCCCGGAGAGCGGCATCGGATTTCGCATGCGCTCGGGTGTTCGCTTCAGCTGGTGTTAGCTCCGTGATTTGAATGAGTGATGGTCGTTCCATGACTTGATCGTGGCCCGCTGGCTTCCCTAACGCCTGGGTGTCAGCAGTCGCATCCAGCACGTCGTCGCGAATCTGGAATGCAACACCGACTTGTTCAGCGTACTGACCAAATGCCTCAACCGTGTATGCGTCCGCGTCTGCAGCGATAGCGCCGAGTTCAGCTGCTGCACGGAAGAGGGACCCGGTTTTCCGGCGTGCAAGCTCCATGTACTCGGATTCAGATTCTGGTTGAGCGACCAGTTCTGTGGCTTCCCCTTCGCCGAGTTCCACCATTGCTTCAGCAACCACGCGCATAGCCCGTTCGTTGGCAGAAAACAATGCAAATGCTTCCCCGAGGAGGCCATCACTGGCGACAATAGCAGATCCATGACCGAATGCCGCCCATGCGCTTTCGAGGCCGCGTCGGAGTTCAGATTCATCAATGATGTCATCGACAACGAGAGACGCGTTATGAACAAGTTCGACTCCAACAGCGAAATCAAGTGCTTTCTGGGATGTCGGTGACGCGCGTCCATCGTCACCGACGATTTCGCCGCCAGCAGCCTCAAACGCCAAGAGGGTCACAATCGGGCGGACTCGTTTCCCATCCGAGAGGGAGACGTGTGCGAGCCGCTCGGTCATCATCTCGGGCTCGGTAGCCTCAATGACCAGTTCCAGGTGACCCTCGATGAGTTCCCGACGACGTTCGAGGTATTCCATACGCGAAGTTTGGTAGCTCACGGGAAGTACGTGACGAATCCACGCAGCACCGGTTCAGATATCCGGCGGTTCGCCACCGAATTGTTCAATGAGTTGAGGGACGACATCGAAGAGGTCGTCCACAATCCCATAGTCAGCTAAGTCATAGATAGGCGCGTTTGGATCCTTATTGATCGCAATAATCGTATCGGCTCCTTTCATGCCGGCAACGTGTTGTACAGCTCCAGAGATACCGATCGCGATATATACGTCCGGAGTGACGACTTTGCCGGACTGTCCGACCTGTCTGTTCTTCGGGAGCCACCCATTATCGACGATAGGGCGAGATGATGACAATGTCGCGCCGAGTGTGTCGGCCAGTTCTTGGACAAGTGGCAGGTTGTCTTCTTCTTCGATGCCCCGCCCAATAGAGACCAATACATCTGCCTCGGTGATATCAACGTCACCCCCACCGACTTCTTCGAATCCATTAACAGTCGCCCCAATTGCATCCCTATCTATCGCAGCGTCGAATGGATGAATGTCCGCGTCACCGCTTGCTGTGGCGACCGGCCACTCAGCTGGCCGGAGGGTAAGTGCGTACTGGTCGGCGTCAATATCGTAGGTAACCTCGACCTTCCCGCCATACTGTTCACGGGTGACCTCTAACGGTTGGGCGCTATGCAGCCCGATAACATCCGTGACGAGCGGGAGATTAAGGTCAGCTGCGACGGCTGGAGCGTAGTCAAGTCCATTGACTGAATGGGGCAATAAGAGCGCTGTTGGGTCGAGTTCCGCATGGAGTTGGGCAATAGCTTGGGTGTAGATGCCGTGATTGAATTCTTCGCCCTCGTTTATCGTGTAAATCGCGTCAACGCCTTCACGGTTCACGTCGGCAGCAAATGAATCAACATCCCCACCGATGACGGCTACATGTAACTCGCCACCGAGTTCCTCGATCAGTTCTCGACCAGCTGTGATGAGTTCCAATGATACATCACGCAGGGCACCACGACGATGTTCGGTGACAACGAGAACACTCATCGAGAGCCACCTCGTGGCACAGCAACGACCTGTGGATCTGTCGTGTTCCTGCGATCAGTCATCCTTCAACCACCCCGGTTTCTCGGAGGAAATCAGCTAGTTGTGCAGCTGTGTCGCCCGCATCACCTTCCCAAATAGTGGCATCGCTTTCTGATTCTGGCTCATACATATCGGTCCGCTCCACTGGCGAGGCCACAACCTGCGCATCAAGGCCAATGTCGTCGAGTGTCATGTTCTCAAGCGGCTTCCGTTGTGCCTGACGGATACCACGAAGACTCGCATATCGAGGTTCATTTATCCCGGTTTGGATGGTGAGCACGGCTGGCAGCGTGATATCTGTCAATTCTTCGATCCCGCCCTCTAGTTCTCGGCGGACACTCGCGACGCCAGCCTCTGGGTCGATCTCCAGTTGATTGACGACAGCTCCCCACTCAAACCCGAGTCGTTGAGCCAACGAAACGCCTGTTGCTCCATTCGCGTCATCCCCAGCTTGAACGCCTGTAAGGATGAAATCGGGGTCCTCCTCGTCAGCGACAGCACGTATGATCTCGGCTTTCGTATTGATGTCAATAAACTGTGATGATTTAAGGGTCTCATCCCAGACGCGGATCGCGCGGTCAGCACCTTTAGCAAGCGCCATCCGGATCGTTTCATCCGCCCGTTCAGGACCGATGGTGGCTGTGACAACTTCCACATCATCATGCGCTTCACTGAACTGGACCGCTTCTTCAACGGCATAATCATCCCACTCGTTGAGATCGTATTCAAGGGAGCCCTCAGCGATATCGAGTCCGGAGATGTCGAACTCATCTTCAACTTCAGCAACCTCCTTGACGGTGACGAGTATTTTCATAGCAGCGTGTCATCAAAAAGTCTCGTCTGTCCGTGGTTAAACGTTTCCGAATTGGATGCGTTCAGACCGCCGTACCCCTCACAACACCGATTTTCGGTTGCCGCAACACTGGTAGTTTCAGCCTTAATCTTTGTCCGGTTCGGCAGCAAGGTCACCGATTCCTTCACCAGGTAAACTGATGAGATTCTCCCGACCGATGCGAAGTTTATCGATCCGTTCGTCGTCCTCCATCGACGACAACAACTGCGAAACCTTTGCGTTCGACCAGCCTGTTTCTTTCACGATCGAGGCCTGTTTCATCCGCCCCCCGTTCTGTTCAAGGAGGAATTCTACCTGCTACTCGTCAGAGAGCATCTCAAGGTTGCGTTCCTCACTACTCTCGGTCATCTCCTGACTAACCTCTCCATCGGCGACTGCAGCATCCGCGCCAGAATCTGTTGGTTCAGCCACATCAGGCCCTGAACCGCCAAACCCACCGATAACGCCATCCTCTTCATCCTCGCGGCGACGCCATAATAGATACCCGCCAAGAATCAGTGCACCGGCGCTCAGTACAATGGCAGCCATTAACAGAAACAACGGGATCGGGGGATCCCCGATTCCTGCGCCAGGCGGATATTCCATCTCCAGATACCCGGGGTCGAACGACTGGGGGCCTTCCCATTCGAGGTCCCCATCACGCGCACCAATCGGTGAGGTAGAAGGCCCACTATACCCAGGTGGTGCTTTTATGATTAACACTTGGCCGGGACCGATGCCTTGGAGCCACGTGCCCGACGACGTATTGAAGGCATCATCCACATACATCGTGCCATCTTCATCGATTCGAGCAAATGAACCCCACGTGAAGGAAACGCGGAGTTCACCATACTGGACCCGTTCGCCATCAACTGACTCGTTCACAACTCGGGCATTCCGTTGCGTCGAATGGATCGTCATCTCCCGGCCGCTTTCAGCTGCCGCTTCATCGGCGGCCCGCTCAAATACCTCAACGCCAAGACGAAAGTCACGTTCACCGGCTTCGTAGGCATTGGCAAACGACTGGAAATTCCGGACATCACTCTCGTTTTCAAGCGGAACAGTTGCCACGATCGTCCATCGGGCGTCACCATCATCCTGTAACTGCGCTTCAAGACGCGTTTCAGACACTGCCGGCTGCGCGGCCGCAGAAATTGTGCCGAAAGTGATGACTGCCACGAGGAGGACACAAGCGGAGACGAGGACCCGACGCCGCATGCCTATTGCATCTACACCGGTCCGGGAAAACGCTTTCCATCGCGCGATAAAACGTCTCCAGACGCAATAAAATGTCTCGAAGCCTCTGCATCCCTCGTAGGCGGCCGATATGATACGGTCGGATTTTTGTTTACCGACACTGACACCCCTACCATGGATGGGACCCGTCTGTTCATTCTTGCCCTCATTTGCAGCTTCGCTATTGCGGGCGGGCTCGTGGTCACCGCACAAGACCAGGAGCCGGCCACCATGTCAGTTATGTCTGATAGCAATACATCCGAATACCTTGCACCGCAAGCAACAGCGATCAATCGCGCAGGACAACAAACGACAACAATCGACGTGGCCGGTGCAGTCGGCGCCAATGCTGGCGCCGTTCGGACGACATATCTTCGGGTGTCCATCGAGCGTGACTATCGAGAAGCCGAAAATACCACTGAACAACAACGCATCGTTTTAACAGGCGTCAACCGGCTTGAACAACGAATCTCACGACTCGAAGAAACGCAAAATCAAGCAATCAGCCAGTATCAAGACGGCCAGATAGGTGAACAAGCACTCCTCCGAACCCTCTCGACCGTCGACCGTGAGGCACGCGCACTGATGGAGCCAGCAGAGTGGCTGGAGAATCGAGCGAGCGGCCTTGGAATGACAACCTCGGACGAGCAGCTCCAGTATCAAGAATCACGCCTTCATACGCTTAGAGGACCGGTTCGAGCCGAAGTCGATACGGCATTCAACGGAGAGGAACAAACACGTGTGCACATCGATGTCAGCGATAGGGGACTCGTTCTTGCTGCAATTGATGATAACAATGGAAATGACCCGGTGTATCGACGTGAAGCATACGATCCATCCGCACGGACGACAACGATTGATGAAGAAACAGATACCAGTCTGTCGACTGCAGAAGCTCGAATTTGGGAACTATATCCGTGGGTGATAGAGGATAATAGCCCGACTGCTCAACCGTTCGGTCCTGACTTTGCGAGACTCTGGCAGTTCTCGTACGCTCACGAGCATGGACAGTTAACAACGTATATCGACATGGGGTCCCAACGAGTGTTGAAGGAACACCAACAGAAAGATCCGAGTCTCGTGCCAACAGACACTGAAGAAACAAGCGAAGACGACATTCAGCTAGTCCTCAATCGAACACGGGCAGGTGGGCCCCTCGGCATCACTGTGTATGATGCAACGACAAGCGACCAGGTCGACGCAGAAATCACGCTGAACGATGACCCCGTCGGGTCAACGAATGGTGATCGGCTGTGGACCGTTGCCCCGCGAGGCACAGTCACAATCAACGCCACAACGAATGGCGACACCCTGACGCATCAAACCTCATTCCAGTGAATGGCTACCGAACCCATCAACGAGTACCCAGTGATACGCCACCAGGGAAATACCGGATGACCCATTCACGGGTGCCAACAACGACGTCGATTCCGCTCTAGATCGGCCATCTGGTGAATGAATAGCGTGTCGAGTTGATGGCAGCAGACCCATGTCGTTAACTGCTGGCTGTGATGATGATCTATTGAAGGAAAGAGCCTGTGAGAAGCCTCGTTGAGTACCCGGCTGATAGAACGGGTTACTCCGCTGAAGCGGAGTTTGATTCGTCGACGCTAGATACCTCAGCGTTGTCTTGTTCCGGGACATATGCGACCGTCGTGATGGCACGGGGGGTGCCCGGTGCCCGTTGTTGGATATGGTGGGTGAAGTCCTCAAAACCGGCGGCGGTGAACATCTGGTCGGCCTCGGCCTCCTCATAAAATAGCATGATCATGTCTGCAATCTTTTGGAGGAGGGCTGATTGAGGAGCGGCCGGACCCACGACAAGCACAGGGGCACCTGGCTTGGTCACCCGGCGCGCTTCCACAAGGGCGTCTATCGGGTTTGGCCAATACTCAATCGAGCCAGACGACCAGTACGCATCAAAGGAATTGTCGGCAAATGGAAGTCGTTCTGCATCGCCGAAAAAGAATGTGACGGGCCCGTGTTTCTCGAATTTCTGAAATGCTTGATCGAGTTGATGATGCGATTGATCGAGGGCATAGACATCTGTGGTGTATTGAAGAAGGCCTTCCGTTGCAAACCCGGTACCGCAGCCGACGTCAAGAACCCGGTCCTGGGGCGTGATATCCAGTCTGCTGAGAGCGTCATCACGCATTGTTTCATCCCAGATGAAAGGGTTGATTGTGTCGTAAACCGTCGAGAGATACCGATAGAAAACGCGGGCGCGATCTTTATCTTCCAGAATTCCCATTGAAGCCAGATTACCACGGTTTGGGTATAACTTTGCCCCATCCTCGTAGGCTTCACCACATCGTTGGAAGGGCCTCTTTCTGATGGGAAGTGGGTGACGAGTGGCTGTCCAACGGGGCGGTTAGGATGGTTTCGCAACTACCAAATAGGCCTGTTGTGAATTTCTCGATGAGATTGAATATGGCTAGGCCAGAGGTCCTCGACCGGATAAAGGCAGCCGAGCGTGAGGTAGATGAAATCGTTGCCGAGGCCAAGGAAGCACGGAAAGACCGTATTGAAGACGCCCGAGAGGAAGCCGACGCTATCCGTGAGAGGGCCCGCCAGGAGGCAGATGAGTTGAAGGCTGAACGGTTGGAAGAGGCTCGTGAATCGATTGACACTGAGCGAGAGGAAATCTTAGCGGAAGGGCAAACACGGCGTGAAGCCCTTGAAGCTCGCGCTGAGGACCACCACGGAGAAGTCGTTGAGTATGCCGTCGACCTCTTTATGGAGGCGGTGGATGCTCAGACCTAAGCAGATGAGTCGGATCTCGGTGACGGGATCCAAACACGTCATGGAGGATGTCATCGAGACCGTCCACGACCTGTCGCTGCTCCATGTAACAAATTATGACGGGTCGTGGGACGGGTTTGAACCGGGCGACCCGATCGAAGGAGCGGACGCTGCCGCCGAGAAGCTCGTGACTGTTCGCGCACTCAAAAGCACGCTTGGTGTCTCGAGAGAAGACGCTGGCCCGGCGTATATCGATGACGATGAGGATATTTCACGTGAACTCGAAGATATTCGAACAGAAGTCAATGCCCTTGATGACCGCCGCAGTGAACTTGAAGATGAACTCCGGAGCATCGATGATCGGCTTGAGGCGGCCGGCCCGCTCGCTGACCTCGGGATTGATCTTGATCTGCTATCAGGCTATGAATCGATATCGACGGCCGTCGGTGAAGGTGATGTCGAGCAGATACAGGACGAATTAGAAAGTGCTGAGAATGTTGAGGCGTCTGAAACATTTGTGTCAGACGATGCGGTAGCTATCTTCGTTTATCCGCAATTGGCAATTGAAGAGATATTGGTTGGGACACCGTTTACACGATACGAGATACCGGCCGTTGAATCAGAGACGAGTCCTGACGAGTATGTGGAGGATCTCGAACATCGACGCCAGCAAGTGGAATCGAAGCTGGAAACTGTCCACCGTGAATTGGAGGAAGTAACGATCGAGGTTGCCGGATTTCTACTCGCCGTCGAAGAAAAACTCAGTATCGAGGTCCAAAAACGTGAGGCGCCGCTCGTCTTTGCAACTACAGAGAATGCCTTTGTTGCTGAAGGGTGGATACCCACAGAGAGATACCCTGATCTCACTGATGCACTCACAGAAACGGTGGCCGACCATGTCGAGATTGAGGAACTTGAGCGGGCGACATATGATGACGATGGACGCGCAACCGAGCGCGAAGACGTAGAGCGGACCGGTGCCGACCAACACGGTGAAACGGTCGCTGCCGACGGGGGTGATATCACGATGGCTGAAAGTGAGCCGCCAGTGGTGCAAGATAATCCGACATCGATACAGCCATTCGAACTCATGGTCAAGGCGGTGAATCGACCGAAGTATTCTGAATTCGATCCCACGTTTATCCTGTTTTTGACATTCCCGGTGTTCTTTGGATTTATGATAGGTGATGTCGGGTATGGTATCCTGTATATGGCCATCGGCTATGTGCTCTATCAGGGGCGGATTCGTGCCATTGACAGCCCTGGATGGCAGGCGCTCGGCGGTATCGCCTTATGGGCCGGTGGATTCACCATATTATTCGGCCTGCTCTATGGAGAATTCTTTGGACTGCATGAACTCGGGGAGATTGTGTGGGGCGGCCATCCACCCATGGAAAAAGGCCTCTCGCCGGCGACACTGGAATACGCCCAATTATGGCTCATCGTGAGTGTCCTCGCGGGCCTCGTGCATCTGACTATCGGGTACATCCTGGGCTTTATTGAGGACCTTGGCCATGGCTTCGTCGAAGCCGTCGCCGAGAATGGCTCGTGGCTCCTTTTAATGGGCGGCATCTGGGTGTGGATTTTTGCAGGGGCGAATGGAAATGCACCCGATATCATGGTCGGGGCCGAGAGCGTGCTCGCTGAATTCATCGGATTCACCGGGTTTTCAACGACAGTCGGACTGATTGGATTGGCTGTCGCTGCACTAGGATTCCTCCTGCTGTTAGTCGGGGAAGGAGGAGTCGGCGCCATTGAAAGCCTGAACGTGCTCGTGAATGTACTATCGTATACACGGATTGCTGCGGTTCTTTTGGCGAAGGCCGGGATGGCCTTTGTCGTCAACCTCCTAGTGTTTGGAGCCTATGAAGATGAAGGGGGTCAATTCCACTTTATCGCAAATAATTACGACAGCCTGAGCGAGGTACACGGCGAAGTTCTCTTCCCTGGAATACTCACAGACGCATCAGGTATTTCGTTTGTGTTCGCCGTGCTCGGCGCCATACTTATCTTTATCATCGGCCATCTACTGGTCCTGGCGTTGGGAATTACGAGTGCCGGACTACAGGGAGTTCGTCTGGAGTACGTTGAATTCTTCAGTAAATTCTACGAGGGCGGGGGCCAACCCTATGAACCATTTGGCCACACCCACCACCCAGCGGCTGACTCCTAGCTGCCTCTGCTTTCAATTCACGATGGGATGAGTGATGTCCGTTGGGTACGCCGGATGCTGTAGAGATGTCTGTCTCGTGCAAGTGGCCGAGTGAACGTGGATGGTCGTCGACTGGGACTCAAGAAGACCGTGGGAATCGATTCGATGAGCCAGTCGTGGGTCGTTTTTGGCTTTGGCTGTAGACGGGCGAATCAATGGCCACTAAGGCGATTTGGGAAGTTTTATGGCGCCGGTGGGCAGTTGTCCTCATGTTCGGAAAATAAGCGAACACGGCAATATACTACGATGATTGAATTCACATTGGCGTTCATCAGTTCGGTCGTACTGCAGGCAGGAGAGCAGTCGGTGTCAGTGCCCCCGGCAGCAGGGGCGGCAATCGCCGTTGGACTCGCCGCGTTAGGCGCCGGTATTGCAGAGCGGGGTATCGGCGCCGCGGCGATGGGCGCAATAGCCGAAGATCGAGATCTCTTCGGTATTGGCCTCATTATGACAGTCCTTCCGGAGACACTCGTGATTCTGGCGCTCGTCGTCGTTTTCGTCGTCTAACGCTTCGATTGCCTCAGACAATGAGTCTTGATACAGTTGTAGATGATATTCGAGAGGAAGGCCAGACACGCGCGGAGGACATCCGTGCTGAGGCTGAAGAGCGCGCAGAAGAAATACTCGACGAAGGGGAACGCGATGCAGAAGAAATACTCAAGAACGCCGAGCAGGAGGTGGAACGACAAATCGAGCAAGAACGAGAACAAAAACTCTCAAGTACCAAGTTAGAAGCAAAACAAGAACGACTCGCCGCCCGGCGTGAAATCCTCCAGTCAGTCCGAGAAGATGTTGCGGAACGCATCGCGCAACTCGAAGGGGATCGCCGGGAATCACTGACTCGTACGTTAATCGAAGCAGCCGCTGGTGAATTCACCGAGGCCGATGTTGTCACTGTCCAGGGGCGCGAAGCAGATCAAGCCTTACTCGAGACAGTTGTCGAAGATTATGACGGCTATGAAGTGGGAGAGCCGATCGATTGTCTTGGTGGCGTGGTTGTGGACTCCGATGAATCACGGTTACGTGTCGATAATACGTTCGACTCCATCCTTGAGGATGTCTGGGAGGACCGTATTCGGGAAATCAGCGAACGGTTGTTTGAGGAACGATGAGTACCCGGTCGGCAGGGAGCTCGAATTATGAATACGTCACGGCCAGGGTCCGATCGCGGCGGGCGAAACTCTTTGATGTTGATGATTACCGGAAACTCGTTCGCATGGGGCCGGGTGAGATAGCCCGCTTCATGGAGGAAACGGAATACGAAGCCGAAATGAACGCGCTCGGTGCGCGGCACAGTGGGATTGATCTCGTTGAATACGCACTCCGAGAGAACCAAGCGAAACACTTCGAAGATCTCCTTCGATGGGCTGAGGGCCCGCTGTATGACTATATTGCCCGGTATTTACGAAAGTTCGATGCATGGAATGTCAAAACCATTCTGCGAGGACTCTATTCGGATGCTGACCGGAGTGACATTGAGGAAGACCTGATTCGAGCCGGTGAGTTCGATGACGACTTCCTCGGGCAACTCGCCGGTGCCGGGACCATCGAAGAAGTTATTGAATTACTGCAAGGCACACTCTTCGGCGATGTGCTCGAAGACGCAGAGCGTGAGTTCGAAGAGCGAGCGATCTTGGTTCCCTTGGAGAATGCCATCGATCAAGCATTCTACGAGCAATTACTTGCTGGATTGCCGGATTCATCGGACACACCGACTGCGTTGTATCGAGAATTCCTCCAAGCTGAAATCGATTTTCGGAATCTGAGGAATGCACTCCGAATTGCCCGCAGCGGCGCGGATATCGACCCGGCCGCATACTATATTGCGGGCGGTCGACTCTTCCGTCCAGAGGAACTACGACAACTGGCCACGAACGTGGACGAACTCGTTGCCCGAATCCGCGAAAGTACCTATGGGGAAGATCTGACTGCAGCTCTCGATGAACTCGAGGATGCCGACAGCCTGATTGGATTCGAACATGCGCTTGATGCGGCGTTACTCGAATACTCAGGCCGGTTATCGAATCTCTATCCGCTGTCGATCTGTCCGGTACTCGCGTATATCTTGGCCAAAGAACGCGAAGTCGAGAATATTCGAGCGATTGCCCGGGGACGTGAAGCGGGTCTCGCTGTCGACGATATTGAAGAAGAACTGGTGATACTATGAGTCAAGAAATCGCTGTCATCGGGAGTCCAGAGTTCACGACCGGGTTTCGATTAGCCGGGGTGCGGAAATTCGCGAATGTCCATGAGGATGAGAAGCCAGATCGGCTTGATGAAGCTGTTGAGTCTGTGTTGAATGATGAGGACGTTGGGATTGTAGTAATGCATGATGAAGATACAGAGTATCTCTCCCGGAACATGCGACAGACGGTTGAAACGAGTGTCGAGCCAGTATGTGTGACACTTGGTGGAGGAACCGGCTCGGGGAATCTCCGCGAACAGATTAAGCGAGCCATCGGTATCGACCTAATGGAGGAGTAAATATGAGTCAAGCAATTGAAAGCGATATTACAAGTAAAGGTGAGATTGAGAGTGTCAGTGGCCCCGTGGTAACCGCCGTTGATCTGGATGCCCGGATGAACGATGTTGTGTATGTCGGTGACGAGGGACTCATGGGTGAAGTCATCGAGATCGAAGGGAATATCACCACGATCCAAGTGTACGAAGAAACATCCGACGTTGCCCCCGGGGAGACGGTCCAGAATACTGGTGAACCGTTATCAGTGGATCTTGGGCCAGGAATGTTGGATACCATCTATGATGGCGTGCAACGGCCGCTCGATGTACTCGAACAGCAGATGGGTGCATTCCTTGACCGCGGCGTGGATGCGCCGGGTATTGACTTAGAGAAAACTTGGGAGTTTACACCGGAAGTCAGTGTCGGCGACCAAGTTGAACCTGGTGATGTTGTTGGGGTCGTCCCCGAAACGGAGAGTATCGAACACAAGGTGTTGGTGCCGCCTGATTCCGATGGTGGCGAGGTAACCGCGATTGAGTCTGGTAACTTCACTGTTGATGAGATAGTCGTTGAGCTTGATTCTGGCGAAGAAATCCGGATGCGGCAGGAATGGCCGGTTCGAGAGGCTCGACCGACAATTGAGAAAGAAACGCCGACCACGCCTCTCGTATCCGGGCAACGTGTTCTTGACGGTCTCTTTCCGATAGGGAAAGGTGGGACAGCAGCCATCCCAGGACCGTTTGGTTCCGGGAAAACAGTGACGCAACACCAGTTGGCGAAATGGGCTGACGCAGATATCGTTGTCTACGTCGGATGCGGGGAACGGGGGAATGAGATGACAGAAGTCATTGAAGACTTCCCGGAACTGGAGGACCCAAAAACCGGGAAACCACTGATGTCCCGGACGTGCCTGATTGCGAATACATCAAATATGCCGGTTGCAGCCCGGGAATCCTGTGTCTATACCGGGATCACGATCGCTGAATATTACCGAGATATGGGGTATGACGTGGCGTTGATGGCCGATTCGACGTCACGCTGGGCAGAAGCGATGCGTGAGATATCCTCGCGTCTCGAAGAAATGCCTGGTGAAGAGGGATACCCGGCGTATCTCGCTGCGCGCCTCTCTGAATTCTATGAACGAGCGGGGAAATTCCAGAATATCAATGGGACTGATGGCTCGATCTCAGTCATCGGTGCGGTATCGCCGCCGGGCGGCGATTTCTCTGAGCCGGTGACACAGAATACGCTTCGGATCGTGAAATGCTTCTGGGCCCTGGATGCGGACCTTGCCGAACGACGCCACTTCCCTTCGATTAACTGGAATGAATCGTATTCGTTGTATACTGAACAGCTTGATCCATGGTGGCGAGAGAATGTCGCCGAGGAGTTCCCGGAGGTCCGGCAGTGGGCTGTTGATGTCCTTGATGAGGAAGATGAATTACAAGAGATTGTCCAGCTCGTCGGGAAAGACGCTCTTCCGGAAGATCAACGGTTGACGCTTGAAGTGGCGCGATATATCCGGGAAGCGTGGCTCCAGCAGAACGCGTTCCATGATGTGGATACCTACTGTGAACCCGAGAAAACCTACCTCATGCTCACAGCAATTCAGCACTTCAATGACGAAGCATTCGAGGCGTTAGACGCCGGGGTGCCCATCGAAGAGATCGTAGATATCGATGCCGCGCCGCGGTTGAATCGGATGAATACACAGGCGGAGTATGAAGCATATATCGAGGAATTGAAAGAGGATATCACGAGTCAGCTCAAGGAGCATTACTAAGCATGCAAAAAGAATACAAAACGATTACAGAAATCAGCGGACCGCTCGTGTTCGCTGAAATTGACGAGCCAGTTGGCTATGATGAGATGGTCGAAATTGAGACGCCACGTGGCGAAACGCGGCGCGGTCAAGTCCTTGAGACAACGTCAGAATTCGTCGCCATTCAAGTATTCGAAGGAACCTCTGGCATTGACCGGAAATCATCGGTTCGGTTCCTCGGCGAGACACTCCAGATGCCGCTCACCGAGGAGCTGCTCGGGCGGGTGCTCTCCGGATCAGGAGAGCCAATTGATGGCGGACCCGAAATCGAACCGGATGAAAAACGAGAAATAGTTGGGGCCGCGATCAACCCAACAGCCAGAGAGTATCCCGAAGAGTTCATCCAAACCGGTGTCTCTGCGATTGATGGAATGAATACGCTGATTCGTGGGCAAAAGCTCCCTATTTTCTCAGGATCAGGTCTCCCGCATAATGAGTTAGCATTACAGATTGCACGACAGGCTACAGTGCCGGAAGAGGAAGAGGAGGCCGAATCAGAGTTCGCTGTCATCTTCGGTGCGATGGGGATAACAGCGGAGGAAGCCAACGAGTTCATGGACGATTTCGAACGGACAGGTGCGCTGGAACGGTCTGTCGTCTTCATGAATCTCGCGGATGACCCAGCAGTAGAACGAACTGTTACGCCTCGCCTCGCATTGACGACCGCTGAATATCTGGCCTTCGAGAAGGACTACCACGTGTTGGTAATCCTGACCGACATGACGAATTACTGTGAGGCGCTGCGTGAAATCGGCGCGGCGCGTGAAGAGGTCCCGGGGCGGCGCGGCTATCCAGGCTACATGTACACCGATCTGGCAACGCTGTATGAACGAGCCGGACGAATCCAAGGCCGTGATGGATCTGTCACACAAATCCCGATACTGACGATGCCCGGCGACGATGACACCCATCCAATCCCGGATCTGACCGGATACATTACTGAAGGACAGATCTATATCGATAGAACGCTCAACAGCCAAGGGATTGAACCGCCGATTAATGTGCTCCCGAGCCTTTCACGCTTAATGGACGACGGTATCGGCGAGGGATACACACGGGCGGATCATGCGGATGTCTCCGACCAATTATACGCCGCGTATGCTGAGGGTGAAGACCTCCGTGATTTGGTGAATATTGTTGGCCGTGAAGCCCTCAGTGAGCGTGATAACAAGTATCTTGACTTCGCCGATGCATTCGAACAAGAATTTGTCCAACAAGGATACGCGACCAACCGGGATATTGAGGAAACACTCGATATCGGGTGGGAACTGCTTTCGACGTTCCCGAAGGCAGAACTCAACCGTATCGATGAGGAATTCATTGAGGAACGCTACGTCGAACAAGACACAATCGAAATATCTGCCGACGATTGACCCCGTGAGCAAGTCGGCTGGCCTAACACACCGCAGCCAAACACCTGGTTGGCAGGCTGGCTTGATATGGGAGGCCAGCGGAGAGGTGAACTGAAAAGGATTAACCCGGTGCGGAGTGAACTACGAGTGTAAGAATGAGCAAGGACGTCAAACCAACCCGGAAGAATTTGATGGCGATTGAGGATCGGATTGAGCTGTCAGAACGTGGCCACGATACGCTGGAGAAAAAGCGGGACGGGTTGATCATGGAGTTCATGGATATTCTTGATCAGGCGCAGGATGTCCGCGCTGACCTTGATGAGAATTACGAGCGTGCCCAACGGAATATCAATATGGCGCGCGCCATGGAGGGTGATGTCGCTGTCAGAGGGGCCGCCGCTGCGTTAAAGGAACACCCTGAGATTACAAGTCAATCGAAGAATATTATGGGCGTCGTTGTCCCCCAAATCGAATCCACGAAGGTACGGAAATCGCTGGACCAGCGAGGATATGGTCTCGTGGGGACGTCAGCTCGTATTGACGAGGCTGCAGACGCCTACGAGGAGTTACTGGAAACGATTATCCTCGCGGCTGAAGTGGAGACTGCGATGAAAAAGATGCTTTCTGAGATTGAGAAGACAAAACGTCGAGTGAATGCGTTGGAATTCAAACTGCTGCCAGAACTCCACGAGGCAAAAGAGTACATCGAACAGAAATTGGAAGAACAAGAACGAGAAGAAATCTTCCGCATGAAGAAAATAAAAGCGAAAAAAGAGGCCGACGAGGCGGAAACTGAACGGGAGACTGAGCCCGAGACGATTCCTGCTGACGATTAGCGCGCCTGACGTTTCTCACCGTCAATACACATAGTGTGGCGTGATCAACTACCCGTCTTCTCACATTGCGGTCGTTGTGTCACGGCGTGTAAATGCTCCAGTTTCCATGAAGCGGCACCGGACGAGGTCCTTTTGTGAATCGGTTTTTGAAAGTCAGGGATAGGAGATATGTGGTGGTTGTGGTCGGGGCATCGGGTGGACGATGGTTTTGACATCCTCCCCGCTCTGACGGCCGTGGCTTTGCGCCTGTTTCAACGTAAAGAGGCGGGTATACCCGGGATTTGACGGAGTGGTTCGCTGTTTCTTGCAGATGTCGGTAGTTTGATGGCTGCTGTGGATAACATTCCATACAAATGAAACGTAGCCAGATTACCAGGTGGTTGCAGACTGTGCGTAATCGGTGGCAAGTACGGCAATCAAGGAGGGGTGGCCCTTGAGAGCCACTGATAATGGAACGTGAACCACTCTCAGGACCCGATAACGCGTGGCGGCGGATGGGGACTGTTGACAATCTCACGACGATTACGGGAGTCCTTTCCTTTGGCAATGATGTTACCTATGATGAGCTCTGTGATCGGTTAGAAGAGCGGTTACTCCGATTTGGCCGGTTTACACAGCGGATTGGCGGTCAAGATCGGTGGCTTCGATCGCCGTATTGGGAGACAGTCGAGGAATTTGATGTTTCAAACCACGTCTACCATGTAGCGCTCCCGGAGCCGCAGGATCGTGATACATTTCAGCAGTTTGTGAGTAACCTGATGGGCCGGCCACTTGATGAACGGCGACCGTTGTGGGAAGCCTACCTCGTTGAAGGAGCAGGCGGTGATGAAGGAAACGCGGTTGTGTTCCGTATCAATCACAGCATCGGGGATGGATTTGCCTTACTCTTCGTATTGTTGGGGTTAGCCGATGATCCAACCGCAATAGAATTACCGATTGGGAGTGTGCCAGATCCACCCGGAGAGACGCTCGACGAAACGCCGCCAGCTGGTGACGGAAAAGAGGCAGCGGCCACGGAGGAAGCAGACGTTACTGAGGCGTCGACAGATGGTGGAGAAGCGGAGTTTGATAATCGACCGTCCACCACTGGCGGAATCCTTGAGCCGGTCTCAACTGCCGCCGGTGCCGTCACGACGGGATGGCGGTTGTTAACCCAGCCTGACGAAGTCAATACCTCCTTACGGGATGATCTTACGACGACCAAGCGAGCCGCTTGGACGGATGAAATTGGCCTTGATCGGGTGAAAGCGATTGGCGACGTGCATGACGTGACGGTGAATGATATCCTGCTTGCTGCACTCGCAGGGGCGCTCCGTCGCGTTCTCAAAGCGGAAGGCGATGACGTTGATGGGGTACAACTTCGAAGTACGGTGCCGGTTAATCTCAAACCCATGGCTGAACGGACGGAATCGCTTGGGAATTACTTTGGGTTGGTATTCGTCCCGATCCCGGTCGGGACACCGGATCTTGGTGAACGAATCCGGATTATAAATGAGGAAATGGCGGATCGGAAATCGGGGATTGAGGCGTACCTCATGTACCTCCTATTGACATTTAGCGGGCGAGCGCCAGAGGTTGTCCAGAAGGCGTTAATGCGGCTATTTGAAGATCAAGCAACCGGAGTGGTGACAAACGTCCCCGGCCCGTTGGACGCCTTTGAGTTTGCCGGGGCGGACGTTTCGAACATCATGTTCTGGGTGCCACAAGCAAACGATCAAGGCCTCGGGATCAGTATTTTCAGTTACAATGGCGGTGTCCGTGTTGGTGTTGCCACGGATGTGAATCTCATCAATGATCCACAGCGAATCGCTGAGGCATTCGAAACCGAACTCAGAGAGATCGAAGCCGATATGAAATAGATCCATCCCATGTGCGTGATGCCTCACCTCCAATGAATTGTGCACGCTGTGATGTACAGCTAATCAGGTTCGAAGTTCCAGTAGACTATCGAGAATATTTGCCGTCACACTCCACACACGCCGCTGTGTGTCCACGGTGTCTCACACTCACGACAGTCAACGAGGGTGACAAACACCCTGAATTCGACCGAATCAGCGAGGTATTTCCACAGAATAAAACTGCGGCTATCCCGCTGGCACTGGCGCTTGGCTTACTGGACTCACTTGCGCTGCATCGCTCTGCCATTCAGTCGCTCCTGCATGATGTCGAGACCGCTGGGACCGACCCGCTGCTTGTCATTGATCGGTTACAGTCCCACCCGGATATCCAACCCATATTCGATATCGATCGCCGTCGGCACCAACTAGAACAACTGCTGGATTAACACCAAATAGCGATACACCGGTGTCTCGGAGTCCATCAGTTAGAGATGACCAGCGTACTTCAATGCAATACCGGAACCACCCGTTCTGAATATTGCGGGGTGGGGTGCTAAGCACGCCAAGGAGCGGACACAGCGATCTATTGAGGTCTAGGGTCTCAGCTGTTCACCCGGCGAGGAAGTGGTCGGACAGTGGCCGACTGGGGCCTAGAGGATGGACTCGTTAGGGGATTTGAGGCCGGATCGGTACCCGTTGCAACGGGGCTAAGATTAAACGCCGGTTGAATACCGAAGAATAGCAGCAATACCGCCGAAGGCGGTGAGGAGTTGTTCGCCTTTTTCAAAATCGGTAGAAATAAACTTGACCGCTGAACCGCGGTCATCTGCGATCTCTATCAAATGGTCGATGACATCCTCACGAACGATCATTTCACCGGAACTCCCATCATCACAGGTATATGTCGGCGTTTCATCACGACGGTCAATGAGTTCAAACTCTTCCCGTGTTTCGCACTGGTAGGTAACGACATCTTTCCGTAAATCTTCACTGAGAAGGAGTCGGTCAACGGCTCCCATCATGAGGTTTTGGCGGGTCGCGGCAAATCCATAGGTTGCTTTTTCCCCGTCGTGTAACTGTTCGAAAAATTCCTCCATCTCCGCCTTATCTTTCATCACCTCCGTTTCGTCAAGCACATCTTCTGCGGCATCGACGAGATCGTCAAGCCCGGATTCATCCGTGTATGACACGTCGAATTTCCCCAACACCAGGTCCTGGAGTTCATGGTGGAGATAATCCCCATCCAGAAACTCGTCTTTGGTCGGGGAGGGGCCCCCGACAAGGATGCCATCCAATTCATGGCGGCGGGGGACAAAGAGATCATTCGCCATTTCGGCGACTTCTTGATAGAAATTATCAATTGCTTCCAGGCGGAGTCGAGCGAAGCGCTGCGCAGATTGGCCGCCTTTCCGTTGTTTGCCTGGAACCAGCGACGACGCCGATTTCACGGGCTCGACTCGCTTGCCCTTCAACCACCCAACATTCGCTTCTCGCCGATCCAGAACGATCAACCCATAGAGCCCTTTATCGCCCAACATCTCTTCGAGCGGTTCAGTCAAGAAGTCAGAATCACAGTGATACCGGAATGATTGGATGGGTTCAGGCGGTGATTCGAGGACCTCCGTCACCATTTCTGTCTGACCTCCCCCGGTATCAACGGCCCCGGAAAACAGGACCATGCCCTTGTCTGGAGGATACGTATCATAGTATTTCAGGCGATCCTTCAGTGATTTCAACGCATCTTGGACGGCCGTCCGCGTTTGCTTGGATTTGATGTTCGAAGCCTCACTGTGTTCTTGGGTGATATGTGCCTGGACATCGCTCACCTGTCTATCTTCCGGGACATAGATAGAGACGAGTTGGGTGCCAGTACCGGAATACGCGTCGAGTTCCTCAATGACTTTCTGGAACTCGTATTTCTGTTTATCTGAAGGCTCTCCGTCGTCGGTCATTACCAGACGTTTGCGGGCCGCGCAGTAAAACTCCGTCCTTTAAGGTCGACAAACCAGACCGCTCCCTGACTGTCGAATCCATCGGCAAAGAGTACGGTTTCGAGAGAAACCCACGCTGTACACTGATTGGCCAGCAAACCGTGGTGTGACCTCACCCGCACTCGACGGCCGAGTACAGCTGGAGGCCGCTCAGATTGCAATCTCGATTCCGGAGGGAGTGGCTACATTGAATGGGGTGCTTCCACGCCAAGAATATCGAGCGCATTTGCGACGGTGTGCTTCGATGCGGTGACAAGCGCGAGTCTCGCCGCGCCAACATCGGGATCGTCCGCTGTCAAGACAGGGCATTCTCGATAGAAGGTGTTGAACCGATCTGCGATGTCGCGGGTATAAGTTGCTACTTGGTGGGGTTGGAGTTCATCAGCAGCATCGGCGACGACGCCGGAGAACCGTGCAATTGTCCGGATGAGGTCTTGTTCAGCGTCCGTGGTGAGAAGAGATGCGTCCGTCATCGGATCGACATCCTGTGCCTCTTCGATGATCCCACAACAACGGGCATGAACATATTGGATGTACGGCGCTGATTGTGCCTCGAAGTCTAAGGCTTTCTCCCATTCGAAGGTAATCCCCTTTGTGGGCTGTTTAGCGACGATATCATATCTGACAGCCCCAATCCCAACTTGCCGGGCGATACGGTCAATTGCTGTGGCATCAAGAGCATCGTCACGGCGTCTGTCGTCAAGCCGAGTTTCGACTTCGGTTCGGGCGCGGTCGATGGCCTCATCGAGAAGGTCGTCGAGTTGGACACCGGTTCCTCGCCGGGTTGACATCTTGCCCTCCGGGAGATTGACATACGAATATATGACGGTGTCAAGCTTGGTGACGTCATTACCAAGGAGGGCAAGCGTTTCTCTGAGCTGTTCGGACTGCAGCTTATGATCTTCGCCTAACACGGTGACGGCTCGGTCAAATTCGTCGAATTTCCATTCATGGTGGGCGATATCACGTGTCGTATACAATGATGTGCCATCGGACCGGAGGAATACGAGATTCTTCTCGATATCATTGAACTCAAGTTGCCATGCATCTTCCTCGTAGACTGCCTGATCAAGTGACTTCAGCCGGTCGACAACCTCGTCTGTTGAACCATCTCGCATAAACGTGGTTTCTTTGATGAATGCATCAAATCGCGCTGGGAGCCGTTCTAGACATTCCCGCATCCCAAGTAATACTTGGTCAACAACGGTTTGGACTCGTTCATACGTGTCGTCGTCACCCTGCTCAAGCCCATGGAGAATCGCTTGTATTTCCTCTTCTGCAGCCGCTCGGTCCGCCGCGTCAGCTTCCTCAAGGTACGTATTGCCTCGCCGGTAGTACCGAACAAGATCATATTCAATGCGATCGCGAGTCCGGTCGGGAAGGTCTGCTTCGTCAAAGGTTTCATACGACCAGGTAAACACCGCCATTTGGCGTCCAGCGTCGTTCACATAATAGTGCCGTTCAACATCGTATCCGGCATATTCGAGTAAGTTCCCAAGCGCATCCCCAATGATTGGATTCCGTGCACGACCAACATGGACCGGTCCGGTCGGATTTGCGGACGTATGTTCGATAACAACCGAGGTATCTTGAGCTTCGAGCATCCCGAAATCATCAGTCTGCCCGGCCCGCACTGTCGCCTCGAAATACGCATCTGTTGGGAAAAAATTGAGATACGGGCCAACTGCTTCCACCCTGTCGATATACTCTGCATCGGCGACTGTGATATCCGTGACAAGGTCAGCCGCAATGGCGTCAGGTGCTGCCTCGAGTTCCTCCGTTAATCGATATGCAACACTAGAAGCCAATACAGCATCAATGTCATCTGGCGGCTCCTCTATACCGAGAGTCTCCGCCGGAAGGTTACGTGTTTCAAGACACTCTCGCAGAGCGTCTGTGACCGATTCACGGAAGACCAGGAACATATCTTCACTTCCCAAGCACGGGGTTTAGGGATAACGGGTTCCGCGTGCTGGAACCGACGCATAGGCCTATCACCCGCACCCATCGGATACACAATCATCATGACGCGTGGAGGCTGCGTGATAGATAAAACAGACACAGGAGAACGGCCAGGAAAGAACACAGGTACCACAGGTTTTGCCATAGACAATTACGGCTGGATCGATTGACATGACCGACAAAGATCCTGTCTATCACTATACCCCCTCTGCTTTTGACTCCCGGAACTGCGAGTGATACACGGCATCACCGCCGATAGATATCTGGTTAGCCAAACACAGTGTTCTCCAGTGCTGGCGGGTGCGATGCTCGTTGGTGGGAGTGAATACTGCAGTGGCTATCTTTCGGTGGGTCAGTACCGCGGCATTTAGGATGGTCTAGGAATAATTCGACGGTATGCCAAAGCAGGTCAGTGATCCGAATTACCACAGTGAGAATCACACTGCTGCCCAGACCTGCGGGTGGACGGCCAATGCCCTCCGAGGAGAGGGTCGTTGTTATAAGAATACGTTCTATGGGATTCAATCCCATCGCTGTATTCAAATGACGCCGGTCGTCAAATGCAACGAGCGGTGTGTGTTTTGTTGGCGTGATCATTCGGGGCATGCGTACGAATTCGGTGATGTGGAATGGGATGATCCTGAGGCAGTAGTTGAGGCTTCAATTGAGCTTCAACAGAAATTGCTCTCAGGATTTGGTGGGAACGACGACGTCCCTGATGAGATATTTCAGGAAGCGATGCAACCCCGACATGTCGCAATTTCATTGGATGGCGAACCAACACTCTACCCATATCTCCCGGAGTTAATTGAAGCATTTCATGATCGCGGTATCACTACATTCCTTGTTTCGAATGGAACGCGGCCAGACGTGTTGGCGGAATGTGCGCCGACACAGCTTTATGTCAGTGTGGATGCGCCTGATCGACAGACGTTCCAGGACGTAGTGAGACCCGTTGACGACGATGCTTGGACGCAGTTAATCAAGACGCTGGATGTGTTAGCGGAGAAAACTGAAACGCGGACAGTGCTTCGAACAACGTTGTTGGCTGGCCGTAATATGCATCACCCGGCTTGGTATGCGGCGATATTCGATCGTGCGGATGCCGATTTTGTCGAGATGAAGGCGTACATGCACGTTGGGAACTCGCGTGACCGGCTTGACCGGGATGTGATGCCGGATCACACCGATGTCGTTGCATTCACGGAGGCTGTCCAAGAGTATCTCCCCACCCATCCGGTCATCCGTGATGTTGAGCCCTCACGGGTTGCGTTACTTGCACGGCATGACGATACATGGGTTGACGACTTGAAAGGCGGCAGTGAATTTTGGCGAGAAGGGACGTATTCACCAGCGGACGATTAAGCTGTGACCGCCTCCCCGTCGTAAACGACGGGGCTTCCCACGCCCGAGAACGCGCTG
>CAZSSY010000040.1:0-28971 GCA_964609565.1 uncultured Natronomonas sp.
CGGGCGCGGTAGGTCCGCGTGACGACCTGTTTCGCCATACGTAACCTATGTCACCGAACACACTTGACACCGACCCATGCAGAGTGAAAGTGAATCGAGACGTGGAATATCCGGCCATGCCATCGGCGGTGAGTGCCGAGAACCATGTCGGATTCATCCCCGCACTGAAGGGCGGGGCTTTCTCCTCGAAAATCACGTAACCGGTGTCCTGGCGTGCCTGTCGGGGGACGGGAGTCGGAATGGAAACGGGCCGACGGCGGGGGGATTGGGTGCCAAATTGGTTAGGGGCGGGTCTTACGCTATTGTCTGTTCTGCCTTCGCGTATGGTGGTGTGGCGATACCCGTATTCCGGCGTTGCAGGACCGTGGATAGTGCCGTCTATACACGGCATTTCCAGGCATTCGGACGGATCTGTCTGCCGCACTGCCCTGCTTGGAAAATGACAAAGTTCGAAAGATATATCTATAATATTGACAATTGGATATAATGAAGAATACTGACGACAAACGGAACGGAATATTGAAGGAAAGCATACAATCATCGTATGATTCGTGTAACGGTGACCCAGCGTTCATCATTGCCAACCTCGAAACCGACGATGCCTGGCTCTCAATCTCCATCGGCGACGAAATCCCAGTCGCCGAGTGGCGGTAATCACCACAAGGCCAGCCACCCCGATCCACCAGTCCTATCCAGCACCACGGGACTTACTGCCACCTACTACGCGACCACGGTATCACGACCCCACCAGTGTGAAAAAATCCCCAATCAAGACATGGCCTCTGAATCCCGCTTTTCGACCGCACGGACACGAGTCAACCGAATGCTTCCACCCCACCTGTCGGGTCGCTTTCCCTGGCTCACCAAGAGCCAAAACCCACCAGCGGACAAAATGGCACACCCCACCTCGTGAGAAGCAGCGCGATGCATCTGTCTGGCAAGGAAATCATCAGTGCTGTAGGGTGATTCAAAGCCCTCCAGGTGGATCGATTAATCCAAGACGACTAAGGGATCGCCCTGATCGACGGATTGCCCCTCTTCGATCGCCAGTTCGTTGACGTTCCCGCCGACTTCAGCAATCACGTCATTCTCCATTTTCATCGCCTCAAGCACACAGATGACATCGCCTGCCTCGACCGTGTCCCCCTCAGCGACATTGACCTCCAGGATTGTTCCCTGCATTTCAGCATTCACGACCTCGCCTTCCGCCGATATCGTCGGGGTACTCCCGCCGCCTCCAGCGGACCCGCTGGCACTACTGCTTTCGCCGCCTGCAACTGGCGCGGGTCGATTGGCCGCCATTTCCGCTCGTTCTTCGAGATTGACCTGAAAGCGTTTGCCATTCACCTCGACGGTGAATTCGCGCTCGACGACCTCTTCATCCGAACTCGTAGTGGTGGTTGTCCGTCCCCATCGCTCTTGGGCATCGTGGAGCCGATCGGTATCGAGCTGTTCGTCCAGATACTTCGTGGTGTGCGTGCCAGCGACGAAGTTGTCGTCACGGAGCATGAGCCGGTGGAACGGGATGATCGTCGGGATGCCCTCGATATCGTATTCGGCGAGTGCGCGTTCCGATCGGTCTAGGCATTCGTCTCGGTCACCAGCATGCACGATGAGCTTCGCGATCATCGAATCGTAATCTGTCACCAGATCGTCGCCTTGTCTGAGGGCGTCATCAACGCGGACACCGATTCCGCCGGGTGG
Source organism: uncultured Natronomonas sp. (assembly GCA_964609565.1). GTDB lineage: Archaea > Halobacteriota > Halobacteria > Halobacteriales > Haloarculaceae > Natronomonas. Next base: position 1,705 of record CAZSSY010000040.1, read on the forward strand.
GTCATAGGTTTCAAGCTCACCGCCGGTAGCTGGGGCGAACTCGTCGGCGGCATTCTCGGCGTTGATCCGGAATTCAATGGCGTGTCCCTCGAGATCGACGTCGCTTTGAGCGAAGCCAAGTTCTTCTCCGGCAGCGATCCGGATCTGCCATTTCACGATATCGATGTCTGTTAGCTCTTCGGTGACCGTGTGTTCAACTTGGATGCGCGTATTGACTTCTAGAAAGTAGAAATCCGCATCCGCGTCAAGCAGTTCACCGTCGGCCCGGTCTTCTTCTGCAACGAGGAATTCAAATGTCCCAGCGTTGTAGTACCCCGCCGCATCCGCTCCTCGCCGGGCTGCCTCCCCAATTTTCTCCCGGAGTTCGTCTGTCAACGCCGGTGACGGACCCTCTTCGATGACTTTCTGGTGTCGCCGTTGCAGCGAACAATCTCGCTCGCCAAGATGACGAACATTCCCATGTTCGTCGGCCAGAATCTGGACTTCGATGTGCCGTGGGTTTTCGAGATACCGTTCGAGGTAGACAGAATCGTTATCGAAGTATGCCTCGCCTTCGCGTTGGGCGGCTTCGAGTTGCTCGTCGGCTTCATCGGGATCGCGGACAATCTTCATCCCTCGACCACCACCGCCGCCTTCGGCCTTAATGGCGATTGGATACCCGTGTTTGTCCCCAAACCCGTGGACTTCGTCGACGGAATCGACGGGATCGGTCGTCCCCGGGACGATTGGGACATCTGCATCCTGCATAATCGTTCGCGCTTTGGTTTTTTCGCCGGCTTGTTCCATGGAGTCGGCACTTGGACCGATCCAGGTGATATCGTCGTGTGCTTCGACCGTCCCTGCGAATTCAGCATTCTCTGCCAGGAAGCCATATCCGGGATGGATTGCGTCGGCGTCGGCCTTCTCCGCCGCTTCGATGACTGCTGCGTGGTCGAGATATGAATCTGCAGCTCGGGCCGGCCCGACGTTGTATGCCTCGTCGGCATATCGGACGTGACCGCTGTGTTTGTCCGCGTCGCTGTAGACGGCGACGGTGTCGACCCCGAGGTCCTCGCAGGCGCGCATGACACGTACTGCGATTTCGCCTCTGTTGGCGACGAGCACCTTGTCGAACATATATGATGAGGTCAGCCGGGTCGCACGTCATTCTGTCGGTTTCGACCAATTATGAACGTCGGGAGGATTGTTATCGATGTGAGGGAGGAGGTCATCGTTCCTCTTCCAGGCCGCTAGTGTGGCTAGTAGCGGTCTGTCCGCCCCGCCGCCGTCCACGCATCGGGAGGTGCTGTCGCGGGGAATCGCACCTGTCGGTGTTGGAGGCTCTGGATGCGGCCTGTCAGAAGCCAGCGAGCCGCCTCCCATCGATCAGTCGCTACCGCATCCGTGCCGTTCGACGCCTGGAGGTGGGTGTTGAGTGCTGCCACTATGGCCGCCATTTCGTCGGTATCCGCCTCCGGGACGTCGACTGATGGCATTACAAGGGAATGTTCCCGTGTTTGCGGTCAGGCTGGTCTTTTCGCTTGGACGATAACATTTGGAGGTCTGCAATCAAGCGGGGCCGGGTTTCCTGTGGTTCGATGACGTCGTCGACGAAGCCGCGTTCTGCGGCGATATAGGGATTCGCAAACGTCTCTCGATACTGCTCGATGAGTTCCTCTCGGCGTTCTGGCACGTCATCCGCATCTGCAAGCTCATCGCGATACAGGATATTGACCGCGCCCTTCGGCCCCATGACTGCGATTTCGGCAGTTGGCCACGCGTAATTCACATCCGCTTCCAGATGCTTCGATGCCATCACGTCATACGCTCCACCGTACGCCTTCCGGGTGATAACCGTCAACAACGGGACAGTCGCTTCACTATACGCATAGAGGAGTTTGGCACCGTGCTTAATGATGCCATTATGTTCTTGTTCCGTGCCGGGCATGAAGCCTGGCACATCCACGAACGTCACGATCGGGATATTGAATGCATCACAAAACCGGACGAATCTGGCACCTTTCAATGAGGCATCGATATCGAGTGTTCCGGCATTTACACGGGGTTGATTGGCGACGATCCCAACAGCTCGGCCGTGGAGCCTGGCAAAGCCAACAACCAGGTTGCGTGCGTATGCTTCCGCGACGTTGAAAAACGAGTCGGTGTCGACAACCCGATCGATGACCTCCACCATATCATACGGTTTCTGGGGTTTGTCAGGAACGATGTCCTGTAACGCGTCATCGCGACGCTCAGGATCATCCCATGGGTCAACGCGCGGTGGATCTTCCACGTTATTCTGCGGCAGGTACGACAACAATCGACGGATATCGTCTAACGCGTTTTTTTCGTCTGCGGCCGAAAACTGGGCGACACCGGTCTCACTGGTATGAGTGCTGGCTCCACCGAGTTCCTCAAACCCGACTTCTTCCCCGGTCACTGTCTCAATGACGTCCGGGCCCGTGATGAACATGTGACTGGTGTCTTGGACCATAAAAATGAAATCGGTGATCGCCGGTGAATAGACTGCCCCGCCGGCGCACGGCCCCATAATGGCGGAGATCTGGGGGATGACGCCGCTCGCCTGTTGATTGCGATGGAAAATATCGGCATAGCCGGCTAACGAATCAATGCCCTCCTGGATCCGGGCGCCCGCCGAATCGTTCAACCCCACGATTGGAGCGCCCGTTTCAAGGGCACGGTCCATTACCTTACACACCTTCTCAGCGAACGCTTCCCCCAGGGACCCGCCGAAGACGGTGAAATCATGGGCGAACACGAATATCCGTCTGCCATCCACATCGCCATATCCGGTCACCACGCCATCACCGTATGGTTGGTTGTCGTCCATCTCGAAGTTCGTACTCCGATGGGTTTTCAGTTGGTCGAATTCCTGAAACGTCCCGTCATCGAGAAAGTACTTGATGCGTTCTCGCGCAGTCAACTTCCCTTTGTCGTGTTGTTTGGCGATCCGCTCTTCACCGCCACCCTTCACCGCCTCGGCCTTTAATTCACGGAGTGCAGCAATCTTGTCGTCCATTGTCATGCCAGTAGCTGTTGGGAAAACGAGGAGCCACAAAAAAGGGTTTCCGCTATCGGAACCCGCCCGCAAACGCGGACGGTGACGCGAGAAGATCGAAGAGTCCAACGACCTCATTGAGGCCAAAGATGAGTGTCACGAGGACGCCGACCAGGACGATGACACGGATTGTCCACAACCACACCTGGTTGAGGTACGTATCTGTACGGCCTTTCGATAATTCTCGGATAGCCCGGTCCGGGATCACCCACGCGACATAGACTGTCAGGAGCAACATGCCGAATGGCAGCAGTATCTGGCCGGTAATCGCGTCATAGAGTTCTAACCGAGGGATGTCCAGGGCGGCCGGAACACCGAGGAGGAACGCAACCCCAGCAAGTCCGAACGTCGCCGATTGTCGCGATAATCCATATTCATCAACAAGATACGAAACCGATACCTCAAGGATCGAGATTGCGCTTGATAATGCGGCGATGGCAAGTGTCACAAAGAACACAACACCGATCACCCGGCCAAACGGTATGTCAGCGAACGCCCCGGCGACACTAATGAAGAACGTTCCGGCACCGCCTGCGCCAGGCGACGCCGTTGGATCTAACGTAAACAGTATCGGGAATACAGCAAGGCCAGCAAGAATCGCCACGACGGTATCCAGCACCGCGATATACAGTGAGTCCCCAAGGAGGCTCCGGTCTTCACCGAGATACGATGAATACGTAATCATCACCCCCATGCCCAAAGAGAGAGTGAAGAGTGCTTGTCCGACGGCTGCCGGCAGCACAGCCCGCCAATTCGCCGCTAGATATCCCAGATCCGGTGACAGATAATATCGATACCCAGCGACGACGCCCTCTAACGTGAAGGCATACACCATGAGGCCGACCATGAACACGATGATTGCCGGGACCATCACCTTCACTGCGAGTTCAATGCCGCGGCGAAGCCCAAGTGCAACCACGCCTGCTGTAATCACCATGAACACCCCGTGTAAGACCACCGCCTCCAGGCCCATTCCGATGCTCATGAAGTAGGCCTCGGAGTCGCCGAAATATGCGCCCGTCGCGCTCCCACCGATATATCGAAGGACCCACCCGGCCACCACAGTATAATACGAGAGGATGACGAATCCGGTGGCGACACACACCATGCCGATCACTCGGAACTGTGGTGTCTCAAGCTCAACGAACGCCCCGATCGGGTTCCGACGTGAACTCCGACCGATCACAAACTCGATTAAAATCGCAGGGATGCCCAAGACGAGGACACACACGAGATATGTGATGAGGAACGCAGAGCCACCGTGTTGACCAACTTGGAACGGGAACCGCCAAATATTCCCTAATCCAACCGCACTGCCGACAGCTGCCAGAATAAATCCAAGTCTGGTCGCCCAGGTTTCACGTACCATTATCCAAAACGGCTCGCGTGGTATACAAAAATCACTGAGTTCCTTTCTGACCGGAAGGCATCATCTTACCCAGTAACCACTTGATACTATACGCGTCTCCGGGTACAACCAACCCTGTCCCAGGAGACCGGTGGCGGCGTCTGTCCGTGGCGTCAGAGCGAGAATCCACGCCAAAGGCCCCGCCCTTACCGAAGCAAGGTCGTCACCCGAGCGAAAGAGAGTGGCGTAGATTACGCGTCTCCATATACGGGGACTGCAGCACCCGAGCTCACCGCGGCATCCGGCGAACTGAGGAACATGATGACGCGGGCAATCGTCGCCGGGGCAACCCATGTGTCATGGTCTGCATCAGGCATCATCTCCCGATTCATCGGCGTATCGATGACGCTCGGCATGATCGCTGTCGCATGGATGTCACCCCGGTTTTCGTCTGCAATCGTTTCGGTTAACAAGCGAACACCGGCTTTCGACGCACGGTAGGGGCCATCACCCGCACCGCCTTCAAGCGACGATCTCGCTGAGACAGAGACAATCGCGCCGTCGGTATCACGGAGATGAGGGATGGCATGCTTTGATGTCAGGAACATGGATTTAAAATTGATATCAACAAGCAACTCGAATTCATCGAGGGGTGTCTCATCTATCGGGTGCCCGCCTCGCCACGTTCCCGCGATATTACAGAGGACATCTATCTGGCCGTGGTCTGCGATGATGTCGTCGATGGTGGCTTCGACGCTGGCTTCATCGGTGGCATCGGTTTCGTAGAAATCAAGACGGTCGGGATCAACGAGTGCATCGTCATCCTCTGGTGGAACGATATCCGCTCCGCATACGGTAGCACCAGCCGCCTCAAAGCCGGTAACGACCGCGCTGCCGAGTGCACCACATGCACCTGTCACGAGAATCACCTTCTCATCGAACGTAAATGAGACCGTCATACTGAGTACTACGACGCCGTTCCGATAAAGCCAGTGTCACCCTCTACCGACAGCAAACTCATCCCTTTTTTCGGTATCCGTTGACTCCCACTCTCAGCCACGCTGGCTGTCACAATCCACCCCGCCACCCGAATATGGATCGGTGGCCGGATGGCGGCCGGGAGTCGAGTGGTCGTGAGGCCGAAGGGCACATATTGCCGGTCAGATAAATGGCTGCATGCGGGTGATCGCGCATCGTGGGTTTGCGTCAATACTCCCGGAAAACACGCGGCAGGCAGTCAGGGAGGCGGCAGCGATGGCCGATGCAATTGAGATTGACGTGCGTCGATGTGGCAGTGGCGAGTTAGTCGTAATCCATGATGCCACGGTCGATCGTGTGACAGACGGGACGGGGCCGGTTGCCACGCAGTCTCAGGACGAGTTGGCGGCGTTAGATGTCCTCGGTACGGGCGAAGGCATCCCAACGCTCACGGAGGTCTTGGCGGACATCCCCGACGCGATCGGGGTTAACGTCGAACTCAAAGAACCAGGGACGGCGCAGGATACACTCGACGTACTCGTCGAGACTGACCACCAAGTAGTTGTCTCATCGTTTGCACCCACGATTTTAGCTGACTGCCGAGACACGACGCCAGCCGTGCCACGTGCATTAATCACAGCCGAGCCAGGGATCGAGAGTATCGAAACCGCCAACGAGATCGATTGTGACTATTTTCATCCGGCCGTCGAGGTCACGACAGAACATGTGGTCAATGAAGCCCACCGCGCGGGGATGAGTGTGAATGTCTGGACGGTTGATTCGCGGTCGACCGCCGAAGAGATGGTGGCACTCGGTGTAGATGGCCTTATTGCCGACCGATGGGGTGTCCGGCCCCAACATCTCGCGTAGCCCGACGGCGAACGGGAAGCATGGGACGCATCTGACAGCATCCCGTGGACGGTGGCGTTATATTCACCTAATTATTTGTAGGTTGTTTCCTACTGGGTGGATATGGATCGCCGACACTACCTCGCCCTTCTTGCAGCTGTGGGGACTGCTGGCTGTAGCGTGGAGGATCTTCCACTCCCTGAGGACGGGGACTCTCCCGGTGATGGAACGCCGACTGACACCGCGACACCGACTGAGACCGCGACGCCGACCGACACGCCGACCGAGACTGAACGACAGTTATCGGAGGCCGAACGAGAAGCGGAAAATCGGCTTGAGGATGCAGATGAATTCCTCGGGGAGGCGCTCGAGGAGTACGCCGCTGCAACCGGGGCAGACGACATTCTCGGGGTCCGGCCATCGGATGGGCGATTTGATTGGCCGCCCATCGAGCGGGTGGCGAATCAAGCCAGAGAGCCGCTGGACGATGCCCGCGAACTCGGCTACGACGACCAACGCGAGCAAGCGGACGCGCTCTCTCGGATTCGTCGGGCCTTCATTGATTTTGCGCGGACGCAGTCTTCGATGGGGGATGCATTCCCGCGGTTCGAACGGATGCAGGAAGCGTATATCGACGAGCGGTTCAGTGATGTAACCGGCGAACGCGATCCATTATCGCGATCTGTCTCACAGGCCGACAGTCGGCTCGATTCGGCGTTAAATCAATTCAACTCAGGAGATGCCCGCGTCAGCGATGCGGTTGATGAATCGGTGTATCAAGGGAAAGCCGATCAATTACAGGGTGAACGCGATGCATTTGTCGCGCTGAATCAGAGTGAAGACGATGTAACGCGGGGGATGCGGCAGTTCCGTGATGGTGTTGACCGATACCTCAGAGAGCGGTGGACGCCAGCGATGGATGACTTCCAGTCGGCGATAGACCGGTTGTCGACGGCGGCCGAGCGAATGGATACAGACGATGTCGACGATGAATCCTTCGATGAACCCTATAATGAACTGGTGTCATTGACAGAAGCGCTGGCTGGGGCTGCCGAGCATTTGGTTGAAAGTGCACGCGCGTATCGCGACCGCGATACCGACAGCGGGAACGCCTCGCTGAGCGATGCGCAAGATGTGCTTGATGCCTCACGGCCGGCACGGCGAGATCACGACAGCGCCGGTGATATTCTTGACTTCGAGGGCCTATAGCTCCACGCTGTCTTCGGTCACTAAGGTCTTGTGTGGATGAGCGAGCTGTCTGTGGGATAGAGTCGTGGTCGTGGAGCCGGGGGCGGGGATATGAAGTCCGGAACTACTAACTCGTGAATCCGTGAATTGTGGGACGAGAAGGATGAAGCTCCATGAATATCAAGCGAAGGAGGTGTTTGCCGATGCAGGGATCCCTGTCCCGGATTCACAACTCGCATCCAGCGTCGACGAGGTTGTCGAGGCAGCCGATGGGATTGGGTATCCGGTCGCCATCAAAGCGCAGGTCCAAGTTGGTGGTCGCGGCAAGGCGGGCGGGATTTCATTGGCCGCGGACGCTGCAGAAGCCCGGCAAGCAGCGGGGGAAATCCTCGGAATGGATTTGAAAGGCCTCCACGTCGACCGGGTTCTTGTGGAAGCGGGCGTTGATTTCGTCAATGAATTATATGTGGGGGTGACGATGGATCGGGGTGCCGGGAAGCCGGTTGCGATGGTCTCGACCCGAGGCGGTGTCGACATCGAAGCGGTTAACCGGGAGGATCCGGAGGCGATTGCGCGGGAGCATGTCGATCCGACGTTCGGGATGCAACCGTATGAAACCCGGAAAGCGGTCTATTCGGCGGGGGTGGACCGGGCGGTCGCCGGTGACGTTGCTTCGATCTTGGGGACCTTATTCGAGTTATGGGATGCGAAAGATGCGACGGAAATTGAGGTGAATCCGTTGATGGTGACGGATGACGGGGAGGTTGTGGCCGCTGATGCGGTGATGAATATCGATGAAGATGCCTTATTCCGGCAATCTGACCTTGCGGCCATGGAGGAGGCGGTCGCTGATGATGCGCTTGAAGCGAAGGCGAACGAGTATGGCTTTGATTATGTGCGATTGGCCGGGAATGTTGGGATTATTGGGAACGGGGCGGGACTGGTGATGACGACGCTTGATCTGGTCGATTATTATGGTGGGTCACCGGCGAATTTCCTGGATATCGGTGGCGGTGCGAAGGCTGAGCGGGTGAAGAACGCGTTGGATTTGGTGTTCTCTGATGAGAATGTTGACAGTGTCGTGTTCAATATTTTCGGTGGGATTACGCGTGGTGACGAGGTGGCAGCGGGGATTAATGAGGCGTTGGACGTGTTCGATGAGTTGCCGAAGCCGGTCGTTGTTCGCTTGGCAGGGACGAATGCCGCGGAAGGTATGGAGATTTTGAATACCGATCGGGTCGACGTCGAAGAGACCCTCGAAGGGGCGGTTCAACAAGCGGTTGCGTACGCTACGGAGATGACTGAGGAATGAGTATCTTGGTGGATGCGGAAAGCCGGGTGCTCGTCCAGGGGATTACGGGTGGTGAAGGCCGGTTCCATACGCGACAGATGGTTGAGTATGGGACGAACGTGGTGGCTGGGGCGGTTCCTGGGAAAGGTGGCCAGGAGGTCGACGGGATCCCGGTGTATGATACAGTGGCAGGGGCGGCGCGACAAGAGAATGCAGATACGTCTGTGGTGTTCGTCCCACCGGCGTTTGCGGCGGATGCATTGTTGGAAGCGATTGATGCGCCGCTTGAGCTGGTTGTGGCGATCACTGAAGGGATTCCACAGCAGGATATGGCGGCCGTGTATGAGAAATTGGAGCGGAGTGACACGCGGTTGGTCGGCCCGAATTGTCCGGGGGTTATTACGCCTGGGGCGGCGAAACTCGGGATTTTACCGGGGAGTATATTCACTGCGGGGAATGTGGGCTTGGTTTCTCGATCCGGCACCTTAACATATCAAGTAGTCGATAACTTAACGCAGCGGGGAATCGGCCAAACCACCGCCGTCGGTATCGGCGGCGACCCCATCATCGGGACCAACTTCATCGACATCCTCAACCGCTTCGAACACGACCCAGACACCGACGCAATCGTCCTCTGTGGCGAAATTGGCGGCGAAGACGAAGAAAACGCCGCCGCCCACATCGCCGAATACCTCGATACACCGGTCGCCGCCTTTATCGCCGGGCGAACCGCCCCACCCGGAAAACGCATGGGGCACGCCGGCGCAATCGTCTCCGGGAGCGGAACCGGGACCGCCGAATCAAAAATCACCGCACTCAACAACGCCGGCGTCCCGGTCGGCGACACCCCCGAAGAAGTCGTCGACCACCTCGAAGACCTCCTCTAACCCACCACCCGCCCCGACGACACTACAACCCACACCATCACCATCCAGCAACCACTCAACCATCCCCTCCTGAGCGGTACGAGAACGCGACGATGGCGACTGCCGCGTGTGCGTGTGGTGTCGATACCCTCATGGGATGTGGCCGAGATTGCCCGGGATATGCCCACTGATCAATATAGTGTCGCCGGTCGCACAGCAGTCGTGACCGGGGCATCCCAAGGCATTGGCCGAACAATTGCCGAACGGTTCGCCGACGACGGAGCAGAAGTCGCCATCTGTTCGCGAGCACAAGACCGCGTAGATCCTGTCGCAGACGAGATCCGAGCAGCCGGTGGAACCGCCCTCGCCGTGGAATGTGACGTGCGAGACTCAACCGAAGTACAAGCATTTATCGAGACAACCGTCGCGGAACTCGATACGCCGGATATACTCGTCAACAATGCTGGAGGTGAATTCATCGCACCGTTCGAAGAGATCTCAGAAAACGGCTGGAAAACCATCGTCGACCTGAATCTCCATGGCACCTTTCACTGCATCCAGGCCGCCGGGGAGTACATGCGTGACGACGAGGGTGGCTCGATCATCAATATCTCGAGCGTCAATGGCCAGCATGCTGCACCACATGAAAGCCACTACGGAGCCGCGAAAGCAGCCATCATCCGACTCACCGAAACACTCGCCGTAGAGTGGGCTGATTCCGGTATCCGCGTGAATTGTGTCGCGCCTGGATTGATTCAGACACCCGGTGTCGCCGAAACACTGGGGATTGACAGCGATGACATGCCATCACGGGAGATAGTCGATCGCCGGATCGGTCACACACAAGATGTCGCTGATGTCGTTCAGTTCCTCGGGAGTGACGCTGCCGCCTTCATGACCGGAGAAACAGTCACAGTGAAAGGAGTCCCACGTCCTGGAAACAGCTTCGATATCGAGTTAGGCATCTCGTGATTGTCGACATCAATATCGGACACACATGGGAGAGAGGCGTGGAAACTCCTGTAGCGTATGGGGAGGACTGAGAATACAGATCGATCCCGGGGATTGCTGTCGTTTCCCGCTGGGAGATACCGCCGTCAAGTCGTAACTGTGGTCCGTTAGGGAAGGATGGCTCGGGTGACGGTAAGTCCGATAAGGCTCTCGTCGTCACTATCGCTATTGTCTCCGCCGAGGATTGGGTCTAAGAGTCCCTCTTCGTCTGCTCCGTTACCATTTCCAGAGTTTTCAGGTGACTGTTCTTGTGTTTGCTCCGGTGTTTGCTCCGTTGTGGGCTCCGGCGTTGGCTCCGGTGTCGGCTCCGGCGTTGGCTCCGGTGTCGGCTCCGGCGTTGGCTCCGGTGTCGGGGTGGGTGTGGCGGCTGCAGCTTGTTGGCCGCCGTCGTCTGCGCTGGGGGAGCCAAAGCCTGCGGCGGGCCCGAGAGGAGCGACGATACCGGCGAGTGAGAGGCCAACGGCGACGATTGTCGCTGCGAACAGTGCGTACATTGCGAGTTTGACCGGTGATACACGTGGCCGGGCACTTCCGGGTTGTATCGGGATCGCAGGTCCTTCTGCCACGGCGTCAGAAGGTGGTGCATCGGGGGTGGACTCGGAGTCCATGCCGGCTGCGGTCTCTGTGGCAGCGCCGGTGGCTGCGGCGTCGGCCACAGCCGTCTCGGTGTCCGGCTCTGTGGCCGTGTCGAATCGGTCAAAGAAGTCAGAGTCGCCTTCTTGCAGCCAACCCGTGAAATCAAAGCCCGTTGCAGCGGCTGCCGTTGCCGCGGGTGCGTCGGAAGTGGCTGGTGTTTCGTCGGTGGTTTTGTCTGCTTCGACAGCTGCGGCGGCCTCAACGGCGGCTGGTTTCGTTGGTTGATGTTGTTCTTCGGTGGCTTCAAGCCAGCCGACGAAATCGAAGTGACTAAAGGTCTCGGTAGTTTCGGTCGGCTCGCTCGGTGGTGTCTCTTGGGTCGTCTCAGTTGATGACGGCTCTGCTGGGTCGTCGCCGGTGAATGACTCCCACAACCAGGCTGTAAAGTTAAACCGGGACCGATTCCGGCTCGTGGGCTCGCTCGGTGAGGTGGGCTCGTCTTTGTCGCCAGATCCGTCAGTGGCGCCGAATTTGAAGCCGCCGTATTCGGTGGCGTCCGTATCGTTAGGGTCGGGATCGTTTGGTGTCATCTGTCCGTCCAATTAGAGTTCTTATTGGGGTATCTTCGTGATAAACCCTATAAAGGCTCTGCTGAGTATATACGGGGGATTAAGCCATATCGTGTCGACGGTACCGCCCGATACCGGTTTCACGAGATGGAACGGGGTGGTCATTGGGCACTCCGGGTGGCTGGTTTGGGGGTCGATTCGTTTGCTGCAGTATTGAAAGAGGAGACGTCGGAAAACTCGGTTGCGACAGTTGAGAGGCACTGCGCATCATGTGCGTATAGACCGATAGAGAAGGGGGCCGTCGCGGCCACATTCCGGACGCGGGTGCCGAGCAGTGTGAGGAATCGATGCGCACTCCGGATATCAACGGCCTGTACCAGCGTCGTCAAGGAGTCAAAACAGACATCGATGCCCGTCGCTGTCTCTGCCCACGCGGCGAAACAGGTATTGATATAGATCCCGATACCGGTGAGATCACTTGGTTCCGAAAGAGTCGTTTGTGAGATGGGTACATCACAATCGGACGCGATTGTGTCGGTGGTGGCTTCCGGGTCGGTTGGGTCGTTGAGGTCGTCAAGCAGCCCGCTGCCAGCAGTGGTTAAGAGAGCGATAATCTGTGGAAGAGTGTCCGGTGCTTGCCACATCTCTAACCTGGCAGCCGGTTTGCCGGCGAACGTGACTTGCAGGAGCTGCCTGCCGGGGTGGTCGGTGACAGACGGACAGACATCCATATCCCCCCTGCTGAGAGCGGGTGCCTGGAGGAGCACATTTGCCGGGGGAGCCACCGACAGGGCTGAAGCCTCGTCGCTGCCGGTCCGCACACACATACCAGGCTCGTACGGACCGTCCTCTCATAAACGACCATTGGAGTTATCAGGCCGTGAGAAAACCAGGAAACGGAGATCAGTGGTTTGCTGATGGACACTGGTGGGTCCGGTAGATTGGACGAGTGATAGCCGCGCTGGCGGTGTTCGATGTACAGGTGGTTAGAGATACGTTTTTAGGAGGTGGTAGAGGCGGTCTCGGAGCCAGCGTGGGGTGATATACCCGAGTCGCAGGAACCACTTCCAGGGCCCGACAACATACCGGCGTTGGGGATCGTCGCTCTCAGCGGCAGTGAAGACGACGTCGGCGACACGCGTCGGGTGGACATACCCGATCCCACGGTCGAGAAACCGGCGATCATACCGATTTTCGTCATAGAGCCGATAGAACCACTCATAGGCGTCTACTGGCTCGAGGTGCTCTTTGGTCGAGAGTGCGGTGGCCCCAAACTCGGTGTCGACAGGCCCTGGTTCAATGACGACGACATCAATATCGTACTCAGCCACTTCGACACGGAGCGTTTCCGTAAGTGCCGTGACTCCCCACTTCGAACTAGCATATGCACCTTGCCCGGGGAAAATAGTACGGCCGTACACGCTCGCCATATTCACGATCGTTCCACCCGGTTGGTCACGCATGACAGGGAGGGCCGCCCGGATGAGACGATGTTGCCCCACCAGGTTCACATCGAGTTGTCGTTTGAACTCCTCAACCGGAATTTCCTCCAGCGGCCCAATCTGTCCATACCCCGTATTATTGTAAAGGCAATCAAGCCGGTTGTGTTCCGTATAAATCCGTTCAACGACTGCTTCAGCATCACCGTCCGTCGTCACATCAAGTTGCGCGGTCACACACCCCTTCTCGGCGAGATCAGCGATTGCGTCCGGATCGGAATCCGTCGCATAGACTTCCCAGCCAGCCTCGGCGAACGTGGTCGCAGTCGCGCGACCAATACCAGTCGCACACCCGGTAATAAGCACGGTCTGAGACGCCATACATCTACGATACAATGCCAGCCGACGTTTCGTTATACTGAAATTATGGCCAACGCCCACCGACAACACCCGCATACTACTGCCCGATTCGATCCAACCGCTGTGAAATGGAGACGCCGACTGCTCCCATTTCCGGGTGTGACATCCTCAACTGCCTGCAGACGTAGGGTTATGAGGGCGTCAGAAATCGGGTGGCATGGGTGTCAAAAGTCACCTTGTATTCGTGGAAGGCACCATGTTTGGCGCCGTCGATCACGGTCCGGGTACTTGTCGGAATCGCGTCAGCCGTTTCGGTGAGGACGGAATAGGGGAAGAACGGGTCATCGCTGCCACCGAACACGAGTGTAGCTGCGGTGATATCGGGAAGACGGTTGGTCGCATCGAATCGACGAATCGCATTGAGCGAAACACTGACATCAGATGGAACGGCCGGAGTCGGGGCCAGATATCTACCCACAGTCCGCGCGATCGGGGGATAGGAAATAGATCGCCAGTCGGAGAACATAACGGCCGCGAGTTCGGCCCGAATGGCCGCCCAGTTGTGCGTGCTGGCATAGTCACGAAAGCGATCGAGCGTATCGATATCTGTCAGGCGGGTTCCAGTGTTGGCCAGAATCAGACGATCAACGACAGTGGGATAGTGGATGGCGATGGATTGCGCAATCATGCCGCCCATCGATACACCCAGAATATCGGTCGGTGCGATGGTATCGGTCAGGACCGTCGCGTATTCGTCAGCCATCTCGGTGATGGTCATCTCCTCAGAGAGGCCGCGTGGTCGGCTGATGACGTAGATGGTGTGGGTTTGGGTGTAGCGGGAAAAGTACCAGTAGAGTGCCCAGGCGAGACGGCGTGGGTATCGGCCAGAAAACATGGCGTCGTCGATCCCAGGGATGACGACGAGGGGCTGAGGCCCGGTCCCGACTCTGGCATAGGGGTGATTGTCGGCTAGTGTTCCGGTTGCAATCGGCTGCACGCGTATGTGTTCGTGGAGACCGGATTTGGGTTTATTTGATAGTTATCTAGTGGATTTCCAGCGAGTTTTCTGAGAGGTACGGGGGGTTATTCGGTGGGTGTGTGCGTGTCGATGTGGTGGATGGTTGTGGGTGATACGAGTCGACCGGAGGGGAGTTTCAGCCACCCGTTTGGCCGGATGTAGATTTTGCCGTCGTGGAGGACGGTGTCGCTGTCGGCATCGGCGTAGACGGTGGCGTTATCGTATTCTTCGGAAAAAAGGTCTGCGAGTAATGTTGAGAGTTTGTCTGCAGGGACGAGCATGCACGCTCATTTGCAGTGCGGTTTCAAAAACTCTCTGTCTATGGGTCTCGCCGTCTGGTTACGGGTGATGGGTAGGGGTCTGGGCGACCATGACCCAAATCCGGGTGTGGTGGGTCGAAGAGCATCCAAAACACCTCGGGTATCGCGCTTGTACAGGCAATATGGACACTCCAAATCGAGATGACACCCCAGACATCTCCTGGACTTATCGAGGCCATCAATGCTACGTATACACCGCAACCGATCCCGTCGACGGAGACACTTTTGCGACCGGGTACGTCAAAACGAAGCTTCCCGCTGGCGAAGATTCCGCTGATCTCAATGTCAGTGTGCCTGGAGAGTTCACCACGGATCGAGCCGATGGCTGGATCGGGTTCTCGACCGCATCACCGAGCGACGATATCGAACAGATGACGAGAGCAGTCGAGCTATTCGTGGATGACCTCCTCGAATTAGAAATCACGATGGATGGGTGACACCCACCGGATGGTCGCCACGCAATTGTGGGATTTATCTGGTCGATAGCTGACGGGGTGTGTGTTCCAGTAAAGCAGGAGCCAGGAGAGCGTCGAAGGGTATGGAACGTCCTGGGTGTTGGTATTAGAAGTCGTCTAGTTTGAGTTGGTTTGGTGGAAGGCCGTCCTCTGGTTCCACGCCAAGGAGGCGGGGGAGGGCGGTGTCGGCGAAGGTTAATGCTACGACGAGGATGATCGGGGCGAGGAATAAGCCATGGAACCCGAAGACTACGGGGCCAAAGATGTACGCTAGCATGAGTAATCCGACGTGGGTTGTGTCACCGCTGAGATACGGGCGGAGAATGAGGTCTGGGATGGTGTCGACGACGATTACCGCGAGGACGATGAACGCGACGATGTAGACGACGAGTTCGGTGGTATTTGTCAGGATGGGGGAAATGGCCATGATGCCGGCGAGGGGGACGTACACGATTTTCATGCCGACGACGGGGATGAGACTGGCAACACCGGTGAGGGCACCCGCGAGTGTTGGGTATGGGACTTGGACGGCTGAGGGGACAACGGCGTTGTACCCCATGAATGTGAGGCTGGCGATGAGTGAGATGGCGATGACGTTCAAGAGATTGCCGAACAAGACTGCTTCCAGTTCGCGGTCGGCGGCTTCAAGGTATTCTCGAACGATGGCGTCATCATCGAACCGTAACAGCCATTCGCGGACGCGGCCACCGTCAATGAGGAGATAATACGTCACCACGACGACGATCAAGAGATTGAGGAGGAAACTGGTCAGCGTGCTCGTAAGGAAGGTTGCATGGTTGCTGGCGAACTCAATGAGGGTATCAAGTTCTCCGGCCTGATATGCCTGCATGAGACCGTAAACGGAGAGTTCGGGGAGTTCGTCCATGCCGTCAAACCACGGGACATTCTCGGCGGCGATATCGATGACGGGATAGACGGTGATGAATCGCCTGATCTCAGTGACGAGGAGGACGACTGTATAGCTAATGAGGAGGATTAACGGGACGGCAAGAAAGGTGATGACGATGACGGCGCGGATCCGCGCGGGGAGGCGGAGTTTCCCTAAGAATTTGTAAAACCGCCGTGTTGAGTAATACAGGAAGACCGAGACAGTGAGGGCGGCGATGAACCGGTAGGCAACATAGATGACGATGGCCCCGACCATGACGCCGAACATGGCGACAATGAAGCGTTTTTCATTCATATGCTGGCGTTCTACTAATCAAGTATAAAGCTCGTGGTCATCATCCGCATCATTGCTATCGACACCATCGCACCGTGCACGGGCGGCCACAGGACGAAGTGATGGGGGGAGTCTGGTAGCCGTCGGTGCCCCGCATCCAAACGGTGGACGAACCGAACGGGGTGTCTGGGGAGGTAGTGTATGGCGAGAGGTAGTGGTTGTGCCCGCCATGAGGGACGTAAGTGGTTGTGTATACGACGGGAGGGACCGGATTCATCCAATATTGGTCATTATACTGTTGTATATATCGATTTAGGGAGCTTCACGTGAGGCACTACTGAGGGGATGGATGTAACTGGTTGTGTTTAATTGCCGACGGCAAGCTATTTTTTGGGGACGCGCATCGATTGCGCTATGGCACTGCCGCGTCGATCGGTCCTCCAGGCGATCGGGACTGGAGTGTGCGTCGGCGTCGCCGGATGTTCCGGATTGTCGGGAACCGATGCTGGCACCCCGGAGGTGGTCGGGGAAACGTTGACCCTCACCACCACCACGAGTACCTATGACACCGGGTTGCTTGACGAACTGAATGCGCCGTTCCAAACGCGGTATGGGGTGACGGTTGATGCTGTCGCCCTTGGGACTGGCGCTGCATTAGAAACAGCCCGGAACGGGGATGCTGACGTGGTCTTAGTCCATGCGCGGAGTCAAGAAGATGAATTCATGCAGGCGGGTTATGGAGTGAATCGGCGTGATGTGATGTTCAATGACTTCGTCATCGTCGGTCCACCAGGGGATCCGGCCGGTGTCGAGGGGTTGATGTCCGCACTCGATGCCTTCGAGGCGATCGCCGAGAGCAACGCCGCATTCATATCCCGCGGGGACAACTCTGGAACCCATACAAAAGAACAAGCTCTCTGGCAGGCAGCCGGCCGTGCCCCACGCGGTGAGTGGTATCGTGAAACAGGCCAAGGGATGGGGGAAGTTCTCAATATTGCGAGTGAACAAGCAGCGTATACGCTCTCTGATCGCGGGACGTACCTCTCCCAACGTGACTCGATTGACCTTGTCATGCACGTCGAAGGACCAATCGGTGGCGGCCCGGACGCGCTCGTCAACCCGTATGGGATTCTCGCGGTGAATCCCGCAATCCACGACCACGTCAACTACCAGCTTGCCATCGCCTACATCGGATTCATGACGAGTCCACAAGCCCAAACCCGGATCAGGGAGTACGAGGTCAATGGCGAACAGTTGTTCTTCCCAGATGCGCTGGCTGACGACCCGGATTTCGACCAATACGTTCCCGAAGACTGGAACACCACTGTCGCCACGTAGCATGCCGCTTGATGGTCTCACTCTCTTAGAGCCACTCATCGGTGGGAGCTTCCCGTATCCCGGCGTGTACCTGCGGAGTATCATCCGCGTGTCGCTGTATGTCAGCCTCGTTGCTGTCACGTTGAGTGCAGCCGTGAGTGTCCCGCTCGCCCTCATCATCGGGTCAACTGAGTTCCCTGGCAAACAGGTCTTCACATCACTCATCTATACCGGGATGGGGTTTCCAAGTGTCATCGTCGGACTCGTGGTGCTGTTTGTTGTCTCAAATCAAGGCCCACTCGGCGAGTTCAACCTCGTCTTCACCACCGAAGCCATGATCCTCTCACAGTTCGTGCTCGCAACACCTCCAATTACGGCGATTAGTCTCGCCGCCATCGCTGGCGTCAACCAGCACGTTCGCGACGCCGCATATATCCTCGGTGGGACACGGCTCGATATCGCTGTCGTCACGATCAAAGAAGCCCGTCACGGAATCGTGACCGCGATATTGGCCGGGTTCGGGCGAGCTATCAGTGAAGTCGGGTCAGTCCTCATCGTTGGCGGAAACATCACTGGCCCCGATCAGGTCTCCAAGACACGGACGCTCACCACCGCGATTCAACTTGAGGCCAGACAAGGCCAATACGAGACAGCGATGCTGCTCGGCATCGTTTTACTTGGATTGGTGTTGCTCGTGAACGTCCTCGTCGTCCGATTCGGCAACCGGCCGGTGCACCCCTAATGCTCACTGCCAGCAATATCTCCAAAACCCACGAGACCGTACCCATCTTGAAGGATCTCTCCCTCACCGTCGAACCGGGAGAGGTGCTAGTTATCATCGGGCCCTCCGGCGTGGGGAAAACAACCCTCCTGCGGCTGTTCGCTCTCAGCCATAGACCAGACACAGGGGTCATTACGTTCGATGGACGCGATGTCTGGGCCGCCGACCAACCCGACCGGCGACAGTTGCGTCGACGCATTGGGATGGTCTTCCAAGATGCAGGCCTCTTCTATACCACTGTCGCTCGGAACGTCGAGTATGGCCTCCGCGTCCGCCGGTCATGGTCCCGGCGCATTCGTGATCAACTCCGGTCGCTCATCCACTCACCCGAGCCGCCACCAGCCGTGTCCGACGCGCTTGCTACCGTCGGATTACAAGAAAAGATGCAGCAGCCCACGAGCGCCCTGTCCGGTGGCGAATCCCAACGGGTTTCCTTTGCACGCGCACTCGCGTATGACCCGGATGTCTTGTTACTAGATGAACCAACATCAGATCTCGACCCGCGGAATACAGCGATCATTGAATCGGCAATCACAGCTGCACGCCGGCATGGCATCGGGGTCGTTGTGGCGACACACGATATGCATCAAGCGAAACGCATCGCCGACCGTATCGCCGTGTTACTCACGAACAACATCACCGAAATCGCGCCACCTGAAACGATTTTCGAGAACCCAACTGACGAACGAACACGGAAATTCATCACCGGCGAATTAATTTATTAACCGAAGACAGAGCCACCGAAGATCACACCGAATGGTCCAATCACGGGCCCGTCCATATCCACAGACGTGGAGTTGAGTGGATACAGAGTATACGGACCCCATCACGACATCGATCGAGAGATTCGCCAAGTCGGAACGCACGTGGAGAGATCCACTGTCCGCGGAGCCGGAGTTGGTCGTGGTCTGCACGTGACCTACTCAGCCTGTCGAGATGAATTGCGCAGCAAGCCAGCCCACACCAGCGGCCACCGTTGCTGGAACCCCCGCAAACAAGAGTAACACAACAAACAACCCACCTCGCCCTTGAATCCCACCCTCAACCTCAACCAGCGGACTCGCCGCAATCAACGGCACGAGAAACAGGACGACCGCCACTGCATAGCCACTATGCGCGACTGCCGCTTGGACAGTCCTCCGGCGGACAAGATACCCGGTCGCCGCCAGCCAAGCAACAAGCCCCACGAGGACAGCCCATCCACTGCCAGTAAGAATCAAGAGTACACCCGTTCCCACGATGCCGACGATGAGGCCACCCCCTACCCCGACAACCACCGTCAAAGAATTGTCAACCAGTCCATCAGGATCCAAGACTGACGCATCCTCGTCTCCACTGGATGTCTGGCGAGTCCCGAAAACATCTACGAGTCGACGAAGACTGCCGGGGGCTCCCGACGACTCGTGCGGCTCCCTCATCCCGCCCGGAGCAGCCGAACCATCCGCGGCGGCGCCCTCACCGCGAGTTATCCGATCTCGGAACCCATCCCCATCCGCATCCGCGGCGGTATACTCCTCGGTCAAATCCGCAGAGCAATGCATACAATACGTCGCCGTGATCCCGATCGGTTCCCCACATGCAGGACACCGCGGATCTTCCTCACTCCCTCCCGTCCTCATAGCGACCCCCCGAGCCACCCGTGTCGTACGTTGATTACAGATGCCATATGTGACGTCCCCCTTATGCTGTCGTCGTTACCGTCGAATACTGTTGGCCTGTGGACCGGTTCGCGCTTATCTGCTGTGTTACTTTCGGTCCCCAATAGACCGAGCTCCTCAGGCCCATAGACCACAATATCCACCCGTCGTGACCCATTTCGAGAGAGATTGGATATCGAGCCACCTTCGCGGCGTGGGGGTGAGCTGACCGTGGATGTTATCGCCAGATTAAGCCGGTTGTGGCTGCCTCCACGACGATGTCACCGGCCTCATTTCGGTACACGACGTCGTTTTCAAACGTGTATCGATCATCACGGTCCTCCCGGGCAGTGACCGTCCATTCACACCTGATTTGTTCTCCCGTCCGGACCGGTTGTTTGAAATCGTGCGTCATCGTGCGGGCGATGTAACTCATCTCACCACCAATTTTCGTCATTACGGACGCAACGAGGAGGCCCTGAACAACCAACTCACCGGTTTCGTCCGGTTCGGTATGGATCGCCTGTTGGTCTTGGGTCAACGCACCGAATTCCAAAACCTCCTCCGTCGAGAATGTCCGCTCATACGCCATCACATCCCCAACATCCGGGATTTGATCAACCATATATCTACCAGACTGTTCCACCAGAAAACCCTTCGCCCCGACGTCCAGCAACGAGATGAGACACGGCTATGTGGCGGAGTCAATCCACCTCTTCCGCGACCCCCAGCACGCCACCCGTCGCTGATAGTGAGCAATTCCCGGCCCTCCGTGGGGAGGGTGAAATCCATTGACAGGACATCTCACTAGTTCCCTGTCATGTAAGGGAGTCGGCGTCGACACGGTCTGCATCATCTCGATACGTGTCAATGAGATCGGCGGCCCATTCGCCGACGGTGTCATTCGCAGTTTCGATATACTCGTTGGTGGGGTGGTCATTCGTGATGATGACGGTCTCATCGATAACGAACAGATTACACGGGATATGGCCCTGGTACCGGTAGACACGAGCACCGGCGTCAATATATGCCTCCCACGGCGGTGGTCCATCGGGGTTATTCTGGAGGTATTCGATGAGACCGCCAGCGAGGACGTGTTCGGCCGTCAATCGGTCAGTCCTGATGCCTTCGTACATTGCCTCCCCGACCGGTACCGGTGGCGCAAGATACGTGAATGACCGGAAGCGGCCGGCATCTTCAAGGAGTGACACAAGCCGTCGAACCACGCCGAGTGGCGCGTTCGGTTCCGGGCGGCTCACGGTCGCATCCCGGAAGTGTTCAAGGCCGATCGTCAAATCATCCGATGGCAGTTGCGCAACTGACTCGCCGAGATGCCGGATGGTTTCCATTGCCTCCACGACCGGCGTGAACTCGGCGATCACATGTTTCCCTCGGGGAGTGGCCGTGTACTCGCCGTCTGTGGTCCGTTCAGCCCAGCCGCGGTCCTCAAATTCACCGAGGATACGGCCGAGCGTCGTCCGCGACACGCCCGTCTCCGCTTCGAGGTTGCGTCGTTGCAACGCCTGGGTCGTAAGCACCTCGAGCACGCGAACACGGTTTTCAGATCGCGCTAGATAGGCGATATCCTCCAGCGCGTCCCCCGAGAGTGCACTGGATTCGTCCATACCCGTATACACCGCCGGTTTGTAATCAATGTTCACACCGTGGACACGTGTGCACACCGTGGCGCACATGCCTATCGAGTAATGGCATACCAATCCACGACGATAGATCGCATGTACCTCAGTCAGACGACCGTTCGAAACCTTCGATCGAAAGACGGGGTGCACAACGACGGGTGAAAAATAATATGCAATGGAATGGAATGCAATGTAACCAGACACGATTCGAGTACGACGTTTCACATGGAACCGACGACCCTTCACAGGGGGTGCCGACAGATGACGACCCGTGACACCGGCCTCGATCTCGACCCGGTATTACGCGGCTATCACTTCTATCGGGATCACTCGGGGAACTACGACGCGGTCCGATCGGCTTTCGAATGGGAGATCCCAGAGTCGTTCAATGCTGTCACGTACACCTGTGACCGGTGGGCCGACGCCGACCCCGATCGCGTCGCGATGGTGGCTGTAGCGCCCGACGGCGATGATACCGAGTACACGTTCGGCGAGCTCCAGACGGCCGCGAATCGGCTGGCGAACTACCTGGCGGCCCACGGCGTCGAGGGCGGTGACCGCATCGCGGTGAGCGGGGCACAAAAGGTGGAATCTCTTATTACCTTGTTTGCGACGTGGAAACTCGGGGCTATCGCAGTCCCGCTCAGTGTCAGGTTCGGGCCTGACGGCCTCCGGTACCGCCTCACAGATAGTGAGGTGACCGCCTTCGTTGTCGATGACGTGTCCCTGCCAGCGCTCCAAGAGATTCAGGCTGATTGTGCACCGCTGGAGACGGTGCTCACCATCAGTGAAACGCCCGCAGAGACGGCCGGGACCGCGTTCTGGAGCGCCATCGATGGACACTCGTCTCAGCGGGACACGGCAGCGACCCGTGCAGGCGAGCCAGCGACGGTCCTCTATACGAGCGGCACCACTGGCGACCCGAAAGGCGTCGTGCTCCCACATCGGACACTCCTCGGCGTGCTTCCCTCCCATCTGCTGCAAGCACGAAACATGGCGATACACGACACCGATTTAGGGTATTCGCCAGCCGAATGGTCGTGGGTCGGCCCGCTCTACCAGGGGATTCTCGCGTCGCTGTACTATGGAACGCCGGTCCTCGGCGATGCTGACCCTCGATTCGATCCTGAGCGAACATTCGAGCTCCTGACGCGCTATGGGGTCACCTATATCGGGGGTGCCACGACCGTGTATCGAATGATGATGCAGGTCCCGAATCCGAGCGAACGATTCGACCTGTCGAGCCTCAGAGTGGTGGTTGGTGCGGGCGAACCGCTCGGACAGACCGTCGTTGAGTGGTGGCGAGATATTGTCGAGGATGTCGCCATCCACGAGGCATACGGACAAACGGAAGCTGGTATCGTCGCCGGCGATTGTGAAGCACTCGACGTCCACCACCAACCCGGAAGTCTCGGACGGCCAAACCCGGGGTTTGCCATTGACGTCGTCGACGAGACAGGCGCATCGCGCCCATACGGGGACGTCGGCGAACTCGCGATTCGGTATGACGGGAATCCAGGCTGCTTCACTGCATACTGGAACGCACAGGAGAAGACCGCCCAGAAGGTCCACGACGGGTGGTTGTTCACCGAAGATATGGCGACAATGGCCGAGGACGGCTACATCTCATTCCACAGTCGTAAGGATGACGTGATCATTTCATCTGGATACCGGATCGGGCCTGGTGAAATCGAAGAATCACTCGCCTCCCATGATGCCGTCGCCAACGCAGGCGTTATCGGGGTCCCGGACGAGACGCGGGGTGAAGTCCCCAAAGCGTTCGTCGCCCTCAGCGACGAGTACCACCCCTCCAGCGACCTGGAAGCCGAGCTCCAGGCATACGTGAAAGACCGGCTGGCGAAACACGAGTATCCACGTGCACTCGAATTTATCGACGAGCTCCCGAAGACAACCACCGGGAAAGTCAGACGACACGACCTCCGCGAACGGGCGGATGTCGGGAAGCCGTCATCAACCACCACGACCACCCGACGGAGCGACGATCAATGACGGTCCCTTCACCACCAGCCACGAGTCCACGACGAGCCGTGGCAGCGAGCAATGGGACCGAGAGCCCGTATAACTGGAGGGAGATTGCTCGATGACGCTCAAGACCGTGCCCGAGTATGACCCTACTCGGCTGGGGGATATCGGAGCGCATGCCGTCGTGGTCGGCGGAAGTATGGCTGGTCTGTTGGCCGCCCGTGTCCTGGCAGATGGCTTCACCACCGTCACCCTCATCGAACGAGATGTATTCCCGGAGGAACCAGTTGCTCGCCGGGGTGTTCCACAAGGACGCCACATTCATCTCATGCTGGAATCCGGGCGAACAACCATCGAGGAACTCTTTCCAGGCTACACGGACGAACTGCTGGCCGAAGGTGGCCTCAAGATTGATGCAATGGCTGACTTTCTGCATTACGAACAGGGCGGCTATCTCGCGGAGCATCCGAACGCACTGTCGACATATTGTGCATCACGACCGCTCTTCGAACACGTAGTTCGACGCCAGATCACAGACCGTGATGCCATCCAGATCCGGGACGAGTGTCAATGTCTGGACTATCTCGTCGATACCGCTGCAGGTGCGGTCACCGGTGTCCAGATTCAAAGCGAGTCCGGGCAAGAAGAACTCGCTGCCGACCTAGTCGTGGATGCAACCGGTCGAACAAGCCGGACACCACGCCTGTTAGACGACCATGGCTTCGAATCGCCCCCCGTTGACGAAGTCCATGTTGATGTCGCGTACAGTACCGCGGTCGTCGAACGACCCCCTGACGACCGCCGGTTGTTCTTCGTTCCACCCGCACCGGATCGTCCACGAGGAGCCGGGGTCTTCCCGGCCGAAGACGGCCGCTGGCTGACCACGTTCTTCGGCCTCCACGGCGACCACCCACCAACCGAGATCGACGACCTCCGCGACTTCGCAGCAAGTCTCCCTGGCCCCGATTTTGCCGGGTTACTCACCGATCAGGCATCCCTGTCCGATGAAATCGCGCAGTATCCATTCCCCTCGAATCGCCGCAATCGGTACGAAGCACTCGACCGGTTCCCCACCGGGCTCGTCGTTAT
The DNA here is from genome assembly GCA_964609565.1 of uncultured Natronomonas sp. GTDB lineage: Archaea > Halobacteriota > Halobacteria > Halobacteriales > Haloarculaceae > Natronomonas. The sequence goes on from CAZSSY010000040.1 coordinate 26,661, forward strand.
CGGCGATGCAATCGCCAGCTTCAACCCGATATACGGCCAAGGGATGGCCGTTGCCGCGCTCGAAGCATTGATCCTCCACGACACCCTCAAGACAGCCGAGACGTCCAACCTCGCCACCACATTCTTCGATCGAGTCGAACAGCCAGTCAATCAAGCATGGAGTATCGCGATCGGCGGTGACTTCGCCTTCCCCCAGACCACGGGCCCGAAACCACGCGGAACAGATTTCATCAATCGGTATCTGGACCGCTTCGTCCGGAAAGCCCAGACCGACCCCGAGCTCCGGAAGGCGCTATACCACGTCTTCAACCTGAAGAAGCCGACCAGTTCACTCCTCCACCCACGGATCCTGTGGCGAGTCCTCCAACCGGACTGGCCAGGGACCACCACGCCAAAACGTCGCATTACCCCCACACGATGGATAGATACAGAATCCCACAAGTGAACACACCGGCCGTACGCGGCCGTCCAGCCGCGCTACTGGCAGCACCCGAAATAGCGACCTCACAGACATCCTGACCGCCGAAATAGCACCCCTACCGCCGAATACCCAACCAGGTTCGACCGAAGAGACAGCGGGGTACACCGCCAGACCGATTTATTCACCCAGAGCAACACGAAATACCGCGTCATTCGCCGCTACGGATATACCAACCCAGTATGTTGCTTATCACGTCATTTGAAGGGTTCCGCGCTACTCTCGCAGATATGAACCGTCGCCAGCAGGCAATATTTGGCCTTCTCGCCGGTTTACTACATCTCATCGCAAATCTAATATTTACATTCGTCTATGTATCTACAGCTGGTTTCGAGTATAGCCTAAGCTCATTCAGTAACGGAGGCATCCCACTAGCAGTACTAACGATATTAGGAGCAGCTGGCTTTCTTCTATACGCAAATTTTGAAGTACTAACCCCGATTGCGCTGATACTCTCATTTGATATCATAGCCATCATTTCATCTCCCCCTGAGGTATGGACAAACCCAGGGCCAGCCGGCCCCCCATCCATATTCAGCTTTTACATTCATCTATTCGTAATTCCACTAGGTTTCGCCGTTCTTGTCGGCGCAATTGAATATGTTATCCGGAAACGCGGGAAGACAACAACCACATAGTCCATATTCTAACCAGCATATTCAGAACTAGCACCGTGGCCCACAGAGAATCGGTGTCGATCTCAAAAGCCGACACTCGTCCCCCTCTCACGCGGATATATCTACAGACCGAATTGTCTTCCCCGGTTACGCCATAATCATCCTGCCTTCGATATTCGACTCCCCCATACCCAGAACTAATAATGCGTACAAAACCATGCTATTGCCACGCCTCAGAGGGTGACAAGATCAACATACCAACTTACCAGTCAATTTCAACGACCCAAGTTTCAATCCCATGCTGGGTTTTCTCCCTGTCGCGACCCATCCAGCGAAACGACATGCTGGCAACCGATGAAGCCGAAGCGTCCACAGGGCATCTCTCAACATACCACTACGCGTCTTTGAGGCACGTCATCATCGCGCTGTTCTGGGAGACCGGCATCCGGATTGGCGCCGCTCACTCGATCGACCTCGACGACGTGCACCCCGACGAAGGATATATCGACCGCATGCACCGGGCCGATGAGAGGACGACGCTCAAGAATGGCCAGAGTGGCGAACATCCGGTCGCGATAACAGATGGCTTCCCTGAACGCCTTGAGGAGTACATCGAGAATGTTCGGATTGGCGCTGTCGACGAGGCTGGTCGTGAGCCCTTCTTCACGAGCCAGCAGGGACGATTGACCCGATCGAGCATTCGTCGGATGGTGTACGATACAACCGTCCCATGTTTGCAGGGCAAGCCCTGTCCGGATTGGATAGACAACTTGGAAAAGAAGTGCCCAGAAGCCATGAGTCCTCACGCAATTCGCCGGGGGAGTCTCACGCAGTATCTGACCGAGGACGTCCCTGTCGAGGTCGTCAGTGATCGGATGAACGTGAGCCGTGACGGACTCAACCAGCACGACGACAAACGATCCCAGGAGACGAAACTGGAGCAACGTCGAGGGTCTCTCGAAAACGTCTGATTGGTCGGCAGTCAATGTCACGAAGCGATAAAAATGGCGTGCTGAATACAGGGGTACATACAGCTGTCGACCTCGGTTTATTTTAGGTTGTGTGAGCCGAACCCGACTTCCGTTTGAAAATGATACGGACTAAAGGAGGTTCTATCAACGATAAAGTAAATTCGTAGAGCCTTGCTACATACAGGGCGCAGGCCGTGTTTAGACGCCCGTAATATTGCCTAAATGTCGGGATTACTAGGAAGTGA
>CAZSSY010000041.1:0-28209 GCA_964609565.1 uncultured Natronomonas sp.
CAACGCATTAGATCACCACGACATGTGGTACTCCGAAGTCCGAGAATTCTTGGAATGAACTACCTGCCCTCCCACGGTGGGGTGGCTCTCTTACCCAGCTCGTAAGGCCACATTCAATCCGTCACCACCATCCAAAATACAGTGCCTGTGTACTCACCTCGTAAGGCGCCTATCAACGATATTTCGACAATTGACCGTTGTAAACCTGGCTCACATGCCACATAAGCACCGTATGTTTAAATGCCGAGGTTCCATTGGGTGTTAGCATATGCGAATCCACCGGTACCGGGGGAAACGTTCCATAGGAGGGTATCACGAATGAGCGGATCAGGGATGCCGGAGGATGACTCTGAGACCTCGGATGCCCGTGTCCGGGTTGACTGGTCCACCGTTGACGAACCGACCATCCATATCGTGGAAGCGGTTGCCGCAGCAACCAATCGAAATCCCACCAATCTTCCTTTACTCGATGAGGCAATTGACGGCGATGCTCTCAACACCCTCTTGGGGAGTGATCAAGGCGACACCGTGACACTCACGTTCAACTATGCATCCACCCACGTTGAAGTTCGAACGGGTGAATATATCGAAGTTCACCCACAGGCTGAGTAACGACCATCAAATTCCCCGGTTTTTCTTTCAGAGGATACCGAATCGAGTATCCACAAAGAGGATAACGGCCGCAAGCCATGACTGGAAAATCAGTGTTCCTATCGCTGATAAGACCACAAATTGGACATCGTCCATGTCAGCCAAACCTGCGGGCACCGTGAGCATCCCTCGGGTAAATAGCAATGCATTTGATACTGGAATGGCGAGAGGACCCCACCGCTCAAACCACCCATCGAACCGTTCAATCTGGCGTTCTGAAACTTTGAACCACGATTGTTGGAGAAGATACTCGCGTCCGGCACGTTTTGCAACGGTAAAGAGAGCAAACTGACCGACGGTCGCGCCAATAACTGCCACACCAATGACGATCCCGATCCCGATATAGTCTCCTGAGCCGTTCGTAAGGAGGGAGATTCCAGCAGGGACAAGCGCTTCACTTGGGGCGAAGTATAACAGCATTGCTCCTTCAAGAATGAGGATGAGGAACATTGCTGCCAAGCCATAGGCGTCAAGAAGCTCACGAGCAGATTCGGTATCGACGAAAAACACGAGGTAAAATCCGGTAATACCGGCACCGAACGTGATCATCACAGCAAAATGTAAGAGGTATTGTTCGACGAACCTGCGGACTCCATCTGGAAATGCAAAAAAGGGATTAGAAGCCATCTATCAGGGTGTCACCACAGAGATGTATTAGGCATTGTGGACTCCAGTACTATTGCTGGTAATACCTAATCATATCCTCTAGAATATCTTGAGACGCTATCCTTTCCATGCCTGGTAGGAGTCCGTTATCACCAGATTAAGTTCCTTTACCGGTGATAGTCTTGATGTTTGTCAATTATAACTATTTCTCGTTTGAGAATACCTACGGGCGTGGTGTGACAACCCATAGAACACTCATTACGATATTCGTTGTATTGGGGACAATTATTGGTATGACTGCGGTTTTTGCAGCTCCAATCGGAGCTGGCGCGTCAGGCAACGGTGACGGAGTCGCAACAGCACAAGACAGCGGACTCTCGCCAAATGCCGATGGAGATACAGACAGTGACGCCACATCCAACGAAAACGGCCACGACCCTAGTGACGAACAACCAGATAACAACCAAAATCCAGATGACTCACCATGCGACGCCGACCACCATCAAAAAAACGGTCCGCAATGTAACAATGAAGATCACACTGGAGACAACGGCGACGGAGACAACGGCGACAACGTGACCGGTGAACTGGACGGTTTTTGAGTGAGAACGGTGAGACGATTGCCTACCAGGTGTTAGGAACGGAAGATGAAAATGGTCCGATTTCAGGGACCCTGCACGATACTGAGGAGTCATTCCAAGATTTGGATGTTGTGGTGCATGAGGGGAGTTGTGTTGTCGCGACGGTAGTCAAGAACGCTGAAGCGTAAAGAGCCGGGTTTCCCCTTTCTGAGAACGTGATGTGTTGAGGGAGAGGAGTGGTTTGATGGAGATGCTGAAGCCATTGGATGCAACGAATGTGAAGGGATGTACATCAATGAATGGCTGAGAATGGGGCTTTTGATGTTCAGCGAAGAAGGCGGGTTGCTGGTCGAGGTCTGAATTCCGGGATAACTTTGATGGCAGGACTCCTGAGGGGTTACATGGACTTCGCTGAGAGGCCCCGGCGGCTTCGGAGGGATGGTATTCGGTCGATGGTGGGTGAGACGACGGTGCAGGCGTCTGATCTGGTTGCCCCTATATTCGTTGATGCGACGGCGTCATCACGAGTACCGATCGAGTCGATGCCTGGACATGATCGTGTACCGGTTGAGGAAAGTGTCCAGCGTGTCCGGGAGATTTTGGAGACGGGTGTCGAAGCTGTGATGGTATTCGGTATCCCTGAGTCGAAGGATGCGACTGGGACGCGGGCGTGGGCTGAGGATGGTGTGGTGCAACGTGCTGTCCGGCGGATTGCTGATGGGACGGATGCGTTTATTGTCACGGATGTTTGTTTGTGTGAATATACCGATCACGGGCATTGTGGTGTCCTTGAAGAGGGTGCTCGTTCGGAACCAGAGGTCACTGTGGATAACGATGAGACATTGGCTCTATTACAGCGCATCGCGGTTTCGCATGCAGATGCGGGTGCGGATATGGTTGCGCCGTCGGGGATGATGGATGGAATGGTTGGAGGGATTCGTGAAGCATTGGATGCAGCCGGGTATCAAGCGCTTCCTGTCATGAGTTACGCGGCTAAGTATGAATCGGGATTTTACGGTCCGTTTCGGGATGCAGCTGATGGAGCCCCGACGTTCGGGAACCGGCGGCATTACCAAATGAATCCCGCGAATGTACGTGAGGCGATCCGGGAAGTACGGTTGGACATTAAGGAGGGTGCTGATATTGTGATGGTCAAACCGGCGTTGGCGTATCTGGATGTGGTGGGGGCTATTCGTCGAGAGGTTGAGCATCCGGTTGCTGCGTATAATGTCAGTGGTGAGTATGCGATGGTGCATGCGGCTGCCGAAAACGGGTGGTTGTCGTTGGAAGAGGTGGCAGTTGAGTCATTATTGGCGATTAAGCGTGCTGGTGCCGATGTGATTGTGACGTATTTTGCTGAGGATGTGGCGGACTTACTGTAGTCGGGTGTTGTCCCTCGGGGAGTGAGAGCACCTGTGGTGAAGGGTGGTGGGGGAGTGAGGGGGTCACGATTGTCCAGAAATTTCTGTGTGTTTGCCGTATAATCTGGACACATAACGTCCTTATATTGATATTATTATACCCTATTTCTATCGTTTGTCCACTGTATCGGTAATAGAGTGGAGAATGTAAACGACGGGATTTATATATATGTATTCCATGAGCTTCTCACGTGAGTTGCAATACAAACATGAGAATATTCAACGATACTATGGACAGTTATTCATATAGACCCGTAATTTATGACGAGGTGAAAAGATGATAGAATTCGCCCTGCAAGTCGAAGGGGCAGAAGCAATCGCAACCGCAGTCAACTATTCATGGATCCTTACAGTCACCTTCCTCATCTTCTTCATGCACGCCGGCTTCGCAATGCTGGAAGCCGGCCAAGTACGAGCAAAAAACGTCGCCAACCAGCTGACCAAAAACATGCTTACCTGGTCAGTCGGCGTCGTCGTGTTCTTCCTCATAGGCGCCGGATTTTCCGGACTCATCGGTGAACTCACGGGAACCGGAAGTTACGGTGCAATCTCCCAACTCGGCAGCGGAGGAGCCACAACATTAGGATGGATCGACTGGCTATACGGAGCAGTCTTTGCCATGACGATGGCAACCATCGTCTCAGGCGCAGTCGCCGGACGCGCTAAACTCCGCGCCTACGTCACCTACACATTTCTTGTTGCCGCGTTCATCTACCCTGTTGTAACAGGCCTCACATGGGGGAGCGGTTTCCTCGCATCGCTCGGATTCCACGATTTCGCCGGCGGGATGATCGTCCACGGCGTCGGCGGAATTGCCGGATTAACCGCAGCATACGTCCTTGGCGCCCGCATGGATCGATTTGAAGACGACGGAACGGTCAATGTCATCCCAGGACACTCCCTCACCTTTGCCGTCCTCGGGACCCTGATGCTCTGCTTTGGATGGTACGGCTTTAACGTCGGAACAGCCGCAACAGCACTCACTGCCGACGGAACCACCCTACTCCTTGGCGGTGACGGCACAGGCTGGATCGCTGGCCGTGTCGCCATGTCGACAACACTCGGAATGGCAATGGGCGCCGTCGGCGCCGGTGGGGTAGCACTCGCCCGAACAGGGAAAGTCGATACACTTTATGTCGCAAACGGCATGCTGGCCGGACTCGTTGCCGTCACCGGGACAGCAGATGTCCTCACACCCATGGGAGGTATCATGCTTGGCCTCCTAGCCGGAGCCCAACTCCCGATTGTCTTCTCATTCGTCGAAAAACGCCTAAAAATCGATGACGTCTGCGCTGTCTTCCCCGTCCACGGGAGCGCCGGTGCCCTTGGAATCATCCTGTATCCATTGTGGTCGACAGGTGGGACAGCGATTGGGAGCAGCATCATCCCGGGTGGCATAGTGAGTATCGAAGCGACCATGTTCGGACCACAAATCATCGGGACGCTCGTGATTACGATGTGGACGATCCTCGCGACCGGCTTCGTCTGGGGTATCTTGAAAGCCATCGGGCAAGCACGCGTGAGTCCCACCCACGAACGAGAAGGTCTCGATCTCTCCGAGCACGGTACTGATACCTACCCCGAATTCGGTGGCCGTGAATCCATTGCAACCGATGGTGGATTCACCAAAACGAATGGAATCATCCGTCCCGATGGCGGAGTTGCTAATGATGGGAAAATCAAACTAGTCACTGCATTCATTCGGCCGGATAAGCTCTCAGATGTCAAACGAGGCTTAGCGGAAGTAGGCGCCCCGTCGCTAACGGTGACAAATGTATCTGGTCGAGGCTCCCAACCCGCAAAAACCGGTCAATGGCGAGGTGAAGAATTCACGGTTGATCTCCACCAAAAGGTCAAAATCGAATGTGTCGTTGCGGATATCCCTGCAGCTGATGTCGCCGAAGCAATCCGTGATTCCGCCAAAACTGGTGAGCCTGGTGATGGCAAAGTATTCATCCTCCCAGTTGAAGACGCCTACCAAATCAGGACCGGGGAAGTAGGCACCACAGCAGTATAACCCCCGCCCGTCACCAACGGATTCAGGAAGCATCTTTCAATGAGGGGATGGCGGTGCGAAATGGAAGGCTCTTGACAACCTATCAATGATGCGGAATGATTGAAGTAGTGGGATTTTGAGAACAAGACTGGCGACGGTCATCGAGCTGCTGTCACATCCCGTCGGTTATCATGGGGATGCACCCCGAAGACCTCTCTCAGTGGCCCGAGATCGAGTTATGGCAGACGTAGTGTTGAGAGTCGAGCATTTTCTTTGATGTGGATGCCTGCGCTGCCAACAATGAACGGCATCTGGGAAAGTTCAGTGAGATAGCAAGTAGGATGAAATGCGCCACGATGAGTGACCGCATTGCGTGGTTGAATGAAAACGGGGGTTTCTCCCTCAAGGGTTTCATTGTATTCGAGGAGATAAGTTCCTGCATCGAGATTCCACCACCCGTACTCATCGGTCTCGTTTCGTAACGTGGTCGGTAATGATTCAAGGCCAGCAGGGGCAAGTTCCCCACCGCCAAAATCAATTCGACCGGGGCGCTCAACTATTTTGATGTCTTTGACCGTGAGATCAACGGTGCCGTCATCGTTTACCTGTGTGTCTGCATGGATGAAACCATCAACGACATCAGCGAGTTGCGTCATGGGTACCATAAACGAGTGCAGACAGGTAAAATCCGGGCGGCGATCCAGTCTGTGTGTCTGTTGGGGATGAAACCACGAGTGTAGAGGTTTTCACCCGTGAGAAGTCCGTCGAGGGGGCTGGTGGGAGATGGTAATGTTTTCGGTACCACAGTCGAACACCCTGGTTATGAATCATGACCGCTCGCGGGCGTTATATGATCGGGCGCTCTCTGTCTTACCTGGTGGGGTAAATTCGACGGTTCGTGCGGCACCACTCCCATATCCAGTGTTTGTCAAGCGGGGCGATGGTGGCCACGTGATAGATGTTGATGGGAATCGATATATTGATTGGATACAGGGGCTCGGGCCACTCCTCCTTGGCCATAGTCTCCCCGATGCGGTTCAAGCTGCGGTACAGGCCCGCGTTGCTGAAGGCCCGATGTATGGGATGCCGACCGCTGTCGAAGTTGAACTCGCCGAATTCATCTGCCGGCAAGTGCCATCCACTGAGATGGTTCGGTTTGTGAATAGTGGAACTGAAGCAACGGTGTCCGCCATTCGCCTAGCCCGGGGAGTTACGAACCGTGATAAAATCGTGGTCATGCGAGGCGGGTATCATGGAGCCCAAGAGACAACACTTGTCGAAGGCGACTCGGAACACCCGACCCCGTCGAGTGGGGGGATTCCACAGGCGTTCGCCGACCACACGATCCTTGTCCCATACAACGATGACACAGCCATCAGAGAGACGTTTGACCGGCACAGCGATGACATCGCGGCCGTGCTGGTTGAACCCATCCAGGCCAATATGGGAATTATCCATCCACATGAGGGCTATCACGAAACGATTGAGAGTTTATGTCATGACCATGGCGCTCTCCTAATCTTCGATGAAGTAATCACCGGATTCCGGGTCGGGGGGCTGCAATGTGCACAAGGCAAATTTGGTGTCAATCCGGATATCACGACATTCGGGAAAATAATCGGCGGAGGCTTCCCGGTCGGTGCTATCGGTGGGAAAACCCAGTATCTTGAGGCCTTTACGCCCGTTGGCGATGTGTTTCAAGCCGGGACATTCTCCGGGCATCCAGTCACGATGGCAGCCGGCCTTGAAACACTCAAATTCTGTGCTGAACAGAATGTGCACGACCATGTCAATAGTCTCGGGCAACAGCTCCGGGCAGGCCTCACAGATATCATGACCGATCAAGCTCCTGAATACACTGTAGTTGGGACCGACTCGATATTCAAGGTGATTTTCACGCGATCTCACGGCGACCCGCAAAGTGATGTCTGTGGAAATGGCTGCCGGCAAGATCCATCGTGTAACCGTTATAGTGACTGCCCAAAACAAGGGTCTGATGTCAAACACAGTGAAACTGAGCGGTACTCCCGGCTGTTTCGGCCACAGATACTAGAGGAGGGCGTGCTTGTCTCCCAAAACCAGTTTGAGGCGAATTTCATCTCCTATCCACATACACACGAAGATGTTGAGGAAACCCTGGAAGCGTATAAAACAGCGTTGTGAGATCCTCGTCATTGTAATGAACGACGCTAGCCGAGGGCCCGCTGGAACTCTCCCGAGAAAGTAGATCGGGGTAGTTCACGAGGTACCGTATGTCTCTTCGAGGTACTGGACGATATCAGCTGATTCATTCATGCCTTCGATGCCGTTATTGTCGTCGACGAGGACCGGGACTTGGGTTTGGCCACTGATTTCTTTTACCTCGTTGCGGTCGGCGTGTGCCGGCGGGACTTCACTTGTCTCGTATTCGAGATTTAACTCTTCGAGAGTATTAGTGACCTTGGCGCAAAAAGGGCAGCCAGGGAGTTCATAGAGGGTCAGGTCTGCCATTGTACAGTGGGTAGTAATCGTGGCTGGATTAAGAGGCCGGCGGTGTCGTGTCCAATCGATACCCATCCGTAGTCGCAGTGTCAGGAGACAGCAATTTCTTATTTGTGTGCGTTATTGCTGGAAGCGAGTTTTGAAAGCGGTACGGAGTTGGTGGCGATGAACAATGACTTCGGTACTGGCCCAGCCGATTCCGAGGATGAGTGCTACCACGAGTGAGAGGAATGCCCATGATCCGATGCCGACCGGTCGGAAAAACGGTTCGATATGGGAGTATCGTGTCGCGAGGTGGTCGAACTGGTCGGGCCATGGGGTATGGCTACCAGTATCAGAAATGGCGTCAGCGACATGGTAGCGGCTTGCAGGGCCTGCGTCCCCGCCGCCGGAGACCGTGTATACGCCCGTGGTGCCATGATCGCTCATTGTTGGGCCATTGGCGCCTTCCGCGCCTCGCTCCGCCTCATACGGGGCCCACGCTGCGTAGAATTCCCAGACCACCTCTCCCTCCGGTGTAATTTCGACGACCCGATGATTGAGTGTATCAGTAACCAGTGTATTGCCGTTCGGGAGCCGGTCTGCATCCCGAGGCCAGTTGAATCCCTCAACCGACCAGACCAGGTCCCATTCACAAGCCGATGGGGGCGTATTGGCCCCTAATCGTGGATCTGCAGTACCACAGTCACGTTCATATTCGACGACACGGTCGTTCTCACTATCGCCAACGATAATGACTGGAGTGCCATCATCGCGCTCTAAGTATTCGGGGTTATGTTGCTCGAAGAGGGTTGCATGGTCGTCATCACTACCGAGCTGCATAACGATGGCGTCTGTCTCGCGGTCTACCACGATTACCTGATCAAAGTTCCGTGGGGATGTGAGGATATACCGGTTTTCCTCACCAATGAAATCCACGTCATTGACGTGAGTCCAATCGTCGTCATGACCCCCGTCGGTCTCGGCCGGGTAGTGGTCGCGGAACAGCCATTCCCATTCTGATTCACCAGTTGTGGTATTCTCGATGTAGAGACGGTCATTGCTTACGGACCCGTTGTATGCCCGCATATTAGCAACGAGAATACGGCGATCTGCGAGGAGATTGGCGTTATGGGTATCCATGATACCAGGGAGGTTGTACGTCCACACTGGTTGTTGGCTGACAGGGTCATATTCAAAGAGGATCGTACCGTCGGGATGGGTTGCCGTCACGAACAAGTGGCCATTCTTGAGTTGATCAACCTCGTAGAACCATGACGCTCCCACGGCGTCACCATCGAAGAGCCATTCAAGTTCGGCCTGTTCGTCAGCTGCGAGGAGTCGGGCGGGCTTTTTCGGTCGGCCATATCCGGCGAAGTGAAAGCCCTGAACGCTTACATACGTCGTATTCTCTGCCGGAGTCGTGACTGTGCCAGGCCCGACTTCAACTGAGTCGGCCGCAACCGCGGAATATAGTGCGGGGAGGAACAGGAGGATGAGAACAACTGCCAGGCCACATCGAAGTTTCATTGTCCGAGAGAGGGCGTTGAAGCGGGGAAGCTCCATGTCCAGTGTGGGGAGTGACCGGAAGGAAGGTGTTACGGTCCGCAGACGCGGACACTGGACCGGGTTAGAACGAGAGGAGACCGCCGCGAGCCATGAAGTACGCGATAAAGTAGATGGTAAACACGATGAGAAGGGTCCATTGACCGGGAGTGACGTCTGCACGATTCCCGGTCGCGGCCTTGAGGAGGGGATAGCTCATGATTCCGGCGGCAAGGCCATTTGCGATGGAGGCGGTCAGCGGCATCACGGTGATCGTCAATCCACCTGAAATGGCCCATACGGGGTCGTTCCAATCGATATCGGCGACGCCCTGGAGCATGATAATCCCGACGAGGACTAACGCGATATGTGTCGCGTAGACAGGAATTGCTGAGACTAAGGGGACGACAAGCAACGAGAGGAGAAAGAGACAGCCGACGACCAATGCGGTGAATCCTGTTCGGCCGCCTTCTTCGAGCCCGGTTGCAGATTCGATGTAGGTGGTAACGGTTGAGGTGCCGATCATTGCACCGGCGGTAGTTCCGATTGCGTCGGCCATCAGCGGTTTGTTCATTTCGGGGAGGTTCCCGTCGGCATCAAGAAAGCCACCGATTTGTGAGACACCGATTAACGTACCAGCCGTATCGAAGAAGTCAACGAAGAAGAATGTGAACACGACGAGGACGAATGTGAGGGGGTCTTCGAGGATTAAGCCTAGTCCGTCGAGGAATCCCCAGAAGAGTGGGGTGAAGTCGTATTGGACGCCAAGGAAAATGGAGCTGGCGCCTTCTTGTTCGACTTGGGTGAGGATGCCTGGTTCCAAGATGCCGCGTTCAACGATGCCCACGAGTGTGAGGAGATATCCGAGGATTGCTGTGGTTATGATGCCAATGAGAATTGAGCCTCTGACGCCGCGGGCCCAAAGCATGAGGGTGAATGCGAGGCCCACAACCGAGAGAGCGGCGACGGGGCTGATGACGGCATTACCGATTTGAAGGAATGGTTGTTCGGGGAATCCGGCACCATCGACATAGGGCACGATTAACTCCATTTCTTGGAAACCGAGGAATAGGAGGAAGACACCGATACCGGCGCCGACTGCATATTTGACGGGTTTGGGAAAGAGTTTGATGACATATTCTCGAGCGCCGATTGCGGTGATGGCAATGAAGATCACACCTTCGACGAAAACGGCGGCGAGGGCGACTTGCCAGGGGACACCTAAGAGGAGGACGACGGTGAACGTGAAGAAGGTGTTCAGCCCCATTCCCGGCGCGAGACCAAATGGTCGTTTGGCGTAGATGGCCATTACGAGGATCGCGATGATGGAGGCGAGGATTGTTGCGACAGCGAGCATTTCCAGGACCTGACCATAGGTGTATGTATCACCCGCTATGGTGGTCTCGGGGATGGGGTCGCCTTCGTCTGTGAATCCGCCGACGATTGCGGGGCCGAGAATGGCGGGATTGACGACGATGATATATGCCATCGCAAGGAACGTTGTTGCGCCGGCGATGGTTTCGGTCCGGAAGTCCGTGTCGTGGTGCTCGAAGTTGAAGTATGCGGCGAGAGTTTCAGCGACACCCATGTTTCACGTTCGAGCATACCACGAGACGATTACTTAATTGTTGTCGTCTAAATTCAGATAATGTACACAAGAATATGTAATATTAGTGTTGTTTGGGAGCAGCCGCCTTTCAGTCTTGGTGGATCAACGAGCCGACTGGCGCAGCAGTCTGCATCCGAGCTCGCTCGAGACCCTCATCACCAACCGCAATGAGCGCAAATACCCCGATAACTTCAGCGTCCGCCAGTGACGCAATTTCAAGGAGGAGTTCTTGCGTTTCGCCCGATCGGATGAGATCATCAACGACCAACACCGATTCGCCCGATTCGATTGCGTTTATCGGCAAATAATAGTTGATCTCGATCCCAGAGGAAAGCCGCTGACGGGCTTCAAAAAACTCCTCGACAGCAGTTTCCCGAGACTTCTTCGCATATGCACACCGGCTACCGAAATACCGCGCCATCGCAGCAGCCAGAGTGATCCCATCAGTCGCCGCCGTCAACACGGTTGTTGGTGCATCAATATTCAAGATCGTAGCCGCGACAGGGGGAACCAACGAAAGAAACGATTGGTCAAACACCACCTCTGTATTGTCGACATATCCTTCGTCGTCGACGGCGATACGGGCATCAAGTTCATCCACGAGGAGGCCTTCGCCAATGCCCTCAACGATGTCCTGTGCGCGCGCCTCACTCGGAAGGACATGCCCGTTGACATACCGATTCAAGTCGCCGGCCGGGAGGCCGGTCACCGTCGCCAACTCATCGTACGTCCGTGCCTCTTTTAATGTCCGTAACACATCGACGGCCCGTAGCTGTAAGGCGGCCTTTTCCGCACGGTTCATACCTACGTCCCTTTTTGCACGTCTATGAATACTTCGGTGTTTTTCCCCACCTAGGATACCCACAGAAATGGATATTGAAAGCTACCGTGCTTCGGCTAATAACTCAGACGCGGTCAGTAACGAATCCATCTCCACGTCAATTGCGGCAAGTGCCTCCCGCGCCCCCTCCTCCCGGTCAACCACAACGAGAACATGCTGAACGATGGCACCGGCTGATCGTAATGCTTCGACGGCATCAACGGCACTTTGTCCGGTGGTTGCAATATCCTCTAAGACAACGATGTCCTCCTCTGCCAGAAGTTCGCCTTCAATCCGGTTTCCTGTTCCATACTCCTTGGCTGCTTTCCGAACGATCACGTATGGCCGGCTGGTTTCCACAGCAGTTGCCACAACCAATGGAACGGCGCCAAGCGCAACGCCGGCCAGTTTCGGTTCGGTGATGCGGGAGGCAAATGCTTTCGCGATGAGTGTGAGACACTCTGGATTGGTTTCGAAGACGTATTTATCAATGTAATATTCCGATGTGCCACCCTGTGAAAGCTCAAACTCACCAAACTTCACAGCGTCCGCATCTTGCAGAGCGTCGATGAGGTCCTGCTTGGACATACTCGGGTGTCACGCGTCGTCGTGAAAAGCATCGCGGATGCCCACAACTGGAACCATAGCGTTGGTCGACCCGGTGATATAGCTAAACGGGTTGCTTTTCGTGCTGGTTCTCAAATGAGCGGGCATGAAGGTCAGCGAGGGCGGGATCACTATTGAGGTGCCAGAGGCGCGTCATGGGGCCAGCGAAGGGACGGGCGATGACGTCTTTTACAATCCGGTCCAAGAACTCAATCGCGATATCACCATCGGGGTACTCACGACACTTGCAGACCGGTGTGACTCGTATCTCGACGCGATGACGGCCAGCGGTATTCGGATGGTTCGTGCAGGGGCTGCTGGCTACGAAATTACCGGCTGTGACATCGATGCCGATGCAGTTGCGCTTGCCCGCCAAAACGTCGCCGCGAACGACCTTACAGGAGACGTCATCCATCAAAAAGCCAACGCTCATATGCATACAACCCAGTATGATGTCGTCGATCTCGATCCATTCGGCTCGCCGATACCATTTATTGATGCCGGGATGCAAAGTGCGCGAAACGTTCTCTGTGTCACGGCCACAGATACAGCTCCCCTCTGTGGAGCGCATCTATCGAGTGGAATCCGCCGTTATTCCACAGTGCCTCGGAATACGGAATTCCACGCGGAGATGGGCCTCCGAGTATTGTTATCTGCCCTGATCCGTACCGCGGCTCGATATGATATCGCGGCACGCCCTCTCTTGAGTCATGTCAGCAACCATTATGCCCGGACCTACCTCGAACTGAACGACGGTGCCAGTAAGGCTGATGAGACGCTCGATGACATCGGCTATATCGACCATTGTCAGCGATGTCTCTGGCGTACCCACACCAAGACCTTGATTCCACAGCCGATCGAGGAATGTCCGCAGTGCGGTCAATCAACGTGGACAGCTGGACCGGTGTGGCTGGGCCCCACGGCCACAGCTACCTTTGTCTCTGACGTTGCAGAATCTATTCCGGAGGCATTTGGAACGACGGGGCAAGCAATGTCGCTGCTGGAGACGATCGCTGGAGAACTGGACGAACCAACCCATTACGATCAACATCGTCTCTACAAGCGATGGAACGAACCAGCCATCGGAATGGACGAATTTCTCAAGGCAATCCGGGCTGCAGGGTACCGTGCCTCCCGAACGCATTACGGTGGGACAACGTTCAAGACTGATGCCGATGTGATCGCTATTCGAAAAGCGGTCCACGAGAGCGGCTGACAACTCGTTCCCCGGGGAAGACTCTCGTCGTGGCGCCACAGCACTGTAGAGTGGTTGCTTCCCGCCGATTATTTGTAGGACTCTGGCGTAGTTCAGAGCGTGAACGGGTATCTCGACCGGGTTGTGACGGTGACACGGGGCGTTATCAACGGCGTCCAGTCGCACCGGATAACATTCATTGCTGCAAGTTTAGCGTATTATGCCTTTATTGCTCTTCTGCCATTGATGTTGTTAGCCCTGGTTGCAGCAGCGATTTTTGGTGATGCGGAACTCATCGAAACCATTGGAACAGAGGTGTCCGGGACGCTCGGTGAATCAGCAGGCACGCTCGTCGAAGAGGCATTAACCGGAGCCTCAGGCCGTGGGGGCGCCACGATCGTCGGGCTTTTCGTCCTCTTGTGGTCGGCACTGAAACTATTCCGAGGTCTTGACATCGCATTCTCGGAGGTGTACGGTGAGTCTGAATCCGTCTCAATCAGCAGCCAGTTTGGGAACGCCATTGTTGCCCTTACCGCGGTTGCGCTGGGAGTGGTGGGAACTATCATCGTCGGGGTTGTCATCGCGAATGCCGGTGTCGTTCGTGTTATCGAAGGCTATGACTTGGTTGGCGTGCTCGGGTCCATCACCTTGATCGTTGCCCTGACGATCGTTTTCCTCCCGCTCTACTATTTTCTCCCGGGTGCCGACATCTCGGTGAAGGAGGCATTGCCTGGCGCCGTATTCGCCGCAGTCGGATGGACGGCCCTGCAGACAGGCTTCCGAATCTACGTTTCGTATGCCGGCAACTATGAGGCGTATGGCGTGTTAGGCGCTGTTCTTCTCTTGGTGACATTCCTCTATTTCGGGGCGCTGCTCCTCCTTCTGGCTGCAGTTCTCAACGTCGTCCTTGCTGGGCGGACAATTGAAGACAATGGGCTGGCCAATTCAGAGCAATCAGACGCTCAACCATCAGCGATACTTAAAGGAATTATGACAGACGATGATCTGGATGATGAACGAATAGATCGAGACATTCGAGAAGAACTCGAACAACTGTACGATGAACTGGACCGATTTGAGCGGCGTATCGATGACCGAACGGTCCACCGCGACGAGATTGAATCCGAATTAAGGCAGTACGTCCGCCGTCAAATTCGGCGTGGAAAAGCCCGAGGGTGGGGTCCCTACCTCGTGTTACTCTACGGAACTGCCATGACAATCGGTGCCTTCTATTTCCTGACGAGCGGCTGGGCGATTTTGGCAATGCTCGTTATCTGGTTGTCGACGCTTGGTCTCTACACATTGATGCTGCTCGTTGGGACAACTGTCACCGTGGCGGGGATTCCCGGCCGGGTTAGAGACCGATTGGGCGACCGGTGACACAACGAAGTATCCATTCCCTCGATGTAGGAGTCGTGATGAATCGGGGGATCGGTGTCTTGCCACGTTGGGTCGAGTTCCCGACCGTCGTTGTAGTTTGGGCAGCACTCGTCACTCAATTGGGAGATGTATGGTTCGTGTTCCTCATACTCGGCAGCCTCTATTGGCTCGGAACCACTTTCCCAGGGCCGTTCACCCTAGATCGAACACAGGCCGCATTTGCGCTGGCGCTTGGTCTCGGCGCCCGTACACTTACGACAACACTAAAACAGGTGTTCCAATATCCGCGACCGCCGGGGGCAGGTGAAGCACCGGCATTTGACCTGCTGCCCGCGATATTACACGATGTCTATGTTATGGCTGCGACAGCGAATGGGTTCGGGTTTCCGAGTGGCCATGCGATCACTGCAACTATCGTCTATGGTGGATTGGCCATGCTCGTTGATAGTGCTCGCGGCTACGCAACAGCTCTCGGTATTATCCCCGTTGTTGCTTTCTCGCGGGTCATCTTGGGTGTTCATTATGGTACCGATGTTCTCGGTGGGATGCTGGTCGGTGGAATCTATCTTCTCCTCGTCTTCCGCTTTTCTACCCAGGGCCTCCAGCCTGGTCGCGCGTTGTTCATGGCACTCGTGGTTGCAGCTGGTGGGCTCGTCATACACATCAACGTTGAAACCGTGCTGGTTTTTGGCGGGATTTTGGGCGCTTGGCTCGCCTGGATAATTGTCGAGACCAAGATTGAACGGATCCACTCAACGACGAAGGGAGGCGTCGTGGCGTGGATCGTCGGCATTGGCCTCGGTGGTCTTGTTGGCGTCATCTATATTCGTCAACCGCCACTCTACGCGACGTTCACTGGAAGCATCGTGATATTCTGGAGCATTATGGTTGTCCCGCTCCTCCCCCATCGGTTCAACGGTAAGATCACAACGTCATCCCGGCCTGATGACTAGACGAGAAACCAGCTCCAGCCAGAAACAGGCCGTTGGCTGTGTTAATCGCCGGCCGAAACGTCACTAGTTTGAACGTGTGAATCGGGGACCGTCCCGTCCGTGTTCCACCCGCGGAGTTCATAATAATTAGAGAGCTCCTCTTGGAGGCCGTCTAGCTCGTAGGGGAGGTCGTTATCGTCGGAGCGATCAAAGCCGCGCTGTGAGTTGAAATGCCGTTCAAGTTCAATGATGCGGCCACCAACATCGAGTAGTGTCTCCCAGTCAGTGTCGAACAAACGAGCATAGCGGTCTGGTGTCATATTCGAATAGGCAAACTTACAGAGGACGCCAGAATCATGAATTGCATTCTTGTTTTCCTGTTTAATGAGGACCTCTGATTTGCCGGCGACGCCGTCAGAATCGAGTGCCTGATCCGGAGCAACAAGGGGATACTCAAGTTGATACATCTCTGCATACATATGATCCGCGCCCCGGTTTGCAGTGGCGAATGACAGTCCCTGCCCGTTGAGAGTTCGGCCATCGTGTGCAGCAAACTCCATGCCTTTCATCGTCCAATTCTCCACGCCGAGGTCCTCATGGAACCTCTCGATTCCTTCTGCCAACGTATCGCCGATGGCATCTCGATACGCTATTTTCTCAATGGTTTCATGAATCAAATCGACGTTCCCGAATTCGTCTTCACTGGCGAGATACGCTGCAACCACGTCACCGCAGGAAATCGTGTCCAAGCCGAGTTGGTCACAAAGCTCGTTCGATTTCATGATTGCAACGAAATCATCAACAAGAGCGTTTGACCCGAACGACATCATGGTTTCATATTCGGGGCCTTCTGTTTCCAGTCCCGTTTCCTCGTCACGCGTCGGGAGTTTGCAGGCAAACGCACACGATGAGCAGGTGCCTTTCTTGTATTTATGGGAAATGACGGCTGCGGAGCCGATGTCGTCGATGTGGTCAAATTGGAGGTCTTCAAAATATCGGGTTGGGAGTGCACCCACGGAATTGGCGTAATCGGACACCGAGACAGTACCTGCGTCTTTCATTGGGCTGCCTGATTCGGAGGCTTCTCGATGAATCTCCATGACTAACTCATCATTGAGACCTTCGATGTCTCGCCGGGAATCACCGTCGAACGTGAGGAATTTAACGTTTTTTGCACCAAGGACCGCTCCCAGTCCGCCTCTTCCAAAGGCGCGCGAGTCAGAGGTCATGATCGCCGAAAAACGGACGAGGTTCTCTCCCGCAGGCCCAATGATTGCGGTGTGTTCCTTCCCGAGTCCACGTGACTCTTCAATCCGCTCAATGGTTTCCCCGACAGTCGCTTCTTCAAGGTCTGGTACCGCCTCTACGGTCACACCCTCATCGGTGACGTGAATCCCAACCAACTGGTCGCTGGCCCCTGTGATTTCAACAGCAGCGTACCCCGTGTCTACGAAAGGCCGGGAAAGAAAACCGCCGGCGTTCGATGATAACAGACCATTGGTAAGGGGAGAAAGCCCTGAGGCTGACAACCGCCCGGTATAACTCATTATGGATGACTGAAGTGGGCCGGCAGCAAACACGATACTGTTGGCCGGTCCAAATGGATCAGCATCGAATGGTATCCGGTCGTGAGCAATCTTGGTGCCGATCCCACGACCACCAATAAATGACTCGAGCACACCGTCTATCGCCACTTCCGTTGATTCCGCTGGACCGACATCAATGGATAACAGCGGGCCCGCTGAATGAATCATTATTGTGATTTGGTCAAACAACCGGACCAGTAATAAACAGTCCGCCGCCTGAGAGACTCCAAGACTCGACTCTCAAAGGTCAAGAGAATACATGGGGTGGATACTATTCCAGCAGTTCCCTCGATACCTCTCAAAGATTGGAGGTAGTATCGTTGCGTCGGCTCAATGTGGTTTCACCTGAGGCCCAGCATCTAGCTCGTGAATGTATCAGCAGCATCCTCACCGAATCTGAAAACCGAATAGAAGGAAGGGGGTAGTTTGATCGGACTGTGAGAGTATCGCAGCCTGTTCGCGAGGATTTCGTCCGGTCACTATGATTGGGTATCAAGGTAATTGAGGGCGCCGCGAACGTTCATGGTTACTTCTCCCGTAGCCTTCTCTTGCCCCCATACGGCATCGAGATCTGTTGTCTCGACGAAATGAGTGATAACAGCCTCATCGTCACCGGCATTTGCTCGCTGTGTTTGGATCGCGTCAACCCAGTTAGTAATCACATTAATATACGTTGAAAGACGGGTACCGGCCGGAGTAGGGCCGAAGTGAGGGAAACAGAGTGTGTCTGGATCTAAGTCTGAGATGCGGCGAGCATCATTGACGACTTCTTCAAGATCAAAATCAGGTGGTGGGGATGTTGGCCGGATTTCATCCAATGTGGGGATATAGATGCCTGCAGCATCCGCTGTGAAAACCGCGTTTGATTCCGGTTCATGGAAGACGACTTGATGGAAGGCATGCCCCGGGACAGGGTAGACGGTAAGTTCAAGGTCGCCGAGGTCAATCGTCGACCTGTCTTGGAGCGGGGTTATCTGCGTACGGGGGACTGGTTTTGGTTCTGTATAGTATTTAATTTGGCTGCCAACGGCTTGTTTCGTTCCCTCCCAGAGTCGGTCCGGAGCCTCGATGAATGTCGTGGCATTCTCTGGGACGTAGACGGTGGCATCGGTTTCTGCTGCGATGTAGCCGGCCCCACCGGCGTGGTCGAGATGGGCGTGGGTTAACGCAATGACTTCAAGGTTACTCGGCGCGATGTCAACTGTTTCGAGTGCCGATAGGATGCGATGATAATTGGTCCCAATCCCGGTGTCGATGATTGCCGGGCGAGTGGTGTCATAAATATATACAGCACCATATTCTGCGGTATCAAACATCCCTGTATCTACGTAGTAGCAGCCGGGGACACCGTCGACAGACGAGACATCACCGATTGCCATATCAGGTGAACGGACAGCAGATAAGTAAAATCATGCCTCGCTTTGAGACAACGTAATCCGCGTCGTCCGTGGAGATATCTGTTGGCAGGATGCTGGGCTGGGTTAGGACCGGGTTATAGTGTGTTTTTGAGGACGTTCCACAGGTCTTGTTGGCGTTTTTGGAGGACGGTTATTGGGGAAGCAACGGTGTACGCGCCATTGTCTTTGGATTCGGCGATACCTTCGCTTTCGAAGTCAGCGAGAGTGGATCGAACGGTGTTTGTGGGGAGAACGGTGCGGTTTGCAATTTCTTCAGGTGTCCCGCTGCCGAGTGTTTGGACGGCGAGGTAGACAGAAACTCGGTGAGGGGATTCGAGAATATCAACAAGGAGGTCTTGGACAATTCCGCCGGATGTTTTGTCTGAGACGTCTGTTTTCACCATCTCATCTTCGGTTAAGGGCTCAGCGTCCGCCAGTGCAGTTTCGAGGATGTCGATTGCTGTTGTCCGGTTTTTCCCGTTCTGCTCCCGTTCAATGAGGCGTTCGAAGCTCGTTGGTTCTGTGATGTCCTCTGTGATGGTGCGGAGTTCGTCGACGGTCCATTCGGCGGGATCGATATCGATGAGATCGTCTTCTGTAATCTCGTCATCAGTTGTAAAGCTGACATCTCCATAGTTTTCAACGCGGAAGCCAATCTCGATTTCGTGGACGCCCAACCGTAGTCTCTCGATGTCAGCGATGACTTGCACTGTTTCGGCGAGATCTAATTGTAACGGGGATTCCGGGGTGATCTCATCGGCTGTGTATGCTTCAGTTTCGGAGAGGTCCAATGTAATGTCTGACAGCTGGATGGCATGGCCATCGAGTTTTACGGTAGTGACACCTTCGAATTGAGCTTGGATAAGCCGATTTTTAAGTTCGAATTCAATGCCCCGTTCGGTGTTTTCGAGGCTGTCCCAGGTAAAGAGCCGTTCGAGATACTGTTCAATCATGCCTGGAAGGTGGATGTCCGTCCACTTCGTTCTGTTGTCAACTCGACATGCAAGTGTCCTCGGTTGACGACACAGAAGAGACCGATAGCATCGAATAGCAATGTGGATGAGGAGGGCTGGTTGACCCGCTCGTCGGCCTGGCCTAGTAGTCGCTGGACGGCGCCTGATGGATGGGCAGAATTTGGAGTTCGTACGGGACCGACACGACTTTCCCAGGGCCAAGCGAACCGATAGGAAATGCTATCGCGGCAGTTCGTCAGGGAGTACCCCGACGAGGTGCGAAAGGCCCTTGACGCCAAAGGTGTCGACGCTGACCTTGACGCTATTCTTGAAATCGATGCGGAGTGGCGAGAACTGAAGGCGAAAGGCGACAATCTCCGCCACAAGCGGAACGAGGTATCCGACCGGATCGCCGAACTCAAACGCCAAGATGACGACGAAGAGGCGGAGTCGGCCATTACTCGATCGCGGGAACTCAAACGGGAGCTTGAGTCAGTCGAGGCGCGTGCCGACGAATACGAAACTAAACTCGAAAAACGCTTGCTGGAACTACCGAATATTCCACATCCAGATGCTCCGGTTGGCGATGATGAATCAGAGAATGTGGAGACTGACCGGTGGGGGTTCGATGACCGTCGAGATTTGCCTGCCGAAGTTGTTCCCCACTATGAGTTGGGTGAAGACCTTGAGATTCTCGATTTTGAGCGGGCAGCGAAGGTGACTGGCGGAGGGTATTACTTCGCCAAAGGAGACGGCGCCCGGCTGGAACATGCACTCATCCAGTATATGATTGATCTCCATCGAGAAGAACACGGTTATACGGATGTCTTTCCGCCGCTTCCTGTGAATTCGGCGTCGATGCGGGGAACCGGACAATTCCCGAAATTCGTTGAGGATGCCTACCGGATTGGGGGCACGAACGACGAACCGTATGATGATACCGATCTGTGGTTGCTTCCGACTGCCGAGGTCCCGGTGACGAATATGTATCGTGACGAAATCCTTCTCGACGACGACCTCCCGATCAAACATCAAGCATATTCACCGAACTTTCGTCGCGAAGCCGGCGAGCATGGCACGGAGACTCGGGGAATTGTCCGTGTCCATCAGTTCAATAAAGTCGAACTCGTGAATTTTGTTCGACCCGCAGAAAGCCCCGAACGGCTTGAAGACCTCCTGGCAGAGGCTACAGCAGTGCTTGAGACGTTAGGATTACCGTATCGGGTATTAGAAATGTGTACCGGTGATATGGGTTTCACGCAGGCACGAAAATATGATGTTGAGGTGTGGGCGCCCGCTGATGATATGGAGGATGGCCCGAATGTCGGCGGTCGCTGGCTCGAAGTCTCCTCAGTGTCAAACTTTGAAGCGTTCCAGGCTCGTCGGGCGAATATTCAGTATCGCCCCGAGCAGCACGAGTCAGCGGAGTATATCCATACCTTGAACGGATCCGGTGTGGCAATCCCACGCATGGTAGTTGCTATTCTTGAGTATTACCAACAAGCCGACGGTACAGTCCGAGTTCCAGAACCACTACAACCCTATATGGGAGGGACAGAGATCATTGACGGACATCCACCGGTTGGTGAATCAGCCGTCGGCGAAGGCTAACAGCGAGGGAGAAAACCACAGTGAACGCACGTACATCCTAACGCGAAGACCAGGCTCGAGAACGAGTGAATAGCGGCAGTAGCTTCCTCCTGGCTGAAAACCTGGGCACGTGGTGAATTTCTGGAGTCGGCTGAATACAAGAGTGCAGCAAGACTCACACGAAAGAGGACTCCCGCGTGTGGAGGCGGAATTGATCAATCCGAGGGTCTGTCGATATAGGTCTGGATTGCCTGAATGGCGCTCTCTGCTATCTGGAACGTATCGACGAATCCGAACCAGATGGTGTCGTCTGGTCGAACGAGGTGTCCTTCCGCGGCGATCCGTGTGGGTGAACTGTCGTCGGGGGTGGCGCTCGAGGCTCGATAGAGTGTGTCGATGACGTGGGAGGTGTCTTGAATGGGGCGTTCCTCCCGGATGAAGGTAAGAAATCGTTCCCGACCGGTGAGCGTTCGGTCGGGCCGGTAGTGGACGAATGACTCGGCCAAAATCGATGCCAAGGTTTCGTAGTTGTCCTGGTCGATGGATTGGTAATAGGATTGTGGCAAGGTGGTGCCATCCATAGGAAACCTCATGGCCGCGGTGGTCTAATAGTCCCGGGGGCGGGGTATTTTTGCTCATCAGGCTCTAAGAGAGGGGCGTGGAACTGCATGTGAGATATGAGGGGGATGATGACCCTGAGAAATGCTCAGCTCGAAAACTGGCGCGCTTTAACTTGGTGACGCTCCATCATCACGCCCCGGAGACACCGCACGGCATAATCTTGGATCCGTTTGCTGAGCGCGCGTTGTCGCCGACTGATGCCGACCTCACCGATCGGTTGGTGGTCCTTGATTGTTCGTGGGACACGGTCGAACAGGAGATCTACGGGCTTGATGGCCCTCATCGGGCCTTACCATTCTTGGTCGCAGGGAATCCGGTGAACTTCGGTCGGCCGTTTCGGTTGAACACGGTCGAAGCCTTTGCTGGAGCACTGTGCATCCTTGGCCATCGGGACCACGCCGAGGAGATTCTGGGTAAATTCCGGTGGGGTGAGACGTTCCTTGACCTTAATGAAGAACCGCTTGACCGGTATGCCGCCTGTGAAGATTCCAGTGAAATTGTCGCGGTTCAATCTGAATATCTCGATGCCCCATGACACTATTTGCTGGAAATGTAGGCTAGTTCTCGGGTACTGATGGGGTGACAGGGAAGTGGATGGGAGCTGTTGAGGGATGCCTGGATTACGGGGCGGCTTCACGGAGCTGGGCCCCACTGGAAGCCGGTTGGATCTGTGGGGGGAGGTAGTGGACTCCCGGGGAGGGCTTCATCAAGTGTGGCCGCGTTGTACCCGGTCGGGGCCACATCGTTCCAGGTGTCGGGATAGAACAAAGAGGCGAGCAATTGAATCTGGTCACGACCGACTCCGAGTTCAAACTGGCCGCCGCCATACATGCTGATGTCGTGTTCTTCACAGTACGTAATGGTAGTCAGAAGTGATTCGAAGGTTCCGAAGCGAGATGGCTTAATATTCAGCCACTCTGGTTCGAACTGGAGACGCTCAATACTCGCCACATCCGAAATTGGTGCATCCCAGGAGACGCGGTCTGCGATGTCCGTGATAATCTCGTTGGTCTCGGGGGTGAAAGCGGGGTCTTCGATGACGGCGTCCGGGAATGCGGTGGTAATGCGGTGATAGAGGTCTGGATTGGCTTCATTATCAACTTCCGTCCCTTCGTAGTGGCCTTTCAAGTCAAGGATACGGACGCCACCTCGTTCAGAGATCGCAGCAATCAATGACTCACCCCAATCCGGCGTTGGATCAAGTTTGAACGACGCTGTTGGATTGATGGCGCGGATGTCATCAAGTCGATCCACCGATTCTAAACGCGTGCTCACCACGAATTCGATGGGGTCATAACTTCGATTGAGGACGTGGCCCAGATCGGTATCAGCTTGTTTGAGGGCCAAATCGAGTGCGGCACTTTCGAATCCCCATCGCCGGTACTTTCGATCAGCTGGTCGACTCGGTGGGTCGGGAAATAATTCAATGGTGTCTAAATACGACGAGAAGGACGCGAACGTATACTCACCCGCAAGGGCAAGCCCGTTATCGGCGAATGTCGTCTGGAACTGCGTTTGATCGTCTGCTTCATACCCAACATCTTCACCGTAGCCAGTGGTGTCGCCACCGGTCAGTGCGATGATCGTTGAAACTCGGGTGAAATCACTCGAGGTATCGAGCGACGCGGCCTGCAACTCATAGTCAGTAATGACAAGTGGAAGATCGGCGATCCGGTTGTACATTGCCAGAGATACTGCTGCCATCCAGAAAAAACTGAACGGTTAGGTTTATCCACTGTGACCACTTGTGTCAGGACATGGCAAGTTTTGAAGAGGCGGAGGCTCGCATACTTGAGAAAATGATCTGCATGCGGTGTAATGCTCGAAACCACCAGCGGGCAGATCGATGCCGGAAATGTGGCTATAAGAGGCTTCGGCCGAAGGCGAAAGAACGCCGAGCAGCCTAGGCAAACGAGTTCTTTGGTCTGGGACGGTATGGATGGTGTCGGTACGTGGTCTTGATGTGGGCTTGAGTCGGTGGCTCTATTCATCTGGGTATTTTGGTTCGTACGTTTCTGCTCGAGATAACGCGGTTTCGACAACATCTCGGACGTCACCGTGGAACCCGTCGCCGTGGCCGGCGTATAAGTGAGTCACGTCATCGCCCATGCGGTCAAATAGCGTTTCGATACTCTCGATGAGTTGGTCCCGGGACTGACCAGGCATGTCTGTCCGGCCGAAACTCCCATAGTCAAACGCACTATCATTGTGGACGACCACATCGCCGCTGAACAATGATGTTTCCGAGAGGAAGGAGACATGGTCGTCTGCATGTCCGGGAGTATGGATGACTTCGAAGACCTCATCCCCGATATATACCTGGTCGCCATCCTGGAGGTCGTTGTCGCGGTGGGGATGGTGGTCGAAGGCGTAGAGTGGCGCCTCAAACACAGAGAGCACGGAATCTAATTCGGCTACATGGTCGCCGTGCTGATGGGTGAGAAGGACTGCATCCAGGGTGTCAACATGGTTGTCAATAACATCAGTAACTCCCTCCATTGAGCCCGCATCTATGAGGACAGTTCGGTCGCCTATCACAAGATATGCATTACACGTGAACGTCTCCGCCTCAGCAGTGACGTTAATGGTTTCCATAGTATGGCGAGATTCTCCGTCATCTTGACGCTGACGCCTCCTCAAGCAGCCGGTCAGTGGATGACTGACGGAGAGTCAGCTTGTTCGGCAAATGTAGTCGATTCCCGATTTGGATTGGCTGGGATACACATCTGCACGGCCAGTAGGTAACGCTTCATTAAAGTAAACGCGTAGGGGCTGTACGGTGGATACGTGGTAGGCCAGATCGGTAACGTTGGACCGAAATATACGCCGTGGACTTTACAGTGGTGAGGGCCTAATGCATGATTGACTATGGGGTTTGGCAGTTACGACGAATCCGAACAAGATAACCAGAAAATCGAGACCGATATCGATGAATCGGATCACTCCACTTTACCGACCCATGATGGCGATCTCGAATTCGAGTATGATGACGCCTCAAGCGAGGATTTACTCGAAACCTTCGAAGAAATTCAAAACCAGTGAAATCGGGTCGTCGAGCGCTCGGCGTCGCCGAGTCCTATCGTGGAACCGATGATGGCTCGACAGTGAGTACGTTGGCAGGGGCGGTCGTTCGTGCGGATCGGACGGTAGATGACTTTGGGTTTGCAACCTGTACTGTCGGGGGTCGTGATGCCACTGATGCTGTGATTGATTGTTGGACTCGGATTAATCGGCCGGATATTCAGTATGTCTTCGTTGCTGGCGTTGCCCTCGCATGGTATAACGTGGTTGACTTACACGCTATTGCGGACGCTACAGAGCGCCCGGTCATCGCCATCTCATTCGAGGAGAGTATGGGCTTGGAAGACGACATCGCAGCCGCATTCACCGGCGAGGCACAAACACAACGGCTGTCAGTATATCAATCATTACCACCTCGACGTCCGGTGACGATCGGTGATACCCGGTTGTTCGTTCGGAACATCGGGATCGATAACCAGGTCGCTGAGACCGTTGTCGAGCACTTCACTCACGACGCCCGGCCGGAACCACTTCGGGTAGCACAACGCGCTGCCCGACGTGTCGATGCCTATATCCGGTCTGGTGCAGATGCACGAGAGTAGTACAGCCAGGAGGCATTACGACTCGATGAACGACGATTTAGAAGTCCGAGAATGCTCACGTTGTCCGGCGCTCTGTGACTCCCGAACACGGATTGTGAATGGTGTCGGCCCACAGGATGCCGAGATTGTATTCGTGGGTGAGGGCCCAGGTGCTGACGAGGACGCACAAGGTGAGCCATTTGTGGGTCGATCCGGAGACATCTTAACTGAGGCGCTGCGTGCACACGAGGTATCTCGGAGTGATGTCCGGATTACGAACTGTGTACGGTGCCGCCCCCCGGATAATCGAGATCCAACCACGCAAGAACTGGAAAATTGCAAGGAGTATCTGGCAGTTGAACTCAAAACAATTGATCCGGAACTGATTGTCACATTGGGAAAAGTCCCTTCACAGCACCTGCTGGATCGAACCGTCGCCGTCACTGAGGAAGCTGGCACGCTTTACACCGTCCACCTCCACACCGGATCATGGCCAGTATTGATATCTGTCCATCCGGCTGCGATACTCTACGACCGGAGTCAAGAGGCAACCCTCACGGCAACTCTCGAAGAAGCAGCGGCATACATTGGTGACGCCTCAAGCGGGCAATCTCGACTCACTGATTATTGACCCACCCCTCCGGGGGCTCGGGCTTCGCTCGTACTCTGTCAACAGACCCCTGTCCAACGACTTCGTGAGAAGTTCCGTGAATCCACTGGCATCCGGTTTAGGGATCCCGTCCATGCCCGGAATAGATCCGAGTGCCAGGGTACCTCACCTGCGGGTGGATGTCGTCCAGTGGTCGCGAGAGTTACGCCCGGGACCTGTTGATGAAGAGGGATAGAAACCCACTTGCGTTCCCGAGCTAGAAATCAAGGTATGAACGCGACCCGACAAGTGAACGCGGAAATCGCTCTGGTTGATTACGGGTTGGGGAATCTTCGGAGCGTGACGCGGGGATTAGAGCGTGCTGGTGCGGTCGTGACACTCATTGATGAGCCGGATGCTGTTGGCGCTGCTGATGGAATCGTACTGCCAGGGGTCGGGGCGTTTAGTGAGGGCATGGAGAATGCCGGGCCGTTTCGAGACGTACTCGTCGATGCGGCCACGGCAGGCAAACCATTGTTTGGGATTTGTTTAGGGATGCAGATGCTTCTCACCTCAAGTGAGGAATCAGAGATTGACGGGCAGGCTCACGTGCGAGGATTAGACCTTATCTCGGGTCGGAACCTTCGATTTGCCGAAGGACAGAAAATCCCGCATATTGGCTGGAATCAACTCAGGGTGGAACGTGAGCATCCGCTTGTTGCTGGAGTTGATGGGGAATATGCCTATTTCGTCCATTCGTATTATGCCAGTCCAGAGTCATCTGATGCGATAGTGGCGTCGGCAGAGTACGGGATATCGTTCCCTGCAATTGTCGCAAACGAGGCAGGGAATGTATTTGGGACGCAGTTCCATCCTGAAAAATCAGGGGAGACGGGTCTTCGAATTCTGCAGAATTTTGTTGATTACTGTGCGGACAGATAAGGGGTCAACGGAGGTGATGCGACCGGTAGACGGTGGTTCCGGCTGAACGCTACGGTGGGATAGAGAGGAGGCTCTGCGGTGAAAGCGCGCGGAAAAATCGAGATGGCGTCGGGACCGTTTCCCGCGTGGGGGCACCCTCGGGAGTCGGTCCCGCAACAGTGGGGGGATGGGTAGGGGGTGTTGCCACGGAGCGTGGCATCAAGTAGTAGTCACGTCCCATTCTTTGTTATAGGTCACCTATAGTTAGCTAGCTATCCATATGCGTGATAGTCAGCGATTAACTTCCGAGTAATAAGGTAGTCGTGGCGGGCGGGTCGGCGGTCAGTAATCGAGTTCGAACTGTTCGTTTTCGGCGACCGCATTCAAGACGACACTGGTATTGGATTCTTTGATATCAGGATCGATGAGGAGTTCTTTGATTTGGTCGTTCATATGGTCTGTATCCGTGAATTTCCCAATGGCAATGACATCATGGTCACCGGTGACCTCATAGACAGAGATCATGTGCTTGTGAGCGGCGAGTTGATCAGTAATTTCGGGGAGGGCATCACCTTCTACCTTGAGTTGAATGATGGCGGTAACGTCATAGCCAAGTTTCCCGTAGTTGACGAGCGGGGCATACCCTTCAATGACGCCCTGTTCTTCAAGATCTGAAATATGGTTTGAAACAGTAGTTACTGATACATCAAGGTCTTCACCCAACGACCGTAACGAGGCTCGTCCGTCATTCAAAAGAGCATTTACCAATTTTCGATCAAGGTTTTCATACGTCATTACATCCACCTACTCTACCGAGGGATTAGAACTTTACGAATATCCACTTCTGTCGTGAGATAACGCAGATTTGCGTAGAGCAGCAATGCTTTAATAATAGCACTCGACGAATGCTGTGAGAGGAAAAATGACGAACGATAAAGTCTCAACTGACGGAGGTCTTACCTCCGAAGCGGACGCCGTCCTCGACGATATTGACAGACATACGGTAGATTTTCTCCGCTTGCAGTTCACCGATATTCTTGGAACCGTCAAAAACGTCTCTGTCCCAGCCGACCAAGCCAGGAAATCCTTCACTGAAGGGATCTACTTCGATGGCTCCTCCATCGAAGGCTTCGTCCGCATCCAAGAAT